>JAZSEZ010000086.1:0-54952 GCA_045531975.1 Candidatus Egerieisoma sp. | reverse complement strand
CTCCTCTATCTTGATAGCTGATTCTGTTACAATCGCATCTATCAACGTATTACCCTGTATGTCTTTTATTTCCATCACAAAGTAAAGATACCTCCTCGGTGATAGACAATAAAGAAATTGACTTATAGTGTTTTGACTGTTGGATTTAAGTCATAAAAAAGAGCCTCCGAAGTGGAAGCTCTCATCTTTACACCCTATTAGCAGGGTTTGGTTCTTCAAACTTGGCACTCAGTTTTCCCTCTGATATTGTTTGAGAGAATGAAACCTGTTTGCCTTGAAAAATGAGATGGTAAACCTCATTTCCTCTTGATGGTATACTGATATTCACAGCCCCAGCTTGCAGCACTTGCTGAAATGCCTTTTTCTTGCTCAGATAATCATCTTGATTCTTCCCGCATATATGGAATTGCAGAGTTACATCCCTTGAAGCAAGACGGACTACTGAAGCATCTGTAATCACCCTCTTTCCGTGTTCAACCCTACTCTCATTGCTCGGCAAATCCTTTATAGCAGCAGGGGTTTCTATGTTATTGAGGAAATTATCCCCCATACCTACACCCCAAATAGTGTAGGCATCCTGTCCGTTTATATACAATTCTCCTTTCATCGCAATACTACTGAAGTTTTATCCCTGTGTATTTTAACTTCGTTTTCACCGATATTGTAGAGCTTAACTACAGCAAAGTTTCTGAGGATGATCTTGGCTTTTGCACCGTGCATAACCACCACTTTGTGTACTTTGGTGTTATCATCAAAATACAGCTCTCCCTCAGTGTCTCCGATAAGGCCAATCATCATATCATTGGACCTTTTCTGTAACCCAGCATCTACAAATACATTGAAACCCTCTACATTCTCTCCAATCTCCTGGAACATCTCCAAGGTTGGAAAATTGTTCTTTTCACAAAACTCAATCCCCTGCGGAGAGAAAAACAACCAGACCAACGTTTTCCAGTCTGTAACGCCATTGGACTTATTACAAGCTCCCAATGACAAAGCTTTCTGTAATATTTCATCTATTGCTCTCATATTATAAACCCATAATTTTAGCATCCCATCTTTTTATATGTGTTTCCACAGTCTTTAATAACTTAACATTTTCAGAGGTGTTTTGGTTTATATCCTGTAGCTCCATATATGACTGAGAAACGAAATTCAGCATATTGTCAAGGCTTGTTTTCACCTCTACACCACCACTTGAAGCAAAATAGGCATTCAAACTGCCCTTTATCTCATTGAGGGTGATTGTCTGTGCTATAGCCTCTCTCTTTATCTCTTCCCCCGCCATCTGTAAAGCTGTAAACCTACCGCTTAACTCTTTTGAATCTTCGCTTGTCATAGTTTCAAAACCGCCATAAGTAGCTTTTTGTTCAGTGGAGGTATCTTCTTTAAACAGACTATCAGCCCAACCAAACTGCCTGTCAAGCTCTTTTTGTAGATTCTCCGTCATTTGATAGATATATTCTTGCTCTGTAAGAGAAAGAATATTATCAGCATAAAACTCTCTCAGTTTTTCTCTGATTTTATCTATTGCACCAGAACCCTTAATGGCCTCTTTTATGGACTCTTTAACCATCTTCTGCATCATCTCTTTGGCAGTATCTTTGAGAGATACCCAACTATCCTCACCTTTGCCAAGAGCCTCAGCATAGGCATCGGCAAGGTTCTCTATAGCCTGTTGTACGGTTTCTCCATGGATGGCATCTTCTGCTTTCTTGGCATTCTCTTCCAATTTTTTGTTTATCTCATCTATTCTGTCCTGATACTCTTTGACTTTATCTTCATCGGTTTTCTTTTTTTCTTCCTCCTCTTTTTGCATCTGCTCTATTGCCGCCTTTTGCTGTTCAAGATTCTTGTTTAATTCCTCATACATCTTGGCAGCACTCTTGGAATAAGCCTCTTCAATGGCATCCCCCAATTTCTCATAGCTCTTTTCAAGGTTATCTACCTTATCCTGTAGCCTTTCAATCCTCTGTTCGTGCTTTTTATCGTGTAGTTCTGTAGCAAGATTGACAATTTTGGTTACAATTTTAACAGCAGTACCAACAATAGCAAGAATCATAGATGCCTGTTCCACTCGTTGGATAGCTTGTGCTGCTTTAGATGCCGTTTCATCAATGCCTTTTTGTGCTACTTCTGAGAACTCATAGATATTATTTATCATTGATAGGGCAGAACTGCTTATCTCGCCAATACCACCAACTATTTCCCCTACAGTACCGCCAATTTCTTTGCCTAATTCCTTGAATTGGTCTGAAACTTGATTTAGTGTTTCGTACAGGTCTTTCCAATCCTTTTCTGCCTCATCGGGGCCTTTTTCAGTGCTTTTCTTCTGCTTCTTTTCAATCTCACCCTCCAATGCAACAACTGTGGCTCTTGCTTTAATAGTCTGCTTGCTATTTGGATTCTGCTTTTCAAATATCTCAAGCTCATTTTTAGCAAAAATCAAAGCCTTTCTAAGTTCCTCTAAAGTCGTATCAGTTATTGATTCCATCCAAGATTTGAAAGTCTCTTCTCGTTGTGCCATTTCCAGAGAAATAGCATTAAGAGTTTCATCCCTCTGATAATCCAACTCTGCAATGGTTTCCTGTGATGCACCGGCAGCCACAAGTTTAGCCCTATCATTAGCAAACTTTTTATCTGTTTCTTTGTATTTTTCTAACAGAGACTGGTATTTTTTGAGCAGTCTTTCCACCTCTTTATTCTCTTCCTCTCTTACAGCTACAATACCCGCATCCCTTGTCTGTTTTGCAAAACCCCTGGCAGCCGTAAACACAGCATTCTGCTCTGGGGCTAATTTTCCACCTTGTGCAGCTCTTACCTTTTGCTCATTCTCATTGATAGTTTGTATCAACCTGTCATATTCCAAGTTCAACTGCGCAATCTTCTTTGCTGAACCCTCTTCCATCAGCTTTATTTCAGCATCTTGATTGGATTTCTGCTGATTGAGGACAATATTGTTTGCTTCTTCTTGAAGTCTTTGTCTTTCTTCAAGCAGTTTTTCAGCCTCCTTTGCTGCCTTATCCTTAACTTTCTGTTCATCAGTGGTAGTTAAGCCAGCTTTATCTATTATATCCTCTGCTCCTTGAAGATTATTATCCATTATTGTCAACAATGTTTCAGCAAATTTCTCTTCCGCATACCCGCTTAACCTATTTATATCATCCTGTACATTTTTTATTAGTGCATCTCTACTTAATGTTCTGTATGTACCATCAATCATCATTACATCTTCTGTATATGACGCATCTTTCTGTTGGAGTCTTTTTAATTCTGCCCGCTTCTTCTCAATCTTAGAGGCATTCTTCGCTTGCTTTTCTAATGCTCTTCCATAATTCTCTGAAGCTAATTTCATTGCAGCTGTAGCCTTTGCCCTTAACATCATAGCATTAACATAATCATCTGAATTTTCAATCAGCAATTTGTCAGCTTCAGCCACACTATTGACCGCAATACCTGTCTTCTCCAGTTCATCCTTATAATCTTCAATAAACTGCTTCTTCTCCTCTGCATTATCTCCCAAATCCCTATAAAGATTAACCAGCCTTTGGAAATTAGCCAAATCACTACCCAAATCCTTAAAGTCTAAAGATTCATTCAGCTTCTTTATAGCCTTTTCAGCACTCAAAGCAGCATTTGAACCTTTAAACAACTTACCAACCCACTCAACAATCTTATCACCGTGCATAGTAAGGATGGTTACACCTGCTACAAGCAGAGTTTGCCAACTGATAACAGATTTAGCAATTTGTTTCCATACTGGTACACCTTTCTGTCCAGCTTTTACCATTGCATTGTATTCCTCTCTCGCTTTCTTTATCTCATCCGCAAGCATAGGAATGTTATTAGATAGAGCAGAAAAAAACACCATAGGTCCATAAGCCAAGGCTGGGAACTCTCGTGCGACTTGTTGTATTGAAAAACTTAATCCATCAAAACCCCTTTTGTAGTTACCAATATTCCTTTGATGATTACCAATTGTAGAATCAAGTTCTTTAATTTTAGCATCAGCGGCTTCAATTGAAGCCTTAAGAACTTGCCCGAATGGAGATGCTTTCTCTTCATCTGTAAGCTCTCTATAAGCCATTCTCATACGGCCTAATTCCTGCCCCAATCTTGTCATTGAATCGGCAGCGGATTGCCCTAATTTGGCATCGTTTTTAAGCACTTGGTTAAGCTGGGCAACAGCGACCTTACTTTCAAGTAACTCATTTTTAAGATTAGCTATTTCCTGCGCTCTACCTTTAGAATACCCCAACCTGGCTTGTCTTTTCTCTAATTCCGCTATTTGTGCGCTTAACCTCTTAATATTACTCTCCTCATCAACAAGCCTTTTGATATTCTCAGCCCTTGAACCCAACACCTTATCTATCTCTTCCTTAAGGTCTGAATAAGCAGCAGCTTGAGCCTGCACAGCAGCAGTTTGAATATTGGTAACAGTTGCTGTTTGAGCATTAGAAGTCTGTCCCTCACTCTGAGAGGCTTTCAATATACTCTCTTGTGCCTTAATAATCTTTTCAGTGGAATCATTGATACTCTTTGTTGATTGGGCAATTTTACCATCAATCTCAGCCACCTTTTTAGAAAGCTCATCATATTGCCCTGTAAGACTTTTCAGCTGTGCTTCCAAATCTTTGGCTATATCCACATCAACTTTAATATCAATGCCCTTAAGTGCCTTTTTTACCTGTTCAATCTCTTTTTTAAGGCTCCTAAGTTTACTAATATCACTATCTACATTTGTTATAATTCCTGCCATTATAGTTTCTTTTTAATTTGCCTTGCAGCATATAGTTTCTTACTCATCAATACTTCACACCCCCTGCTTTCCACAAAGGAGCCGTATTCCATACCATTAGCCAGATACAACCCATCTTCACTCTTGGAAGAGTACAACATAAGATTCTCTGTCTTTTCTACTGCTTCGGGATGCGCCCCATCGGTTAAAACTTCCATCTTAACCACCTCGCCATCCCTAACGATGCAGAACCCGTTGCCATTCCTCAGATTGCCCGTTCTGTTCTGGTAATTACCATCCTGTTGGGCCAGCCTACAAGCCTCCCGCCCAACCTCTGTCAGCACGGTATCTGTTCTTTCATCTATCTGTCTAATCAGCTCATCCAAGCCAGATGTATCCCCTTTAAACTCCATTACTTTTTATTTTTTCTTACCCCTCCTTGCTGCCATATCTTTGCCCGACACTTTCTTTACTTTATCCCCAATACAGGCGTGTAGCCGGTCCTTTTGCATAATTAGCAAGTTTCTGTAAGGAATCTTGTAAACTACCTCTTCATAAGACAAATGCAGAGTTTCAATGAGTGTTGCAATCTGTCCCAAGAGTGTATCATTACCTATCATCTCTGTTTTGCTGTCAGCCTTAGCACGCTCCTCACTAAAGTTGACAGCTTTATAAAATCCTCAACACTGATAAGGGATAGTCCCTCATCCAATGCTTCTACAATTTCAGTAAATGAGCCTTGTGCCAATTCTTCTGTCAGCTTATCATCCCCCTGTATGAGCCAAGAGAGAGCCGAACAGGCTTGCTTCATATCTTTAAAGGACATCAGTATATCCTTGATGGAATCTCCATTCTCCAGTGTTGCAAAATGGCGGGCCACACCCGCTAATACTGCTATTGTGGGAGGATATATAGTATAAGCCTTATTATTTACTACAACAGTCTTATAATCTCTCCCCAAGATGGCATCTGCCACTATTCTTGCTGCTTTTTCCATAATCTAAACTAAAAAAGGAGTAAGGTTCCCCCCACTCCTCCACACACAATTAAAAATTTACTCAATCAATTAGACTGCTTTAACAACCGAAGCATCAAACCAATACTCAGAAGAAATCTCTATATTGTCTGGCTCCAATGCTGTAGCCACCACAGCAAGACCTACAGCACCATCTGTCTGTGCCTGTCTTGCAGAGATGCTTGCTTTAGGCAATACCGCATACTGATCATCCTCTGTAAGTGCGATAATACCCATATACTTAGTTACTGCACCCCTCTCTCTTTTCCAAGAAGTCTCAGTAGCTGTACCACCGAGCAAATCAGCTTTGGTCTGATAGTCGTATTGGCCAATAGTCCAGTTGTAGGTTATATCACCCATAGTCTTTGAACCCATGCGATAGGTGTTACCTGTAAGCTGGTTCTTATAAGTATCCTGCGACGCCTCAGCCTCTTCGATAGTCCAAGTATCCTGGTGTACATTGATTACCTCTGTAGCACTCTCAAGGATAGTTGCAAGTAGCGGGCCGGTCAAATCCTCAGTGAATTTGTCGGTTCCCACATACCACAATTTCTTAATATCTACTGCGCTAATTAGTTCCATATTTATAATACATTTTGAATTTCAAACAATAATCTCACATTTACATAATGACAACCAAGCTCCTCATCTGTCTCATAACTACTACTCTCCTTAGAATATCTATATCTGGTTTCATCCCAAAGGCCTGACTTGCGCTTAAGCTCCGAAATAGCCCATCTCTCCAATTCTGCCAAGCGGATTTCATCAGCTGCCTCGTTTTTGTCAGGAACACAGAAATTAACCTCTACATAGCATTTCTCCCAATATATATCGGGAGTACCACGTTTAGGTATGATAACGATTCTCTCTTGGGTTACCTTCCCCTTTGGGACATTATCCGGTGAGAATCTTGGCAACTCAAACACCTCACAATCTCTGTAAAGTATCTTGTATATATCTCCCTGCGTTATCATATCCAAACCTCGCTATATGGCATACAATTTAATCTCTTTGACCTATATACCTCACCCTCTCCTCGGATGCAACCATCCTCACAGATACAGCGGATATACTCTCCTGCTGGGATGCTCTGCTGCCCTTCACAAACAATATGGTATCTTGGTGTGTATGTTGAGCCATTATCAGACTTGAACGACATTGTATCGTTATCATCACATCTGCACCGGCACACATCCACCCATCGTTCCGCTGTATCGGGTATAACCCTGTTATATTCATCCCTCTGCGGCTCGCCAAGAACCCTACGTTGTAAGATATGAGGTGTAAAAATCATAGAAACTTAACTCTCGGTTTATCTGTGTTTATCTCATCTTTGAGACCATATCTCTTACATAGGTATGAGTAGTAGTTCTTAATCCCGTTCATATCCCAAGACATAGAAAAACCACTCTCTCCTACGGATGTAGCTCTAAGCAATAAAGCTGGGATAAACTTCGCTATACCGACATTAACCATACTGTGGTTATCCGAACATAGCTCATCTCCCAAGTCTATATTAGCAGTGAAGCAGATATCCAACAGGTCAGCCTCCGACAAGGATATGCCGAAGGTCTGAAATCTCTGTTGTATGTAGTCTTGTACTGTCATTATGCATTCATTGTATCCAAATCAAGAATAGTAATCTTATTTGGAGAAGTAAACTCTGGAATCCACTCACAACCGTACTCCATAAAGCGGCCCTCCTCCGTTCTCACATTAGAGATATACATACCGCCCTCTGAACGGGTATAAGTCTTACCAGGGATAGGGTCAGTAATCTCATAAGGAGTATGCCAACGCATCTTACCCTGCTTAGGACCTGTAAACAATGAGATTCTGTTGTCCTGGAATACCTCTTTATATGTACCGTCTGCCAACTCTACCATATCCTCGTTGATAACGATGGCTGGCAAGCCCAAACCTCTGAAGATACTTGAAGCCATCTCACTTGACATCAAGCCTGCTGCAATCTGAACCTCTCTCTGGTCAAGCTGCTGCTTGTAGAAATCCCCAAAATCGGCAGAATTAACGATGTTCTTAATAAAGGTGGAACGGTTCATCTCCATAGAGGTGAAGTTGCCAAATTTGGTTCTCAATGATACTACAAGGTTCATCAGATACTGGATAAAGTGGTTCTTATCCTCTGCTACAGGAACGATTCTGTTAACAGGAAGAATCATATCCAACATCTCAATGCCCTGTGGATTATCATCCACCTTAACGGTAGCTGTACCATTAGAACGAAGCTCACCAACAACCAAGTCCATTCTCTTATGAGGAGCAAGAAGCACCTGTCTCATATCATCAACGATATAGTTGATAATATCATTCAAGGCTGCACTCTGATCTGAGGTCTTAGCTGCGTTGAACTTAGTGATAAGCTCCTGTAGCATATCCAAGCGGTCATTATCCATCTGGTAACGGTCGCCCATATATGCCACCTCACCAAAGCCAGAACCCAAAGACTTTCTCTCTCTTAGAGGTTTGTTGGAGTTTCTGTCAATAACAGAACCCGCAACTACACCTGTAACGGTTCCAAGGTAGGTCTTAAACACCCTTGATTTGGTCTCCTCAAAGTCCAAATACTTCTTCCAGAAGATAGTATCCAAACGGAGAGCCTGCACACGGTCAATCACCGCCTTAACGATATTCGCATCGTTAAACAATGTCTCAATAGTCAAAAACATAATCTATACCCTCCATTCTTTAATAAGTAAATAGGAATCTATCTCCCAAGGTCGCTTTGTCCTTCTCTGAGATAGGAGCAATCAGCCTTGTAGGTCTGATTTCATATGCTCTGCCGATAGCTGTAACTGTTGCACCCTCTACAACCTTAGTCCAAGCATAGTTCAAGAAATTAGCTGTTGCTTTAGGGTTTTTACCACCTACGGCAGTAGCCTCAAACAATACAGCCCCTTTTGATGCTGCAAGGGTTGAACCCTCAGCCAAGGTTACAACATCGTAATCTGCATTGGCTTTGTCTACAGCAGTAACTGTACCACCTGTAGAACCATTACCCAAATGGATACCATTGTAAACCAAAGAGCCTTTTTTCACTTTCAACGAGGTAGCTCCTGCAACAATATCCTCCACTACCTCAACATTGATTACCGCTACAGCCTTGCGTGTAACGAAATCTACAACTATAGGTGTTAGAGGCGGAATAGCAGCCACACCCGATAGATTGCTGATATCCAAATTGAAGCCGCCCGATAGTCTGTACACTGTCTCAAAACGGCACATCTCAGACATCACTTTCTCAATTGGATTCACATCGTACTTAAATCCTGCTGGCATAATACTTTAGTTTTGTTGTTTAACAATCTCCGCTGTGCCTTTATTTATAAGCGCAGCAATATCTTCGGAGTTCTTCTCCTGCTTGTCCGCTTGTGATGGCGGAACAACACCCTCAAATCCAAGGTTAGCAAATGTCTGCTTTGCATCCTTCATATAAGTGTCAAGGTCTGCATCATCTGCAATCTTCAACATTGAAACGAGGTTTTCTGGAATCCCGTACTCCTTAGCCTTGGCAGAAATGTTGGCCTGTCTTTCTAAAGCTGATTTCTCAGCCTCATAAGCAGTCACCTTCTCAGTAAGAGCTTTGTTGGAATCTATTAGAGCTTGCGCCCAAGCTGGAATCTCATCCTTCTTCTGCTCCTGCTGCTGTCCCTCTTGCTGTTCTATCGGTCTTCCATCTTTAAGGTTATGCTTAGCCTCATAAGACATAATCGCCTTTTTGGTTGCATCCCCCACTCGGACATCACCATAAACCTGCATCACATCCCCGAAACCAATTCCATCAATAATTTCCTGTACTTGGCTCTCATCGGTTATGCCCTCAGCTTTCTTGGTAGCTATCCGTACTAATGTTGCGTTATCAGCCCCAGTAAATTTCTGTTGCAATCCCGCTAAAATCTTTTCTTGTACTGACATTTCTATCAAAATTTGTTATGGTGCAATATAACAACACTCTTTTTTACAAGTAAGTATTTGTAAGACTATGTTTTGACTTGAAATTCCAAGTCAAAAAAAAGACTATCAGCCGTTAAAAACTGATAGTCTCACACACATAGATTATAAAGGTTGTTTGCTACTTAAAGCCAATTTTGTTGTTGTTATGCATATCCCGCTCTGCTCTATCCTCCTCTATCTCCTTAAGGTTTTCTTCAATCATATCTGCATTACCGGCAAACATTATACCCTCTCTTCTGGTCCATACACCACCATCTACCGCTGCCACTGCTGTATCTACCTTATCTCTCTCGGAGTCTATCATATAAGGCTGAATCTTCACATCTATATCAATAGTCTCAGCAGGTTTCTCAAATGCTGTGTTAATGGAGCCTATTGCTGATACGAGGAAGTTCACACGTCTCTGCATAAACTCGCCAATCTCCTCAGCGTGATTCTCAACAGCCAAGTGTGCGCCCATAAACATATACCTAAATGATACACCAGAGAATGATGTTCCTAATCCCTTAAGATTCTCCGGCATCACTCTTGGAGTGTTAGTCATTGAATAGGCTTTCTCTGTGAGAGAATCCAATTCAAGTTTCACCGTTTCACTCGCCTGGTTCCAAGTGAGGTATTCTGCATTGGCTCCCTGCCCTGTAAGCTGAACTATTCTGTTTCTCATCTCACCAGACAGTTGGGTTGTGTTAGGGTCTAAGTCTCCAAACAGCTTAAGGATTGGGAAGAAATGATAATCTATACAATCTGCATAGGAAGAAATCAATTTCTCCAAGCGGATACGGATACTTCTTATCTTGTTGCAATATGCTTCTGCTCTGTAACAGTAGAGAACGGGCAATTTCTTAAATTTATGTTCAAACTTCTTTTCAGTCCACTCTGTATTCTCAGAAGATAGCTCCCATATATAAACCTTCTTATCTGTTACAGTCATAAAACAGGTTATTTCCACATCTTTTATGGTTTTTCGCTTGTATTCCCTTGAAAAAGCAACCATATTACCCTGCTCATCAAAGAAAGGATATAGCTTATCCCCTCTAAATGGAGACCACAAAACACTCTTTAACTTATGCTGAGGCTTGACATTCATTTTTATACCCAATTTGGAGAGTATTCTGCTCCAAAATCCCTCGTTGTCCTCAGTTACATACCAATACTCGGCACATTCCTGCTCTGACAACCAAGAGCGGACAATCCTCTTGTTCTGATACTTGATTTTATTCTTGTCAAGCACCCTCTTAAGAGTGGAAAACAACCCCTTTTCACTCTCTTCAGGGTTACACTCCATTGCTGGCTCTGTTCCCACCGTAAAGGCTGTATGAATATTGACAATATCCTGCTCAAGAGGGATGGCAATCCTGTTTGGCTCAACGGATTTTGTTTGTGCCGGCTCTATATATGTCTTACCCGTATTCTCATCAAATATCGCAGTCTCCATTTTGGTCTGTATCTTGATGTTCGGGTATTTGTCCTTATCGGTCATTATCTCGTGCAGCTGAGGATTCCAATCAGCATAGAGCTGCTTTACATCGGGCTGCGCTGTTTTCCTGCCTTTCTTAAGGTAGGTTATCTTCTCCTCTATGGTTGGCAGTGCCAAAATCTCTTCAATTTTCATCTTTCTCTGTGTTAATGTGCAAATATGTTATTTATAGACTTAGGGGTTTGGATTCGGCCCATAAGCTCTCCCATAACCCAATACCTAAATCCGTCTAAGCAATGGTCTGCTTGCCCTTGTGCTGGTTTATTGACAAACTTTTTTGTTTTCTCATCAAACATCCAAGTGTAATTTTTCAGCTCTTTAATTAAATTCTGACTTCTTTCTGTTACATATATCTTATAACCTTGTATTACGGATATTGATGTAACTATACTATCCGGCCCTTTAGCAACAGGGAAAATACTGATTCCGGCATTTCCAATCTCTCTTATCAGCCTTGGATCAGCACTCTCTGATATAACCTTTAATCGTGGTATCTCCTTATAAAAATTGATTATATCCTTTGATTCCATCTGTGTACGATAGCACTTCTCATCCAAATAGAGACTATTACCAACAAATACACATTCAATTATAGCTGTAAAATCATTGGTAAATCCAAAGTCCATCCCATAACCGTGCTTTCCAACATTTTTAGGCAGCTCTTTACAATAGCTCCAATTGGGATATATCAAACCTTCCAATGATGCTCTTTGCCCCAATCCATATATCTGCCACTTCCTTTTGTCTGCCGTTCCCTGCCTTATGTTATATTCCGTAGGCTCATAACTTAATATCTGCTCTTTTGCATTGTCTGGAATAAGCGGGTTATCCAGCATAGTGGAGTGCATATAATAAGTTTTATCCCTCTTGCATAGCTTATCATAAATCCAATGCTCATCATAAGAGGGGTTATAATCCAATATTGCAAACCCAGAACACCTTTGCATCAGTTGGGCATAATCATCAAAGCTTGCCTCTACAGCCTCATTTATCCAAAACGCATCGGAACGCATACCGTGTATTCTCTGCTCATCATCCAACCCCAAAAACCAAAATTCAGTGGTAAAGAGGGTGTATATACCCGCTCCCACTGATTTGTTATGGTCTTTTTTGTTATATAAGCCGTAGTCTTTAAGGATGTCTATAAAGTCCTTGACTACTGTAGATGTTAGCCAGGTGGCTTTTAATCGGGAAACAATCACCCTCCTCTGCCTGTCCTGATGGTTCTGGGCATACTTTATCCAAAACTGTATGATGGAATAGGTCTTACTTGAACGTGAGCCGCCCTCCAATACATACGCATTAAACCTTCCAGAGTTATATGCTGCATCAAGCTTCTGAAAGACCGGTGTCAGTGCTATTTTCCTTGTTCCCGCCACTCTGTATTTCTTTTATTTCCTGTATATCTCTTTCTGTTAATGGCGTAGGAGAGAACACAATCTGAGTTCCCACCTCTTTACCATTGGACGTAATATCCATTTTTGTTTTAGCTTCCGCTTTACCCCACATCCTATCCACCACATCACTCAATAGGTAGAATGAACCTCTTTGGCAATCACCCAAGAATGCTCTACACATATTGACAACCCATATAGGGGTATCATCAGCCTTAGACAATGCCACTATCTCATCTTTAGACAGCTGCATCAGATACATTATCACATCCCTATATTCCTCGTGGGATATCTTATATACATTCTTGAGCTGAGAGTATATCTTAGGCTTCCTGCCTTTATTGGCTGGCTGGTTCTCTTTAGAAAACCTTGTTTTCCTCCCCAATTCTGCTATATTTTCCTTTGAACCCATAACCACCGTTTATTCACCGTTTATTTATTTTGTTTTACAATTGTTTTGCTTTAGTTTTTCAGTAGGGTTTGCAAAAACTTTTTCAATAATGTTTTGTTATATTATTTATAATACCTATCTTTGTTGTGAGATAGGATGCCATCAAAATGAAAGAGTAGCGCCGTGATCGGGACAAGCAAATTATTTTGGTGGCATTTTTGTTTTTATCTTATCTTTATTCTCATTAAAAGTTTTCGTATCCATTATCATATAAGGTTTGTAGATGTTGGAGTTTTTCATTCTTCTCAAGCTTAAATATGTATTGGCCCCTAAAGTCCTATTATAGTATACAAAGTACGCTGATTCAAAATGCTTATTCGGTTCTGTCTCCCTCCAACCCACATATTTAGCCTTCTTGATATATCCTTTAACATCCTGAGCAAGTTTATTTTTTATCGCATTAAATTTTGAATCCTTTATACTTTTATATACTAATTTTTTTATATCAGCTTTTGATACCTCTACATCCATTTTAATACCATTAGTAATACTAAACCTTATTGGCTTATTTGCTATACTATCAGCCCATTCTAATGTCTCCTTACGGACCTGCTCATTCTTTTTGTCATAATCAACTGTTTTTTGAATAGGTCTTATTCCTCCGCTCGTTTTCGCCATCCCTACCTCCCCTTATTCTGCATAAACTGCTCTATGTAAGTCAATCCGTATTCTTTAGCAATCTTCTCTACAGTTCCACCTCCACCATAAATAATCATATTTGGCTCCTTAAGGCCAGAAATCTCCCTTGCTATCTCTATCTCTTCCTTGAGATACTCCAATCTGTCTGCATATCCCCTTGTAGCAAAAGCATTATAACCTTTTGGAATACCCATTACGTTGTACTTGTAAAACTTCTTGGATACATTAAGGTCGGCATATACCTTAATACCACACTCCTGGTAGTAACGGGCAATCCATCTCTTCTTGTATATTTGCTGTAACCCATAAGCTATCGGAGTTGTGTCAAATAAAGACAGATTCGGTTCTACTATTGCCTGAACTCCACCCTCCAATACAATAAGAGGATTCTTCCAGATAGCTTCAAATCTGTAATCCTCTACATAAAAACAATATGTTGCTATATCTTTCCGCTGCCTACTATCCGCACCCCAAGCAGCAAATGGCAAAAGAACACCATTAGAAGGCTGCTGCTCCTTCAGCAACAATGGAATATCAAACTCATTATCCGAACTGTATAGCCTATCTCCAAGCATCATTGAGTAGAAATCATCCACACTGTCCGATTCCACCTCACTATCCTCTTTCTCTTGTGGCTCCTCCTCTTTCTTTTTATGACCACCACCTATCTCCGGCCATTCCATACCCCAATCTTCAAGCTCCTCGGTATCCCAATCCTCTTCCAATGCCTTGAAATCGTAATCTCCATAAGAGAAGTTATCTTTGGCTACATATCTTCTCAGTTTGTTTAATGGTGTATTCTGTGGAAGAACCTTAACCTCAATCTCTTTAATCCCAAGTTCCTGCAATGCTCTAAAACGCTGATTGCCCATAATAACAACCAATTCCCCGCTGTTATCATAGGCAACTATCTCCCTTATCTGGAGCATTTCCGGATCTTCTTTTAGACTGCGTACTAAGGTAGCAAAACGACTATCTCGGATTACTCTTGGATTCTTTGGTAACCCTGCTACTTGCCCCCTATTAGAATGGAGTTTGGATATTTTTACCTTCTCTACACGCATAATACACTATATATCAACAACGAAGGTAAAAAAAACAATACCTACACCCTTACAAAAGAGGGGTATTGTTTTGACTGACAGAATAATGTCAAGAATTTACCTGTATTAGGCTATATTCATAAAGTTAACCAGCTTGAAACTTCTAAATTCTTGCTTGTCTGTATCGTAGTAGCAAAGCACTGAGGCATTTGCTTTTCTCTGCTTACCCTCTGTTTCTCTCTGAGGTAGCAAATCAGCCTTAAGTGTACCCCAAGCCATACGAGTAGAACCATCTACCTTTGTGTAGAAAAATTTAACTATACCCCTCAACATTTGGCCTTTAAGTTTGAAGATACCCCAAGCCTTTACCATTGCTTCTTTCATTGTCAAACCATAGTTCTTAACAAACATCCAGGCATTCTGCATCAATTGGCTCAATTGTAGTTTTCTGTCGGTACTCATAATATTGGAATTTTAGAATTTGTATTGGATAATTAGCTGCTATATTAGATTATTTACTTTTGTTTTGCCACTCTTATATCGAGATGTAGATATTTGGCCTGTTGTCTATAGTGGACCATTTCATTAAAGATTAAATCATCCATTATCTCATAAACCTCGCCATAATCATCCAGCCATTCAACTGTGTATAGGTTCTTTTGTGCCATAATAAAAAGGGTGGTTAGAAGGTTTGTAAATTATGCTTGTTATCTTACAGGTGGTATTACATCAATACCACCTTTTTACTACCTACTTTCTCGTCATCTACGTTCAGAGCTATATACTGTTGTTTAGAATAATCATAAAGAACTACCACTGTGTTATACCCTCTACCGTCTTGTCTGGGATCATAGACTGTATTTATATATTGATAAGTCTTTTTACCCATCATAAAGTTGATTGCACCAGATGTATTAAAAATAAATGCTACTGCGTAAGCTAAAGTGTTTTTGTAATCTGTAGTTGACATAATTATTTATATTAGGGTTTATCCTTTGTTTGTTAATGCAAAGATAAGGGTATATTTCTATATATGCAAATATTTTTCACAGTTTTTCCTTATATTTTTAAAATTATATAAATATTTACTCTTATTTATATATCTTTGCATAAAATTTAAACCCTTATACTATGTTAAAAGTTCAATCTATCTGTAAAGAGAAAGGTATTACCCTTCACGATCTTGCCACCGAATTAAGCATTACATACCAATCCTTGTATGAGAGTTTGAAAGGTAATCCGACACTAAAAAGGCTTACAGATATTGCTAATGCCCTTGATGTGGATATTACAGAATTATTTGATAGCCACAAGAATAAAGTTTCAACAGATTGTTTTAAATGCCCTTGTTGTGGCGCAGAATTACAATTGACTAAAAAGGAGGATAAATAATTATGAATAAATCTGATAAAATTGAAAATTTACTCTGTCGCATATTAGAAGAAATATGCAATTCTTCTTTATCTTCAGAGCCAGAAGATTCTGAATTTGGCTTATTGTTTGTCCCAGAGTTTAAATACAGTCCTATATTTGAGTTTACAGAAGAGGATATTCAACTTATAAAGGAGCTTGAAGAAGAGAATGACTACGATTTTTCCACTTTAACTGAATATAATTGAAAACAACAATTACAGCTGGTAGAGAAAAAGGAGGAATAGTTATGCAAAATTTAATGCTTTCATTTCTATGCTTAACAATAGCTTTGACAGGTATGCTCATTTCTTATGGATTATCCTTAATTATAAAAGAATTGAGAGAGTTGAATAAAACATTAGGTAATAAAGAATCTTATGAAAAGAAGTTATACTAAACTTGATAAAAAATTTTCCTCTACAATAAATTTAGGGGATATAGTAAAATTTCAGCACGATATGCAGGATTTTATAGAGAAAAATGTAAGAGTTGCAGACCCACCTTTATATTGGTTTAGAGAACATAGGGGAAGCTTAGAAGGGAGTTTAAAAACTGTAATTTGCTGCCATTGTGGATTAAATAGCATTGTAGAATATTTCAAGCATATGAGCCATCCCAACCCTTGCCCATATACCGGCATTCACATACAGCCAAATCCCATTATTGATGAAAGGCTGCCTATATGGTGGGGAGAAATAGAATATGCTGTAATGGGCTTTTCTAACGAGGGAGGTCATAACCATATTGTAACTTTAGGGTATTGTAATTTTAAATAAAAGCTATGAGGATATTAAAATCACACCAGATTATTGATGATTTGCGCATCTGTAGCAAAGGACATATTATAGATGAACAATGCAGAGATATTGCCACAGAATTAGCCAAAAACAAAGACCTGTTTAACTGCTGTTCATTTATCAATGAGTTAGGTTATAATTCTGAAGTTTTTCTGTATATACTTGAGCCAAACGAAATGGAAGAGTATCTAAAATGGAAATCTCAACAGAGAGGTAAGTAAAAGGGAGGTAACCATCCGGCTACCACCCTTAATTTTTGACAAAAACAGAGCTGTCAAAACCTGGACAATCTAAGAGTTCTGTTTTAAGAACTTACTCCTTACATCTGCTTCGTAAACATCTATTACCCTATCAGCAAGCACGCTTAGGTCTCTTGACATACTTTTGCTTTTAGGAGGATACCCCTTATGCATCCTCACTATGTGTATTTTCGTCATATTATCCTTAACAAAGTTTATTGCCTCTGCATAGTCATAATCTCCACTTATAAGAATAATTTTATCACATTTCTTATTCACGCTCAAGGAGATCATTTTAACAGCAAGGGCAATATCTACACCTTTTTCTCCTAAATATTTTTTTGAATAAGGGTCTATTTTCAAAACACCCTTTTTCACAATTTCTATATCCTCATTCTCCATTGATAGCTGGTCGTAGGCATATTCCAACTTGGCAAAATTCTTTCTCGCTTCATCTATCCAATCAAGAATTTCCTTACAATGAGCATCGGCTTCCTCCTGGATATTTTTGGGGATTAAATCAAGTTGCTTATTTTTATAATGGTCGTGATGAACACGATGCCTTTTCCAATAGAACTGATTATATAAGGCATCTTTTGTATAAAAACTATCCAATACCTTTTGCGCCCTAAACCAGTATGTACGCACCAATTCATCATCTTGTGATAGAAAAGATGCAAATAGTTTTGTCCAATCAATATCCTTTTCAACAAGGCCCAAATCTTTCAAATTGTAGTAGAGATTTTGTCCATCAACTAAAATTATAACCTTCTTACCCATATCTTGTATTTAAAAATGAAGCCACTAAACGGGTTAGTGGCTGTGATAATCAAGCATAGCTTATTGTAAATCGCCCCAAGGGCTGTGAAAATCCTATTTTTTTATGCGAATATATAGATTATTTTATATAAAACAAATATTCTCAAATTATGTTCAAATAAACCACCTTTTCAGGTGGCTTATAACAGACCTATCTGCATCGGATATTTTAAGCCAGCCTACTGGCATTTGGATTTATACTTTTGCAAATGTATGGAATCTGTTTTACAAATGCAAATACAAATTTCCTATCTCCATTATCGTGTTCTTTACAAATTCTCGGAGTTCCATATTAGAAGATTTAAAATCTATTTAAAACATCAATAGTATCCTTGTTTATCACCTCGCCGCCTTTCATTGTAGTAATTATTTTACTTCTTGCATTTGCACTTGATACAGGGACCAACGAATCAGCTTTAAAATACAGTATTCCCAAATTAAACTCTCTAGCTGAAGATACATAAGGAATATCTCTACTTATCCGTACAGATGGAGAGTAAACTGAATGTGGCTTCTCTCCATATATAAATTTAATTTGCCCCATTGTTTCTAACCGTGATATAAATTGCCCATATAGTCTATACTTTTGTGAATCATTCAGTTTAGCTACAATATCATCGTTTATTTCAGCAAAAACATCAACATTTACTTCAGACAATCCTCCTACATAGTCTAAAATATATTTATTAGCTAGCCAACTTCCTAAATGCACAATTGTTAATTTTAATTTATCATTCCTATTCATCCCTTCAACTTCCATTGGGATACCACAGAGTATATTATCTTTTTGTAGTGTATCATCAATTATTTTTTTTAACTCCTGCATTTTCTCTTGATAAATTATATCATTTTGTTGCCAATTAGGATTCTTCTGTATAAAAGAAAAGTAAATATCCTCAATTGGCAGTGAGATTTCTGTTGTTATTTGTCTTACAGGATTACAACTCATTAAAATAACACACACAAGACATAAATATTTCCTCATAACATTCTATATTTTAAGGTTATACAATTTAGTTCACTATTAACAGAAATTTAATCCTGTTGCAATATCATTAAGTTTAACAAAGAACTGCAACCAAAATGCAGCCATATTGTTAAACTATCAAAATTCATCATTATGACAGCTCAAGATTACAAGTTCCGCACTGAGGAGTTATTACATCAGTTGGAACAGAAGAACGACTTAATCAGACAGCTAACAGAGGAAGTTAAGGACCTATTCAATCAGCTTAATGCCCTCGGATAGCTTCAGAGGCTTGTTTAAGCCTCTTGATTATCAGTTGTTCTTTGAAGTCTTGCAATCTTATTCTCCAGTTCTGCCTTCAATGCTTTCAACTCAGCAATCTCTTTATCCTTATAGGTTAATAAAGATTCAAGGGCTTCAATGTATTTTTGATTTGCCGCTGGAATTTGCGACATATTAGATGGCTCTACTTGTTCCACATCAGAAATAAGCATAGGGACATCCATTCCATTGAGGTAATCAGCATTTACCTTGCCTTCGGAAAAAAGGATTATTTTCTCAATAAAATTACCTGAAACAGCCTTTTTTCCTATTACCATTTGAGATACAAAAGCTTCATTATAGCCAAGTTTTTTTGCTAAATCCTTCTGACTACTAATATACCCCTGACTTTGAAGCCAAAATATCACATTTTTAAGTTGTTTATTCTCAGTCATATAAAAATAAATTTACCAATAGAGGCTAAATTTCTTTAGTTTTCTATTGCATCAATCTAAATTTTGTTTACCTTTGCATTAGGATTTGCAAAACAAATGTAAAATAAATGTAGGACAAATCCAAAGTGCAGCAGTAGTTGTGATGAAGCAGTTAGCGTGGCACATTACAGAGTAAGGTTAACAGGACTAAGTGCAGAGCAACGAAACAAAGCACACCCGACATATAGCAAGGCAGCACAAGTGTAAGACCTTACAATATAGAGGGACACACAATAGATTATAAGGCGCATCTGCCTGTACGGATAGAAAACGCTGGGATAGCGCAAAGTTTCGCCGACAAAAAAGAGTTAAACAGCCATAAGACACTTGGCTGACCTTTACGAAAGATGCAAGTTGTTTGACAAGTCTGTAATGCAGCCACAGAGTTAATCTGTGAGGGTTACAAGCCCCTAATGCAGAGTACAGAGCAAGATAAATATTCAGTGTTATGGATACAATAACTATCACAGGCAATGAGCTGCACGCATTTGCAGCGAGAATTGCACAGATAACCAAAGAGCAGATAATGGCAGAGTTAAAACAAGCGGGTATGTTATTATCTGAGAATGAAGCCAAAGAGTATAGGAAGTACAAATCTTTCTCTGAGGTTTATTTAAAACAGAGAGAGGTAGCCAAATTACTCAATGTGAGCGACCAGACAGTAATGAGGATGAGAGATAAGGGGTTGCTTAAAGTGAAAGAGGTAAACGGCAAACCTCGTTATCTGAAAAGTCAAATCTTAGCAATTAAACAACAGGCAGTATGAGCAATATAGTTAGTAGCGAGGCATTAAAGAAAGCAATAACACTCGCACAGAGATACCTCAGAAATGAAGATTTTGAAGAGGGTATCAACACCACTATCCTAAGAGATGAAGAAAGTAGGATAGAGATAGATGTAGAGCTGAGGTGTGAAGCTGATTTGACCTACGACAGCGGCTCATACTTGGTTCCACCATCAGTATCTGGCACAATAGTAAACAAGCCTGTAAGCATTGTAGCCTGGTTTTTTGATGCAGACTGGGATAATCCTACAGATAGAGACATAACAGAAAAATTACAATCATACACATATTATTGTTAGCTATGAAATCAAACGCCATTATATCAGCCATTATATGCTACTTGTTAGCACTTATCGTCATAGTAGCAGCTATTGTCAAGGTATCATTTATCGGTGCAATTATAGCCGGTGTATTAGCCTATATGGGTAGAGACTTTTACCTCTCAAGAGAGGTATAGCAATAAACATCCGCACAGCAGGATGGGCCATTTTGAATATGTTTTTAGGTTATATAATCAGTAGCTCTGCTGTGGGGGCTACACAAGGGGTGGGCTGGTTAGTTCTTTACTTCTGCGTATAGTTTTTTCATATTGAATAAAAGTATTTTAAGTGTAAGGCTACTTAGTCTGAAATGAATGGGTAAATATCCACTGCCAACCTCTCAGCCGTGAGGCTCAGAGTTATAGAGGTCCGATTCCTCTTCACCCCACTACTTTTTCTAATACATTCTATTACCAATCTAATACTAATCATTATGACAGATTCTGAAAACAAAGCTCTTACAGATGAGCAGATTGCAAAAGAAGCAAGATTGAACACAATGGTAGATGTTCTTACTGAGCAATTCCCAGAGAATAAAGTAGAGCGTTTCGGCAGCTATATTTATGTTACCTCTACTTCTGATTCATTCTTAGGCTCTGCGCTAACCAAAATTAACGCAGTATCAACGCTATTTGGCGGTGCAGGGTATTACATCACAGCTTCGGTTACTAAAGGGCTTCAGGCAGTGTTATTCTAATTTCTAATCTAAATTATAATTTCTAATACTATGGGACTAATTAAAAAAAAAATGGAGTTGGTATTCCAACCCAAAGTAAAAATGTTGGTTTACGGACAGGCAGGTGTAGGCAAGTCAAGTCTTGCATTATCAGCCCCTAAACCTCTTATGATTGACTGTGACAATGGTGTACACCGTGTTAATTACGGCCATATAAGTGACACCGTACAAGTATCATCATACCAGGATGTTTTAGATGTTCTCAACGAAGATTTATCTGCTTATGAGACTATTATCATAGACACAGGTGGCAAGCTGCTTGACTATATGGCTGAATACATCATAGCCAAAACCCCTAAGATAGGTAAAGCAAACGGCTCACTCACCTTGCAGGGTTATGGTGAGCGCAAGTGTGAGTTTACAGCTTTCTGCCGCAAAGTGAATATGCTTAACAAACACCTCATCTTTGTTGCTCACAGACAGACACAGCAAGAGGGTGACAATTTCAAATATGTGCCTCTGTTTGGCGGCTCCAACTATGACAGCCTTGTTACAGAGCTTGACATTGTAGGTTATCTTGAGGCTAATGGTAAAGACAGGGTTATCACCTTTGACCCTACAGATCGCAACGATGGCAAGAACACCTGTAATCTACCTTCAGCAATCAAACTGCCTAATATAGTAGATGCACAGGGTAATGCTCTTGCAAATAACTTTATAGAAAAGCACGTTATCAACGCCTATGCTGCAAGATTAGCTAAGGCCAAAGAGGATGCCCAGGCTTACAATGAGGTAATTGCCAAGATTGAAGAGATAGTAAACGGCTGTAACGATGCAAAAGACCTTAACGGATGCATCCTACAGATGAGAGACTTTCTGCACATAGGCTCATCCAAAGAAAAAGCAAAACATCTGATATCCAACAGAGCCAAAGCTCTTAAGGTATCATTTGACAAAACAACAGGACAGTATGTGTAACATATCATACAACTTTTACGCAACACTATTAGACAGCTATCAGAACTATTTGGATTCTGATACCACTTGGGAAAAGTTTTGGGGCGGCTCTGCTGACCCAAAAATCTCAATAACTGAGTATTCTGAGCAGTGTAAGCAGGATTTGCTTGATAGAATTAACAGAGTGCCGTTTGATAGTGAGGCAGCAGACAAAGGAACTTGCTACAATGAAATAGTGGATTGTCTGATTGAAAACCGCAATACTGATAAGATGAAAATCAGCAAGGTATTCAATGCAGACAATATGGTTGTAGCTCTGAAAGCTGAATATAAAGAAAGAGAGTTTACCTTTCCCGTTGAGATGTGCAGGGATATGGCAGCAGCTTTCAAAAGTGCAATACCTCAGTATTACTGTGAGGCTATTCTGCCAACCAAATACGGCAATGTGAAGCTGTATGGATATATAGATGAGCTGATGCCTACCTGCATCCACGACATCAAGACCACAAGCAGCTATTCAGCCTACAAGTTCCGCAACCACTGGCAACATAGGGTTTATCCTTACTGCATACAGCAGATGGGTTCCGATGTGAGCAGGTTTGAGTATGATATTGTAGTGATGGGCAAGTCTGCTGATAAATACGATTTCTTCACTGAGGTTTACAATTTCAATCCACAGGAAGATATAGCGAAGCTCACAACCCATTGTGAGGGGTTGATAGAGTTTCTTAATGCAAACAGAGGTTTGATAACAGATAAAAAGATTTTTAATAATGGAACAGAATAAAAAGAACTTACTGGTTAGTGTGCAGCTAACCCGCCTTAACAGAGTAGGCAGAATAATGCTCAATGACAGAAACGGCAATAAGATAGATTGCCTTGCTATCCCAATCGCATTGAACAACCTGTTTGTTTCTGACAACAACGAGATTTATCTCAATATGGTAGCTTGGGAATCAGACAAACTGAAAAACGGCCAAACACACCTTTTGAAACAATCTCTACCAAAAGAAGTGGTAGATAATATGAGCGAGGAACAGAAGAAAGGTTTGCCGATTTTAGGCAGCATCAAGCCTCTCAAGAGCGAGCCTAAAGCCTTAGAGGTATATTCAGTTGCAGGCACAGTTGCAGAGCCTGTACAATCAGATGATCTACCATTTTTATAATAGTTAACAATGAAACTCTACAACACTTCCAACCCTCTTGAAAAGCAACAATTTCTGCTCAGAGCGAACAAACTCGCTGAGGGTGGGAAGATAGTAGAGATGGGTGAGAAAAGGCCACAGAGAAGCCTGAAACAGAACGCATATCTGTGGCTTATTCTTGGATATTGGGCTTCACAAACGGGATATACCAAAGCTGAGGCAGAAGCAATATACAAGGAGATAAGCAAGGATATCTACTACATCCAAAAAGAGATATACGGCAATGAAGTAACATACATAAGGCACACCTACGAACTGAACACTGAAGAAATGACTACTACGATAGAGAGGTTCAGAAACTGGTCTGCTGCCAATGATGCTTATCCGGTATATATCCCTGCTCCTAACGAGAGCTACTATTTTGCTGAAATGGAGATGGAAATAGAAAGAATGAAAGAATACATATAGCTATGATTAAAGACAAAGACCATTTCAAGAGGTCGGATAACATTGCAGACCAGGTGCTGCAAGTTATCAAGGATAAGACAGTAACAGATGAGTGGTACACGGCCACCATTGCTAAAATCAGACTGGATGTAATTGACAAGCTGAGAGCAGAAGTTACAACAGGACAGATAAGGCACGCTATTGACAAACTGAGAAAGAGAGGGCTGATTACCTCAGAGAGAAGAGGTCTTCAGTATATGGATACCACTTGCTCGTACAAAGCCATATAATTATGAGAAATTACAACCCAAACAAACCGACTACCGACAGCCAAAACAGAGCTATTCTTGCTTATCTGAAAAGTGGTAAAAGATTAACTCAGCTTTTAGCCTTAGACTTGTTTGGCTGTATGAGATTACCCAGCAGAATCCACGATCTAAAGAAAGCTGGGATAGTGATTAAGGACCAGTTTATCACTCTTGCCAATAATAAGAGGGTAAAAGAATATTGGATATAGTTATGGCAAGAATAAGGACAATTAAACCAGAGTTCTGGGAAGATGAAAAATTATCGCAGCTATCCCTTCCTTGCAGATTATTTTACATCGGCTGCTGGAACTTCGCAGATGATTTTGGTGTTATAAAAAGTAATGCTGCTCTTTTAAAATCTTGGATATTTCCATATGATGAAAACTTACGGGTATCAGAAATAAAAAAATGGATTGACGCTTTAGTGGATGCCCAGATGTTAGTACCTATTATCTATAACCGAGAAAGCTACTGCATAATCCGCACATTCCGTAATCATCAAACCATTGATAAGAGATACGAAAAAAGTTATTTCCCTAAAGAGCAGGTAATCAAGATTATAGAAGATGCACTACAAGGCCACAATGATAACACTATGGGAACACATAGTGAACACATAGTGAACACGCCGCAGGAGAGGAAAGGAGAGGAAAGGAAAGGAGAGGATAATATATCTTGTGTGCGCCCACCTGTAAAAAAATTCATCCCCCCAACTATTGAGGAAGTGAAAGTCTATTGCTCTGAAAGGGGTAATAATGTAAATCCGGAACAATTTGTTTCGTACTACACTGCTAATGGCTGGAAAGTGGGTAAGAACCCAATGAAAGATTGGAAAGCAGCTGTAAGGACTTGGGAAAATAACGGTTATAGTAATAACAGCAAGAATAATGGAGGAAATCAAAACAATCCTCTCTCAAATCAGCAATGGAGAGATCCTAACAGGACTGAAGACTGGAACTTTACAGACAGCTCCGATTTTGGATAAAGACAAAGCGGTTGTACTTATAAAACTCTTATCTCAGGCTTTTATAAACCAAGTAGGAGAAATTAAGGATACGGATTATGTGTTACTGAAAGCGAGAAACATAGTTGAATGGCTGTGCGATATCTCAGCAAGAAAACCTAATCTGCTAATTTTCGGTAATGCCGGAAGCGGTAAAAGCACTATGGCTAAGGCAATGCAGGATATGTTTTACCAATCCCAATATGCAACCAAAACAAGGGCAATATCGGCCAAAGATATTGGGGATATATACCGCAATCGCAACGAAAAAGAGAGTTGGAATAGGATTAACACCAATCTAACCTCAATCCTCTTTATTGATGATTTTGGGATGGAGGAAGATGTAATACGGCAATATGGGGATAAGGCTCAGCCTATGGCAATGCTTATACACAACCGTTACGAGAAGAAATTGCCGACAATCATAACTACCAACCTCACCTCTGAGGAAATGGCTAAGAAATACGATGACAGAATAATGGACCGCCTTAATGGTTATGCAAGGCTGTCATATACACATATCAGCTTTAGAAGATGAAACCTGTATCAGAAGTTTACAATATGGATTGTCTGGAGTATATGAAGGCAATTCCCGACAAATTCTTTAACCTGTGTATCGCAGATCCTCCGTATGGGATAAATAATGGGAAATGGGAAAGTGGTCACTTGAAAAAATATGGTCAGTTAAAAACGGTTAATGGATATATCCCATCACATGATATAATTGATCAGATAAAACGTGTATCAAAGAATGTAATTATATGGGGATACAATCATCTGGCCTCTAAGATAGGCGATAGTTCGCACTTTATTTTTTGGTATAAGCATAATCCTCTCCCATCTTTTGCTGACGGTGAATTGGCGTATACCAGTTTTGAAGGGCCAGCACGCTGCTTTGATTATCGTTACTATAGTAACCTTAACGCTGATAAACACAGAATACACCCCACGCAAAAGCCTATTGCGCTATATAATTGGATATTAGATAATTATGCAATAGGGGGGTAAAATCTTTGACCCGTTTCTTGGGAGCGGAAGTAGCAGGATAGCAGCTTATATGAAAGGCTTTGACTTTTACGGCTGTGAGCTGGATAAAACATATTTTGATGCTCAAGAAGAAAGGTTTAGAAAAGAATGTTTTGGAGAGCAAAAGTTAAAAAATGGCTTAACCATAGAGCAAATGAGCTTATTCTAATGGCTAAAAAATTACCAATCAAATCAGATGTTACCCACCGGCAATGTAAGCACTGCCGAGTAGTTGATTATGAATTTCTCTCAATCAAAGGAGAGCCGATAATGGGAGAATGTATCTATTCACAGAGCAGATTCCTGCTCAATGAGAAAACTGATTGTAAAGAGTTCAAATGAGAAAAGCTATTTACCTGTTAATTATGACTTTGACCTATCCTTTTTGGAAACTTTCAATGCTGAGTATGGACTTAATATTCAGCTTACATAAGAAACTGATTAAATGGGTTGAAAAATGAAGAAAATGGAAGATAATACACCGACTTACTTAATAGAGGGAGATGCAGCGAGATTCAGAAAAGAGGCTCTCAAAGCTCTGGCTATAACAAAAGAGTTGGAGAGTAAGAAAGAAGCAATCCCTGTATGGTGTGATGAGAGGACAACAAGGCTTGTTACTCTGGAAAAGATAAAACGCAAGAAGCTGGAGATTGTGAAAGTGAAGATAGGTAGGGGTGAGCTTGTGTTTATGGAAAAAGAAGTTGCTAAGAAAAATGGATATATAACTGAGTAGTATGGAGATTACAGGTAAAGTTTGGAATCTGTTTGAGCAATCAGGGGTCTTTAAGAATGAGTTTAAAAAGCTGGGATATGAAGCTGTGGATGTTGATATACAAAACAATTTCGGGGAGACTGATTACCAGATAGACTTGTTTGCAGAGATAGAGAAAGGCTATGATAATCAGCCATCTATCTTTGATAAAATAGGGGGGGGTGATTTGATAATGGCATTTTTCCCGTGTATATATTTTACAGGCTCAACAAACCCTCGTTATTTTACTTTAGAAAACTCTAATTATAGGAAATTAACTTTAGATGAAAAAATTGATAAAATACTTCAACGGGCGAAAGATAGGCAATACTTTTATGAGTTAATTATAAAATTAGTAGCAATATGCTTAAAGAGAAAAATTAGAATTATTATTGAAAATCCATATACTACGCAACATTTCTTGCATAATAATTTCTACAAACCGCCTACAATTATTGATAAAAACAGAACTCTAAGGGGGGATTGCTTTGTAAAACCTACTGGATATTGGTTTTTTAATTGTAATGCCACTAAAGGTCTTAGTTATCAAAAAAATAAAAAACAATTAAGAATATGGGATTGTAAAGGTGCAAATCAAGCAGGGTTGTGTTCCGAAGAACGCTCAATGATTTCCCCAGACTACGCCAGAAACTTTATTTGTGATTTTATAATAGGAAAAGAACAAGATAATACACTACTAACATTGTTTTGATTATGCGAATAGGTCTTATAGATGTAGATAGCTCCAACTTCCCTAATCTTGCACTTATGAAGCTGTCAGCTCATCATAAACAACAAGGGGATATAGTAGAGTGGTATCAACCATTTGGAGAGAGGTACGATGTGGTATATATGAGTAAAGTATTCTCTTTTTCTCCCGACTATGATTTATGTGTCGATGCCGACTTAGTAATACGAAGCGGAACGGGTTATTGCATAAGCCTTGTAAACAATAGAGAGGTGTTTGACAAATCCAAGAATACAGTCTTGCCTACAGAAATAGAACATTGTTTCCCCGATTACCAACTCTACAATATTACAGATACTGCTTATGGATTCCTTTCAAGAGGTTGTCCGAGAGGTTGTGATTTCTGTATTGTCGGAAAGAAAGAGGGTAGAAAAAGTGTTAAGGTGGCTGACCTCTCTGAGTTCTGGAATGGACAGAAGAATATAGTCCTCTTAGATCCAAACATCTTAGCCTGTAAGGATTGGAAAGATTTGCTCACTCAGTTAGCTGATAGTAAAGCATATATAAACTTCTCTCAGGGGTTGGATATTAGGCTGATGACACCAGAGAAGATTGAGCTACTTAATAGAATCAAAGTTAAGGAAATTCACTTTGCTTGGGATAGATACGAAGATAAAGATATTATTCTGCCGAAGCTGGAGGAGTTTGCCAAATTGAGTAAAAGAAAACCACACTCTCATAATAGTATAGTTTACACCATAGTCAATTTTGATACCACGTTTGAACAAGATTTAGAGAGGATATACACTCTCAGAGAAATGGGCTATTGGGCGTATGTAATGATATACGATAAAGCACATTGTGAGAAGAAGTATAAGGACCTACAGAGGTGGGTAAACAACAGAGTGATATTTGCCAAGTGTGAGAGATTTGAAGATTATAAAATGGGGGGGGTAAAATCAATAGTAGAAAGCTCCGAATTATTGAGCAATTTAATAAACGACAATTAAATCTATTTGAATAATATGAACTACACACCAGAGAATATCACAGATCTAAAGCCGATGAGTTTTAGTGAGTTTTTAAGAAGAGCAAGAATGGTTCATGGCAACAAATATCAATATAATGAAAAGTCATTTATTGGTAGTCATTTTGATATAGCGATTACTTGCCCCGTACACGGGACTTTCCCTCAAAAAGCAGAAAAACATTTATCGGGACAAGGTTGTTCTAAATGCGCTTTAGTTAAAAGACATAAAAAAGTTTATGGGAAAGGGATTAATGACCTTGAAATAAACACAAAAAAAGATATTTCTTATCGCATTTGGCATAACATGTTGAGCCGTACTGTAAACGAATTAAATAAAAGTAAGATGCCAGCATACAAGGATGCAACAGTATGTGACGAATGGTTAATATATAGTAATTTTAAGAAGTGGTTTGATAATCCTAATAATGGATATATTGAAGGTTACGAACTTGATAAAGATATACTTTCCAAAGGTAATAAAGTATACTCGCCAGATACATGCTGTTTTATCCCACACGAAATAAATTCGCTTATAAGATGCTGGGAAAGGCGTAAAGGTGAATATCCACAAGGTGTGTCTAAAAATAACAAGAATAGTTATAAAGTTACCGTAGGTGTTAGAGGAACTCGTATATATGTAGGCACATTTAGCACTGTAGAAGACGCATCTAACGCTTATAGTAGAGCAAAAGAGGCAATTATTAAATCTATCGCAAAAGAATATTACGATGAAGGATTACTAACGGAGAAAACTTATAATGGACTAATTAATTTTAAAGTATGTAATTGATAATTTGATTTAGTTATGAAAAAAATAATTAAATGGATAGAAAAACTCTTTTGGTGGCGATTCTGTTACATTAAGACAAGAATAACCACAGAGGAGGCTAATAGGGGCAGATGTCTTATTTGTCACGCAAGCACAAGGGCGAATCCTACAGATAAATCACAGCCTATATGCCCAGATTATAGTTGCCCTTGTAAATGGAACGAAAGACTTATAATTAGATAATTGATAATTTGATTTAGGTATGGAAAGAAAAAAACATCCTTTTGGATATGTGTATTTAAAGAATGGTGTATCGGTATTAGTGGCAGAGGGTGATGGTTGGGCTACTATTTATACAGTAGAATCTAAAATACCAAATAAAGGCTATTGCCAAGAATTATTATTAGAGCTTAAAGAAATCTACAAAGATGTTAAGTTTGGATGTTCTGTTGCACTTAATTCTAAAATGCGCCACATATTAGAGAAACTTGAAATTAAAGAATATTGTTAATTATGGAATTTAAATCTCAAATATGCACCACAAAAGAGCAAAGTGAAAGGTTGCTCAAGTTAGGTCTCAAGAAGGAGACTGCGGATATGGCAATACCTCACCCACACTTTGAGAAGTTTATTACTGTTCCCATAGAACATTGCCTTAATCCTGAACATTGTATCCCCGCTTGGAGCCTGTATAGGTTGATTGAGATGATAAATCTTAAAATACAGTTTCGCTTAAAAGAAAAGACAACTGTTCTATATGGTGTTTCACATTCTCAACCTTTTCAGTCTTTCAGTGGTTTTGGTATTGATGGTAAGAGTTACTATAATTCAATAATAAATGCTATTGAATGGTTAATCAAAGAAGGTTATTTCAACAAACATTATCTGGAGGAGAAGAAATGAATTTTACAATAGGTTTAGTGGTATATCTTCTTGGATGCCTAATCGCTCAAATAATGTTGGATAAATTAGGAATAGACAGAGAAGAATGGAAGTATAAATGGCTTTCTTGGATATTAGTAATAACGCTTTTAATGAGAGATAATTAGTTATGACAATAGAAACAAAATACAACATAGGGGATGAGGTGTACTATAAAAGATTTGGTGAGGTGTATGAACTAAAAATAATAGGAGTTAAGGTGATTGAAAGAAAGCCAATTTCATCCGTTGAATATTATGTAATTGAAGATGACGATAATATTTCAATGTGTTTAGCGGAACAACTCCTTTTTCCCACCAAAGAAGAATTACTAAAATGTTTGTAGGTATGACTTGGGTTAATATCATAAAAAATTGGTTTTCAGTTTTAAAAATACACTATGAGGAAGTCCAACAAGCAACAGATGACTTTATGAATGCTTTTATAGAAGAGCATAAAGAAATAAATGAATTTGATTTAATAACAATAGAACAAGTATTTAAAATGGCTTATTGTTTAGGTAAAAGTTCTAAAAATGATTAGTTATGACAGTAGCAGAACTTATTAAGGAATTGGAAAAGATGCCACAGGATAAAGAGGTTATCCTTAATAGAGTATTTCATTACCCTATAAAAGAAGTGTTTTATAATGAAAAATACGATTATGTAGTAATAATGGATTAGTTATGGCAACAAAGAAATTCATAATTGAGGTGGAGGAGGGGATACGGAATGTAAAGATTGTCCCTTTAGAGTAACAAGCAATAAGTGCTATATGCTTGAATGTAATCGCTTAAACCTCGCCACGATGAAAATTAAAGAATTGGAGGAATCATAATGTTTGGAGACTTAATACTTAAAATCAAAGAAAAGTGGAAACAATTGTGGTGTATCCACGATTACAAACCAAGTTTCCATCTTGAATTTAGGTGGAGACAATGTACTAAATGCGGGAGGATAGAAAAATGAAAACAAGAAAGTGGTATTCAACATTAAGAGCTAAGCCTACCCGAAAGTATGGTTTAATAGTTAAGACTGATATGGGGTATATATTTGAAGCAATGTATCAAGATAACAAGTTCCTTGTATCAGTCGTAAGAGATAATAAGGTTTATTTTGAGCCTTTTGAGCATCAAGATTGTGTAACACATTTTATGATGGTATGAAAACAAGAGTTAAAGCAACAGGAGAGATAATAGAGTATAGAGATTTCCTATCCCTTCCAAAGATAATAAAAAAGATATATCTAAAACTAAATGATTTGAAATTTTTGGATTTACCTAAAAATAAACCCGACTACTGGGAGAAACTCAAGCATCAGCACACAGGGATGGCGATGCAAGGGATATTAGCTAATCCTGAGACGACAGCACTTTATGATGAAGATATAGCTGCAACAGCTATCAGAGTAGCAAATATAACTATTGAGAAACTAAAGGAGGAATCTCAATGCGAGAAATAGTTGGAAGTATCAAAACAAATAGGTAAACATCAAGGATTTGGCAAAACTATGACACCAACTTACCACCATTGCAAACACTACCTTAAAGGTAATTGCAGCCTGGAATTCTTACGATGGGGATATGTTATCCCTGTAACAAATCAACCAAATGTGTAGACTATAAACCAAAGAAAGGATATGAACAGTTACTGCAGTAAATGCAAGAAGAAGAACTCTTGCCTAAACATCAACAGAGGTTACAGCAAGGTTAAGCCTTGCCCTGAGAGAAAAACTAACTAAAATAACTATAACCGATACAAGAAAGTGCCCCAAGTGTGGAGAGGAATATCCGATAGAGGTATTCCGCAGCAAAGGCAGAACAGGAACCACAACCTACTCATACTGCTCAAAATGTAGAAAGGAAGCATTTAAGGAATCTTATCAGAAGAATAAATTAAAAGCAAATGAAATGCCTTGGTACAACTGGTGGCCACTTAAACAAGAAAACGCTTACTAAACTATGATTAACGAAAGATTGATGGATATTGCCTGTGAGCAGTTTCGTAGAGATATACAGATGGAACCTTTATTCGTTATCTCCGACCTTGCGAAAGCTGTATTGACAGGCTGTAACACTGTTACAAATAACAAGCAGCACGATAAAGCACAGTCTTTTGCAGATGAGTATATTAGAGGTAAAGATAATTCTCTTGTCTTTACTGAGGGAGATATGATAAAAGCCTTTGAGTGGGGATGCAGAAAGATGTCTGACGTGGTGGATAAGGAAAACGAGAAAATCAAACTCTCAATGAAAGTCAAAAAGCAAGATATGCAGAAAGCTATGAAGCTTATTTCGGCAGGACAGCAGCTGATGGATTTAGCTAATGAGTTTTGCAAAGAAGCAGAGCAATGTTTGACAAAGCAAGGAGAGTTTAAGACTGAGATTAAAAATGACTTCGGCAAACTAAAGAGGTTTCTCAGACAAATTTACTCCCAGGTAGAAAGAGTTTATATGCGATTTACCAATGAGGAATGTTATGAGTGGGGTGATGATGCAGAAGCACTTGAAAAAGCTGTAAGAGAGATTTTTAAGATTGACGTTTTGAAGAAATGAATTTAAACACAAAATAAACTATGAAAAAGTTATTATATTTCGGGGCCTCTTGGTGTGGTGCGTGTAAAGCACTGTGGCCCACAGTAGAGAAAGAAGCTCCTAAACAGGGCTATGATGTTGAATACCTTGATATGGATGATGAAGATGATGCAATCATTGCAGATGAATACAAAGTAAGAGGTTTGCCGACTATAGTTATCATTGAAAATGGAAAAGTAACTAAACGTGCTGTAGGAAATACAGCTTGGAAGGAGGTGCAGTAATGAATCTAAATGAATATCAACAAAAAGCCTTAGAAACGGCTATTTACCCACAAGAGTTTAAAGTTATATATCCTGCACTTGGAATGGCAGGTGAAGCTGGAGAAGTTGCAGATAAGGTAAAGAAGATTATCAGAGACAATAACGGTAAAATAAGCGAAGAAAAAGCCCTTGAGATTGCCAAAGAGGTAGGAGATGTGTTGTGGTATTGTGCAACTATGGCAAAGGACCTTGGGTTTGATTTAGAGGCTATTGCTCAGATGAATTATGACAAACTGCGTTCACGGCAAGAACGAGGGAAAATAGGTGGTAACGGAGATAATAGATAAAATCAAAGGACTTATGAAAACACTACACTTGCCACTTAAAGCAAAGTGGTATGAAATGATTGAAAGCGGTGTTAAGACGGAGGAGTACAGGGAAATAAAACCTTATTGGGTAAAAAGATTAGTTCCTTGTACGCACGAATGTAGTAGCGGTCATTGGAGCGAAGAATATTATAAATGTGTATTAAATTGCAAAGCTGTCAATATGCATATAAATATTCCATTATTCAAGTATGTTAAATTTTCCTATGGTTATACAAAGCGCACAATGATCTTTGAGTTAGAAAAAATAACAATAGGCAAAGGTAATCCAGAATGGGGAGCCCCAGAAGGAGATGTATTTATTATTAAACTTGGTAAAAGAATACTATAAGTGGCTACGGTAGTACAGGGAGGTGAAAATATGATAAAGAATTAAAAAATTACTGCTCCTAACTTAAATATTTTTCTTATTTTGCTAAATATTAAAAAGTTAACAATGGAAGAGAAAAATATTACCCCAGATGATGTGTTTTCTCAGATAAATGACATTTTATCTATAAAGCAGGAAATGAAAGTTCTGCAAGGCAAGTATAATACCCTGTCATTACCTCTGCTGAATAACACAACCCACTTACCACAAATACTTGAATGGTACAATGATGTTTCGCCAGATTATGGCAAAAGTAATAGGGATGCTAAAACAATGTACGCACAATGCTTTATTTTCGTTGTTGTAATGCTTTACACTCCCTGCACTCTTGCCGGTGGCAAACTCCCTTTCGGTATCAGAACCCAACTCTCCAATATTCTCCAATACAAATCTCCAACTTCCATTTCCAATATAGTCCCTAATCTAATTTTCTTATATCGCAATTATAGATGCTTAAGAGAGAGAGTAGATACCGCATTTGAATACATCTGTGGAAAACTAAAATCACTGAATTTATTATAGAAAAAACGGATTGCTGGCCAGTCTGCGGGCGTTCTGCTCATCAGAAATCTTAATATATTTCAAGAGCGAACTTTCCAAAGAGTGGCCGGTAATTTGCATTATATCCCTTAATGGTGTACCGTTCAAAGCCATATTAGTAGCAGCTGATCTTCTTGCTGTATGCGTTGTTACCAAATCACACTTCTCTTTATATTCATATCCATCTTTAGTCCTTACACTCACTTTTTCTGTTATACCAGCTTTCTTACACACTTTTTTTATATACTCGTTCAAGGTAGGCTCGCATAATTGAGGAGAGCCGTTATATTTCTCAATTATCTCCTTTACTCTGGCGTGAGCTGGGATTACTACTCTTTTCTTTGTTTTCTTTTGCTCAATATAGATAAACCCATCCTTTATATCATCTGGAGTAAGTCTTGAGTAGTCAGATACACGCAGAGCCGTATAACAGCCTATCAGAAACAAATCCCTGGCTTTTTCTTCTGTACCTTCCAATTCAAGATTATATAGCAGATCATATTCTTGTAAGGATAAATACACACTCTCAACTTTCTCAACAGGCTTTTCAAAATGCTTGAAATCCGTATTAGAATGTAGTCCCCTTTTCATAGCCTCATTCATTACAGCTTTCAGCAACTTTATATGCTCGCCTTGAGTGTTCTTTTTATATTCTTTATCTTCACTCATCCATTTTAGAAACTCCATAAAGAAGATATAACCCACCTCTTCAAAGGTTATTTTATGAAGGTCTTTAGCCACTAAAAACTCCTGCATCTTCTCAAAAACAAACTTGGTATGCCTATCAGCTTTATGTTTGCCAAAGCTATTAAAAGCCCAATACCTGTAAAATGGCAGCAGCTGCTTTGACGTATCTTCTTTTACTTCTTTCTTTCCGACCAATAAAAGAACCTCATTATACAAATCTGTTAAGCTACCCTCAGAGGCATCAACCATTTTAGCAATTTTGAGTATATCTACATCCAATTTAGCCAAACGGCCTAAATAAATACCATCATCAGACTTTTTAATAATAGTCTTGTTATTTTTATCCCAGTTGGTTGTTTTGATGTTTATACCTGTAGAAATGGTTTTTCTTTTTGCCCCATCTCTTAAGCAAATAAGGATTGCAGACACCTCTTTATCTGGGTGTGCTAAAAAAAATGTATGCTTCATAATCTTTAGTGTGTGTACACAAAGATACTCATTGCTGACAAGATGCTGACAAATTTGCTGACAAAAAGTTGGAAAATTTGGAAAATAATCGGAATTAAAGGAAGTAAAACCCTCATTAGAACCCCTTTCAAATGCGCTTAAAACAAAAAAAGCAGCTCTAAGGCTGCTTTTAAGTGGTGCCACCAGCAAACAAATCGTTACTATAAATCAGAGTATTACAAGATTGCTGACACTATAGCTGACAAAACGGGCTTTTTTAGCTATTATTTACCTATTTTCATCCCTGAAAATATCAATAATTGTATTTATAACATCTGAGTTACTTAAGCCGGTTTCTTTTGCTTTTTCGTAAATATAGGACTTGTTTTCTTCGCTTAATAAGCAAGAGAATTGAACTCTTGGATTATCACCCTTACATTTTCGTCCAGAACCATCTCTTTGACCACCCCAAGTCTTCTGCATACTACTTGATTATATCACCATTAAGAAATACTAATCTACCTTCGTTTGCTTTATCTTCTAGGTTTAAATTTTCAATAATAGCTACTTGAGGAAAGGCGTTGAATTTTGATTTTGCATAAATAATTGCTGCCTCTACATTTTCTGCTTTGAACGAATATTGAATACCTTTAATTGCCTCTGTTGAATAAATAGCTGTGTAATTTTTCATAACATTTTTCTTTTTGTTTCTGATGCAAAGGTAATACTTTTATTTTGATTTGCAAATATATTTTCAAGTATTTAAGAATTTTTTAACCCTCTCTAATAAATACTAACAGTAAATATTGATACCATACGTTTTTAAAACATTAGAAGCATTTACAATATTAAACTCTATAAAATATTTATAGAGGCCTTTTATCCCATTTGTAGTAATTACAGTTAGCTCAATTTCGGTAATTGGATTTATATCCCAAATTACTACTTCTCTATCCAAGCAGACTGCATCAGGCTTTACTAGTATCCTGAGTGCTACTATTTTGCTAAATTGAGATAATTTATTAAGCTCTGTTTCAAACATTGAAACATTCCGAATAATCTTTTCATCTGTATAAGTATACATTTCTTAGCTGCTTTTTACCCTCAAATATAACAATTTATTACGAAGAATAAAAATATATTTTCCTCTAAATAAACCCTTTCCCCATCATATTTGTTTTAAATAAAAGAAATTCAAAGGGGGTTCTATTATTAGCATTTGTTCTGCTTACAATAGCCTGGATGGTGTTCGTTATTTACTGCATAGCTGTAGATGACTATGCTGCTTCTCTGATAAGCCTGTCAACTATGGTGGTAGTTATGGCTATGGTGATAGCGGTATTTATAAAGAAGTAAAAAATAACCCCCAGCTTTGTTGCTGAGGGTTAAAATGTGTGTATTAAATTTTAGAGCTGGATAGATAACAGCTCTTCTCCAAGTTTATGCAAAGCATTCTCAAGTTTTACAGCCTGTTCTGGTCGTGGGTTTCTCTCACCACTTGCGTAATGCCATAGCTGCTTTTGGTTAATACCAGTAATTCTTTCAAGGGCAGCCTTAGTAAAAATGTTAGAATAGAAATCTAAAACTGAGCGAACATCCATTTTAAAGGATAGTGTGTAATCTCCTTGCAACTCCTCTGGGATTTCACACCCTAATTCATTACAGCTATCAATAAGTACATCAATGGCCTCTATAAGGCTCTGTTTGATTTCTGCAACACTCTTTCCTACTGCTATTACACCATCTACTTCTTGTAGATAAGCTGAGTAATTGTTCTCAGACCTTTCAATAATAACATTAAGTGTTTTCATTAGTATTTTAGTATAATTATTAGTATATGGTCTTTCAAAAGTAGGGCCGAATAACAACCCTACTTGAATGGATTTATTAGCACTAATCTATCTCAAGCTCTGCTTGTCTTGATATAGATTTTAATGTGCCAATCGGCAAATCATCATTAAGACCGTGAGGTACTACAATAGGTCTTTTAGCTCCTTCTTTGTAAAACACTCTATGGTCCCCTTTTGTTCTAATGTGTTTCCATCCAGCCGCCTCTAATAAAGAAATAACTTCTTTAACCTTCTTAGTCATAATATAAAATTTAATACACAATTAGAAAATCAGATGACTTTCAGAGTGCAAAGATAACTATTTTTCTACTATTAACAATAGAATGATAACTATTTTTCTACAAATAAGGTTATGTTTATGTTATAACTGAACTATATCCTATCTTCTGTGTTTTATAATAAACACAAAAGCTATGGGAAAAAAGATAGGTTTAATCTTAATCTACCTGTTCTGGGTAGCATTATTCGGCTATATGATTAGCCAAGGATTGTATGCTGTAACTACTATCAGTGCTGTGCTTTTAGCTTTAGCACTATCGCTGACTAATACAGAGGAAAAATAGGGAAATTAGAGGAAAATTTCCACTAAAAAGCGGCCTTGTGGTCGCTTTTATTTCTTGGGAAATAAGTATTTCAGAATAATAATTGGCAATGCTATAATATTTGCCGTTGAAGTAGTGATAAGTGTAATCAGAACTTCATCTGACAGCTTATTTGAAACTGAACCTAATTGGCTAAAAATAATCAACCCAACAAATACAAGCCAGCCAATTAAGACATTAAGGATAGTATTTCCGTATCTCTCTTTAAGATCTATATCTACTTCCTTGTCTTTAACGGCTAAGTCACCCATCCTTTTATCATCATTATTAAGATGTTCCAGGATAGATTCTTCTTTTGGGTTTACTCCACTTGGTTTTTCTTCTAAGTTGGATAAGAAACGTCTTAAAGCACCCTCTGCATCAATCCTATTGCTCTCCATAAAAACTTGCTATTTTAGCTGGTTCAATAATTTGATACATTGGAGTTACATACCAAGGACCTCCGACAATATGTGATAGCTCACTTAATCTGTAAGTATTAGCATCTATCATCATATCAAACATTTTATCCAGGAATGCTACAACGTCTTTATTATTCTTAATAGCTTGAACTTCAGTTTCTGTTTCTCCTGATACCTGCAAGATAGGACTTGCCCCGTACTTCTTAAATGTTCTATATGTAATAACTTCTACTGGGCCAAATTTCCAAACATAAAAATCATCCTTTATCAGCTTCCTTTTTAGTACGCCAAAAGAATATGCCTGTGCAAAGTAAATCATCTTTAACACGTGCATATTGGTTATACTTTTATTATTAGCCAGTGCCTTTTCTACGAAATAGTCCGCAATGGCTAATCCGCTATATCCATTACAGTAGCACATATTGATAGTATTTTTAATTCCTAAATAGGTACTGAAAGTTTTTCCTATCGCAAAGGTAAATATCCTATCAATGATATACAAAATTTTTGCCACAACAACATCAAATTTCCCTCGCTCCACAATTCTCACAATAATATTTACCATCTATTTCTTCCATCTGCTTACCGCAGTAGGGGCAAATAATATCCTCTTCGCACATCGGAAGCGGATACGTTCTTTTAATGCTCATTGTTTCCATCGTGTTCGTGTTTTTTGGTTCTACAACAATTGCATATAAGGGAAGCTGTAGTATCGTGGATCTCACCAACTATATCATCCAAAAGATAACATACCTCCTCGCTCTTTTCACCTATGTCATAGGCTGTGGCTATATGGCTCTGCAGATGCCTTATTTCGTGCATAAGAGCCATATGAAACTGCTTGGCAGAGGAAGCTAGAGCCACAACCATAACTGTTTCTCTCATATAATAATTGGAGTAAGTAAGCCCCGAACCCAGCTTGTTTGCCAATAGGTTGGTTCTTGCCTCCTGCAACTGGTCCCCACTACAACCAATACGTTTAAGATTGCTAATTATCTCGTTATAGTGATATTCACTAACTGCATAATAAGCCGTAACATTCCAATAATACCTATCTATATGAAACCTCTGCCGTATCATAGCTAATCAATCAATTCGTACCAAGGGACCTGGATACCGTTTCCCTTAACCATTGTGTACCACATTTTCATAATAACACCTTCTTTCCTGTCTACATCATCAATCTCATCCTTGATATGTAGAGCAAGGTGTTTTTCATCCTCTATGGAACTACCCCAATAGTCCGCTTGTGCCTTATTTGCTATATAAACATAATCGTATAGCTGATTGTTCTCCAGCTTAACATTATGTTTCTTTAAAATCTCATCAACCTCCTCTTTGGTATAAGGCTTAATAGACTCTTCCTCATCTGTTCCCTTTTTGCGCTTTCTCATAAGCGAAGCTGCAAAGTCAGATGCCTTCTTTCCAAAATGCCATCCATTAGCCATAATATACTCCATCAATGCAGGAGGGTACATAAATGTAAAATCGTTCATATCTCTAAAAATTAAGGGAGGAGTTTCCCCCTCCCAAGTTATTACATCATCCAAGGAGGTAGTTCCATATCTCTCTGCCCCATATTCTCCCACTCCATACCTTCTCTGTTACCATAGCCCCCGCCAGAGTAGCCGCCTGAGCTACCGCCAGAGTTGCCACCTCTGTTGCCATAACCGCCACGCTGTCCCATCTGAGACATATTCTGCATAGCTTCCATAGCTTTCTTACTATAATGCTGAACCCCCTGTAGAGCTTCATACATTTCTTTCATCGGATTATTCATTTCTATAAGTATTAACTGTTAAACATTTCTTTCATCTCCAAAAGGTCATCTGTTGTGAGTTTGATAGTACCAGATTTACCCAAAATCAAATCAAACAACATATTCTGTGGTAAGTGGAATACCACTTGCCCCTTGCCAACCTCTATATCCATAAACTCAAACTGATACCTATTAGGCTCCAACTCCTTAAACATTTCTGCCGCCATATCCACAACTGCATCAGTGTCTATAATGCCATTCTCCCTGCCGGCAAACAACATAAAGGTATCTATCCACTTGTTCAACTTCTCATCACAACGGGCCATTATATTGTTAAGGCCGTTTTTAGCCATAGCTTTGATTTGAGGTTTATCGGGAAATATCGCATCTATCTTGCTGTTCCCCCACTGCTGGATAGCAGACTTAGCCTGTCCCTTGAATTTGTTTATATCATCCGTTCTCATTTCTTATTATTTTTAAGAGTTCCATTTTTCATTTTCAAGTAGTCGGCATAAGTCATATTGGAATACTTCTCAGTGTACTCCTTAAAGTCCGCAATCTGCTTGTTAACTTCTGCTGAAGCTGACTTCTTCAACCTCTTAACAAGGGTTAAATGAGCATCTAAAGCATCCTTGCCTTTCTGTGAGCTTTCCACCACTGGCCGCATCATCTCCATATAAGCACCTTGAAGAATAGCAGCTATATGATTACTGCTCTCTATAAATTCCTCATTAGTAGATAGGAACTCATACTCCTCATCATTCAATCCCTGTATAATACTATCTATCTCATCCCATACGGGGGTTTTGCTCTGTTGCTGTACATTCTGTGACATCTGAGCCTTTATTTGGGCCAGATTCTGTTCTTTCTGACTAAGTAGAGTCTTCAACTGGCTTAACTCAGCCATACGGTCATCAATAGAGTAGTTTGAGGTTGCTCCCAACAAAGGATCTACTCCGCCTATATGTATGTTGTTTATCGGTTGTTGCATATCAGTTTATGTTTTGGGGTTATAAGCAGGGGTTTTATTTCCCCCTGCTTTTTACTCTCTTGGATTTTCGGGGTTTAGTCGCTACAGACTTTGTAAGTCTACTCACCTGTAGTATTGGTTCTACCACAGCAATAGCTCGGAATACCAGAGATTTCATCTGCTGGCAACACCGCAACACCTTTAGGGCGTAAGCACAACTCACTATTGACATAGTTAAGCATAGCAGTATAAGCCTTGTCAATCTCACACTGGATAAGTTTATCCTGGTAAGGTCTTACAGCATTGCTAACTGCTACCTGTGCCTTAAGGTCTGAAATCTCTTTGCGAGTTTCATCGTCTTTGTCTCTGGTGTACTTGTACAAGCTGAATAGCTCGTTGTTGATACGGTTGTTTACTCGGTCAAGATTGTCTCTGTTATCCTTGTAAAGACCGAAGTCTGCATCAATCTGAGACTTCCACAACTGGAATTTCTCGCTTACATCAATCTCCCTTGAGGCAGAAGCCTTGCTCCAGATAAGGTTGGTTAGTGCCAATACATCTGAACACTCTTTCTCATAAATACCATAAGAAGCTCCACCGCCACCACAATTAACATTTACGCTTGATGGCATAGAACCGCCATTAGAGCCACCTCCAAGAATAGAGCCTATACCACCTCTGTTCCACAAGCTCAACACTCCTGCACCGATAGCAATACCCAAAGCGGTACCAGCCAATGCTCTTGTGTTGCGCTCTCTGCGACCTCCATAGTCGCCCTCATAACCACCATAATTGGTCTTCTCAATTACAGTAGTACCTTGTTTCTCATTAAACTCTGAAATCATAATACTAAAGTTTTAATGTTACGGTCAATAGTAACCGCAATACAAAACTGCTGATAACAGAGAGGGTGAGGAATATACCTTTTCCCTTCCTTTTCCTTTTTATTTCCCTTTCATTTCCCTTTCATTTCCAACCCTGTTTAACACATCGGAATAGATGCTTCTGAGGTATTTGCTGTTATTGCACCTGTTGTCAAAATTGGATAACATATACCTAATTGCTCTGGGTGTTCTGTTAATCAATTTGGCTATATTACGGCTATACACGCCTTGATTGTGTAGCATATATACAACTACACTCCTTGCATCAACTGCATCCATATCTGCCGAATGGAGTATATCCTGAACAGGAATACCAGATACTTCTGAAACCAACTTCAGAAGTTTATCAAAAAAAATATGCAACTCACTGAACATAACAACTGCTTGTTTGTTATAATTGTAAATTGCATTGATAACCAGTAGAGGGTTGAGTTTGGAGGCTGCTCAGCCCTCTTTCTTTTACAAAAGTAATTATTTTCTGAAATAATCCCTTATAATTAAAATAAATTCTTCAACAGAGCGGTAAACTACATACTTATATCCCTGCTGTTCCACCTCACTCTGCCAATCTTTCTGCTCCTGAGACTGATAGGTCCTCTTGACTTTCTTTTTCCCTTTTTCGTAATACTCCTCCTCTACTTTAGTTTCCAGGCAGAGTGCGTGATATTCTCCATTAGGGACAAACAGGATTAAGTCTGATGCGCCCTTAACCATTCCCTCTGCTTTCAGCTTGGCCCCGCCAGTGCATACAAGCCTACCCTTAATATATTTCATAGTTCTCTTTCCCTCATTGGGGATATGCACTAATAGGTTAGCAAGGTGTGGATATTGCAACCTAAACCATCTGACTGCCGCCTGTTGTATATAACTTTCTTTTCCCATTAAAATTGAATCAAATTATACGTTACTCCAACCCCTATGAACGGAGAAAACTTATTATCTACTACACCAACTCCGACTACTGGGCCTATTCCCCATTTTTTTGGCTTCTCTCGCACTATCTCTGTATTATACACATACTTAGTTGTGTTTTTCGGATATACCCTTATTTCCTCCAAAAATGCGTTTATTCCGCTTATCCTTGCATAGTAAGTAGAATCTTTATACTCTTTGACTTCCTGGAGTAATATAGTACCTACCGTATCTCTGATGTAGATTGTATCCCTGATTACAACCTTGTAAGGTATAGGTTTCTCAATGGTGATTGTATCAACCTTTGCGATAGTTAGGGTGTCTGTTTTTACTATCTCTGTTGTTGTCACTTTCGGACTGTTGCACGATTTCGTTAGCATCATACCTAAACATATCCCGACAGATAGTGACAACAATTGGACTAATATGTTTGTCTTGGTTTCCATTTATTTGCATTTAACATCAAGTTTTTTGCGATTCTTTTCAATAAGCTCTCTCATACTTTCGGTGGGAATAAGTTTAAGCAGCGCATCTTCTGCAGCTCTCCTTATAGTTTCCTTTTGCTCTTTATCCTCACTGTTGCGAATTTGCCTATAAAGCCTGATAGTCCTTATCAAATCCCACTCTTGTTGTGTCAACTCTATTTTCATATTAAAACCTGCATTTGTCCCATATAGGCTCCCCCGTAGAGGTCTTGCCTACACACTTGATTCTTAGTCCTTGGTTTGTAGTAATCACATCACCAATCTCAACATCATCATTGAGTTCCTGCTGTGATAGTTTAAAGTTAGGTCCGTACTCTTTAATGTTTTTCCTTATCATATCACTTATAACAATTTTACAAGGTGGCTGAGCTTCCCCAGCCACCAAATTATTTACTCAGTCACTTGACTTGCTTACAAAGCTGCTAACTGAGATGTAAGCTGAGTTACCATAGCTTCAAGCTGCTCAATTCTGCTGGAGTTCTCTTTGATTTTCCCTGCTGCGTTGAAACCATACTGGATACTTGCTTTTAGATTGCTACTTGGAAGTGTAGCAAGGGCTATCTCTTGTCCTCCGTTAGTTACAAGGTAGTCAAGGTTGAACGGCTCATCATATTCGGTGATGATAGGTTCTGCCAACTCGTAGTAGAGCATTACACCCTGCATTGCGGTTTTGAAAGAGGCGGCATCGGTGTAGGAAGAGTCTATAACACCAATATAATCAACCATAAAATCACCTTCACTTGTTGGCCTAAGCAGCATCCTACCTTCTCCTTGCCCGCTTGCGTAAACAGGGTATTTTATACACACACCTGCTGCACTTGGTGCCATATCTTTTGGAGCTAGCGCATAAATAAAGGTGTTACCTTTAATCCAACTCAAACTACCCATATCCACCACACCGATTCTCTGCTCAATATACCCCTTACCATCCTTGTTGTAGACCACATCCGATACACTACCAGCCGACTTCATACCATCAGGGAACACCTCTTTAATCTGCGGTGGTAAAGTTTTCTCCACTGCTTTGTAAGGTTCGTATTGACCGTTAAAGCCAGGGTCTGCAAGGTTGATGCAGATGTCATTGTTGTAGGTAGTGCCGTAGGCAGATGCAAAAACAACCCTACAGTATCTGGCATTGCTTGGAGCAATAAACATCTCTAAGATATTAGGATAGGCTATCCCAATAAATAATTTATTTACATCATAGTAATAGATAGTACCTGCGCTTACACTTGATGTTTTTTTAGGTATATTGATAATCAATTTTGCTTTACTTGGTATCGGTATATACTCTTTTGTTTTAAGCACACTTGTGCTTGATACATCTTGACCAGTTGTAGTACTAATTGTTCCAACAACAGCAACCTCATCCCAAATATTCCGTCCTGTAGATTTGACAGAATCTATATTCATATTGATTAATTCGCCCTCATTGTAAACATTCAAGTCAATGTTCTGCGGACATCTTGCATAGAAATCCTCAATGGTTGTAGGTTCGTTGCCAGCACCGAACATCTGGGTGAGGTTAACCAACCTTACTCTACGATATTGATATGTTACACCAGTTTGAGCACATTTTAAACGAGCTATCGCATATTCTTTCTCATTATATACTAATGGTATATATACCGTCTCCCAATTAATTGATGATGTTTTATGAGTTCCGGTTTTGTCGCCTGCAATTAAGACTACACAATCTATACCAACAGAACTTGCCTTACACTCTGCGATTAGAGCATACATATTATTTTCTACAGCAATAGATTTAAAGTGTTGGTCTATATAACCTAAACCACTAACCTCTTCATTGCAAGTCGCTGTTAAAATATTATTAACTATGCTGATATCTACATTACTCGCTTTAGTCCACTCACTAATATCTACAAAGTTACCATTTTTAATTATCTGATTCCACACCACACTATTTCCTCTTACCTCACTGACACGAGCCACACCATCTGAGATAGCACCACCACCAGACTGCCTAACTGAAAAATCACTATCAACCTCTATGTCTTTGCTTACAAGGTTGTCTGAATACCCAGCCGTTAGTTGTGGTGCATAGTCGTTGTAATCAACTTTATTGCGCTCAATTTCTTTAAGCCTTGCATCTTGCTCCTCATTTTTGAACTTGTTATTTCGGATAGTATCTGTTGCATTAAAGCCGTAGATAGTCCTTGTGATGACAGGTGCAGAAACACCATCTGGAATAAGCTCCTCAGTACCGAAGTCCCAAACTTTGTATGAAAGGTTAAGCTGTGGGTTAATGTCGGTTTCAACAGGCTCGGCAAGTTCGTAGTAAAGGAGAACGCCACTCATTGCTGCCTTGAAGGTAGCAGCATCGGTGTAGGAGGTGTCTTTGACATATACAGCTTCCGCAGTAGAGCTTGAAGTAATCTCTTTATTATTTTGAGGGAAATTTTCATTTCCTGTTGCGTATTTTGCACAAATAATGTTTGCATTGCCAATAGCGTGCTTAGGAATATTACAAGAGAATCTTTGGTAGGTTTCCGAGTAATACCAAGTCAATGAAGCTAAGTTTATTATATCAAACCTCCTCACAGCCTTATCCTTAGTCACACTATCCCTTACACTACCGATGCCGCACATACCGCTTGGGAAGTACTCTTTAATATTGATAGGCATAGTATACTCCTCGTGAGGGGTGTAGATATGGTCTTTATATCCACTATGAACAAGGTGTATACAAATATCTGTTCCAGTTGCGTAGATATAGCCATTCCTAGATGGTGTATACTTGTTATCCGTTAAGGTGATTGCCTCTGTGGTACCACCTATCTCATCAGCAAAAGACAATGAAGTAATAGCACCATCCACACAATACTCTCTACCTCCCAAGACCTTTGCATACTCACCGTTAAAAGCATTGTCATTAACACTCTTGATACCAATTGGGTTTACGTTAATAACCTCCCCCTCGTTGTAAGCATATAGGTCTACGCCTACAGGACATCTCGCATAGAACTCCTCTACTGTTGCAGGCTCGTTGCCAGAGCCAAACATCTGGGTGAGGTTAACAATTTTTAAATATGAGAACTTTAATCTATATCCAGCCTCACAACCACCTAATACCATCATATTCCATCTTAAGCCATCTTGTTCTGTGGCATTAACTATCTTTTCATACAAACCTGTTTTTCCCGCACTTATTCCAAGAGAAACTTTACTGATATCTTTCGGCATTGCATTAAAATAAATTGCTGTAGGAATCTCGTTAGTTTGTATGTTGACTGAGATAAGGTACTTATTATTAAAAATAGGGCTAGTATCTGAGATACCTATATCACCATATTGCGCAATCTGCTTAGTAGTAAGGTCATATGTTGAATCAGACTTTGTTCCATCAAATAAATAGGAGAATCTAATATTCCCACATATCTGATTCCACACCACTGAATTACCCAGCAACTCCTGCACATTGGCCGTACCATCCTCAATACTGTTGTCAGCTCCTGCACTCTCTCTAAAACTAATCTCTCCCTCCAAAATATCTCCCCTGTCTGGTAAGTTATCACTTAGGCCAACGTGCAAATTAGGGTAGTAGCCCTCAGTGTTGGCTTTGTCTTTTTCAAGGGTGTTTAGCTGTTCAGCGTGTTCTGCAGCAGTTTCCTCTAGTGTACTAACCTTAGTATTAGTCTTTTCTAATTCAGTTTTTTCAGCCTTATTATTATTAAGCTGTGTAATCTGAGTTTCTAAATCCGTCTTAGTGGTAGAGATAGATTCTGTCAACTCATCTTTAGCTGCTTTAAGGTCATTCTCGGCTTGCGCCTTGTTTTCAGCTATCGCATTCTGCAAAGCAGTTTGATTGCTTGCCATTGTCTCATTGGTGGTAGCTAAGCCTTGCTCAACTGTATCAATCCTCTCATTAGTAGCTGTCATCTGCGCATTGGTAGCTTTTCCCTCCAATGCCGCATAAATAGCTGCTGAGGTTACAGGATTCTCACTTTCTGCTGTAATTTCGTAATCAATTACACCTACATTATCTTTTGAAATCTTGTCAAGTAGATTATCCATTTCTGGTCCTGAGTACTTACCATTGTATCCCATATCACTTAATTTTTTAAAACGTTATAACTCATTCCGTCAGTTAAAAGGTATTCCTCACCATCTACAAGGTAAGGTTCTCTCATACCTTTTTGTTTTACCAACACCTTTTTATTGTCAACATTAAGCCCTTTTACCGTTTCAAATATAACTACCTGCTCTCTGTCTATACCCTCATTTGGGCCATCGGTAGTCAGAGTAACAGGGACATCCCCTCTACCCTCTGAGGTAGCTATTATATAGCCATCTCCCTCATTCCATTTTACTTTACCTATAACCGCCATATCAGTAAACTTTGAAACTAGTATTACTATATACCTGGACTTCCACAGCAGAACCATCAACCGGAATCTCAATCTCGGTAGGAGTAACCTTGATATAGACATCATCGTGTAGTTTGCATCCAAGCCTCACTGATGCCTTAACTTCTTGGCAACCCAAGTATACTTTTACATTTATACAACCCATATCTACTATCGTTTAATAATTGTATCTGTCTCGCCTCTCCACACGGTCTTTCTGAGCCAATCATCACCTGCATACGTGTCAGGCAACATTAAGGTTATATCGCACTTAACTACACCACACCCTAATTTTGTGCTATCTATCGTAATTTCGTAGTGATTTTCATCCACCCTTTGCATCTGTAGCTTTGTAAACTTCACTTTACGATTTGTGTAGCAGTAAAACTCGCATTCAAAATCGTAATCATCCATCGTAAGCCCATCAATAGGCTCTACAGACACTATTTCTGGAAATTCACTACCGTAGAAAACTATCTTTTTATCCATACTATTATCCTTTAAATAAGTATATCTTTTGCCCTTTGTAGTCCATATCCTTAACATCTATATGCAGCCAGGAAACATTGTCCTCCATCCTTATCGGATATGGTAACAGATGTTGGTTATCCAATATCATCTGTCGCATCTGATAGGCTGTATATTTGCTACAAATCAGATCTACAGCCTTACCCAACTTGTGCTGAGATTCTCTCACCCCCACCTTGCAATTTTCGGTTCTCAAACCGCTATATTTCCTGTTGCCGTCTTGATACCAGGTATTACAGATTAGCGGAGCCTTGATTATCTCCCCTCTGATGATGTCAATTATAATCAACAACCTTTCATCTATCATCTCATAAGCTCTCTGCCTTGCTTCTTCTGATACCATCATATCATAAGTGTATAGCTCAGGCGGGATAAGCTCATAAGGTTCAAAATACTTAGGTATGTACCTCTGCTCTTTCATCTCTTTCAATCATTTGTTTTAATGCATTGAGAGTAGCTACATCAAGCTGAAAAGGTCCGTACACCGGCTCTTTTTGAGGGCAAATAGGAGCTTTCCGGCAAAAGCAGTACCCCAGCACTATCCTTTCCTCAATTATGGTATTCAGAGTAGCTTTGATATGCTCCATCTCACCTTGCAGCTTGATTATCGCCTTGCTTTTCTCATAGTCACTTTCAAGCAGCTTAAGGTTCTCCCTGCGTGCTTCTGCCATATCCTCCAATGCTTCAGATGCAACCTCCTCAGATGCTTTCACCCTGCGGGAGTCTAAGTCAAGCGCCTTCTCATCTGTCGCAAGTTTCTCCTGCTCAGTATGTTGTTGATTCTGCTTTACACCCTCTTTAGCGTTGCGGAAGTCATTAACATACTTGACTATGCCGTAGATAGCAGCACCAACAGCAAGTGCCACCCCAGACCACTCTTTTAGTATTTCAATTAGGTTCATCGTGCTATTGATTATTTGTTTTCTGTAATCTCCTCCTCTTGTGGCTCTATCCAGAACACATCTGCAAGGATAATCTCAGCTATACCGCCTAAGATGTCAACCTCCTTGTCACCAATCTTCTTAGCTCTATTCTCAGCTTGCAGCTTTCGCCACTCCAAAAACGGAATAGTTTTGATGTCAAGGTTTATCTCCTGCTCTGCCGCAAACTCAATCACTTTATTAGCGGTCCTGCTTTTCTCGTTGTAATCAGTCACTATGGCATTCTCCACATCTGTAACTTCTTTTCTTTGCTGAGACTTTTCCACTATCTTGCGCACCTTGTCTACAAGCTCCTCAGTAATTCCGTGTTCCTCTCGGATACCCCTCTGTTCATCCTCTATCTCTCTATAAGCCTTTTCAACTTCTTTTTTCAGCTTAAATGCCTTATAGTGGTGAGCAGGGGATAACTCATAAGCCGTCATACTGATGATGCCAGCATTAACCAATTTGATAACATCAATCTTCTTCATATCAGTTGTGTTTTGTATTTTTAATTAGCAAAAAGGCTTCATAAGCCACTACTATTAGGCTAACAACTCCCGTTGCGATAAAGAACCCATCACCCGTTGTTATTGCTCCGATACAAGTGATAATCAAAGCCATCATCAATAGCATTCTAAGTGCTCCCATTGCAAAAATCTTCATTTGTTCCATAGTTTATTTGTTTTTAATTATTATCTGTTCCTGTATATGTAAATGTGCCTGTCAGTGTTGCCAATTGCTGTTCTCTAAGAATTTCACTGCTGCTGTCATATGTTACCTTTACACCCTTAAGAGTAATTGTATAATTAAACTCAGTGCCATTTACAGGGTTGCTTACTCCGAAGTCTGATGTCGGGTCATAGCTCAATACCTGGTTAAACACTGTTGTATCGGCCGACGTCATTACTATAGTAAACTCCTTCTTAGTGCCAGCAACATTGTTAAACTCACCTATAATCTCATAGTAATATATCGTTGTGCCTCTCAAATATGTAGGCTTAACAGTGTTTATAGTACTAACATTAAACGTAGTTCCTGATGCGGAAACAACACTCAAAGTCCAAGTACCATAACCAAGAGACGGCTCTTCTGAAAATTTTACAGGCAAGGCAATTAGGTCTGGTATGCTCGCTGCTTTTGTCCCCATTGATACACCATTGATATATACCCATTTGCCTTTTGTTTTTAAGGCTGTCGCATTGTTAAGGTTAGCAATAAACAAGGTTACTTGTCTACTGGTTGCTTCTGCTTGCAAATCGTCTGGAAGTGGTGGACAATCAAACTCCTGCGCTCCTTGTGATAATGGGGCAACAATATCCCCAGCTCTACCGTTAATCATAGCGGCTGCATAGTCATCTATGGCCACACATAGCCAAGCATCACTTGTATCAATTCCTAGAGCATCAAACGGGTCTACACCTGTCTCATTACCGTCAAGATTCAGCGATAGAGCTACAGAAAACGGAATCTCAGCAGTGTAAATAATCTCTGCATCACTAAGCTGCAAATCAGATGTTCCAGATATTGTAGGCTCTGCATTTTTATCATACCCTACAACATCGTAGGGCCTATACGGAGAGCTACCGATACCGCCAGTTGGTTTTTCCACATACTCCCAGTCTGCTTCGTGTATTGAACTCCAATCATACGCAGATGTAGACATTCTTAACCCCCAGAATATACCGTTAGTCCCACTCTCGCCATTAACACCACTTCTAAATTGCTCCTCAGTAAGGGTATGCATCACATTTCTATCCAATGGCTTATGTTTTGACATCTTGTTAAAGTCTTTAAAGCCAAACAAATCAGGTCTTATCAGTGTGCCATAATTGGTTATACCAGACAAGTCTAAAGCCTGTTGTATATCACTCGGCTCAGTTACAGGTGTTATTATCATTCCATTTTCAAACGGCATAATTACCCCTCCTATATTGTTTTAATTCGTCTTCTAAATCTTTAACTTTTCGTTCTAACTGTTGTACTCTTGTTTCGTGATTTTTAACAACAGTAGTCACATACGGTATAGCTCTTGTATAATCAATAGCTCTGTAATTATCCCATATAACCCTTCCGCTATTAGGTATCAATTTTTCGTACTCATCAGCTATAAAACCATCTGAGTAGCCAAAAAGTTTACCCAACTCAGTAGCAGTAGCATTCCATTCAAAAGTTACAGGGTTGAGAGCCATAACCACTGAAATGGCCTGCTCATTAGTCATTGATTTAATTTTATTTTTCAACCCCCTATCTGAAGCAACACCGAATGAAATACCGCCATTTATCGTTATGTTACCCGATATGTACTGACTACCCGTAACAGCCAAACTATAAGCAGAGTTATAATCCCCCCCAATACCTACCTTGCCGCTCATCGTAATTCCATAATTACTCCTTGTGCTGATTATAATCCCCCTATCTGAATAGATAGTCATTACATCATCTTCAAGTTCAGCTATATAGCAATAATCTGATTCATTACCACTATCGCCAAAAATCAACTTACCTCCATACCTCGCACTGCTAGGTTTGATTAGTATAGATTCATAAGCCTGCAATCTTTCTGTGTATATATCTGTCGCACCACTTATCTCCCCATTCATAGTGATAGAGCCAACTGAGGTCATATCACCAGTGATATCACCATACGGCAAACCATTAGACCAATATGTCTGCCCCCAAGCGGCGTAAGATGCAGATATGTTTAACTCACCTGCTGTATGGGCATAACCAACACTCTGAAAACCTATGTTGTCTATAGTTATTGCAATATCATCCGTTACAAATCCCTGCTCTAGCACCCAGTCCTCAGTAGCATACCCTTTACTAGCTAGTGTTGATTCGGTTATATATTCTGCTGGTATCTCTGTAAGGTAGTTACCTTTAGGCTGATAAGTTTCTGCCGCAACAGACCTAGTCAAGTAGTCTGACAAGTCTATTTCAGCTGATGTAGGGTAATCGGGTAGAGTTACCACACCATTTACAAGACTAAATGTTCCCTTGTTCGGGATTACAATATCAAAGGTTGTAATTCCCGCTCCACTACCACTACTCTCCCCTACACCTCCAAAGCTGATTGCTTTGTCAATTATCAGATTGAGAGCTGTCCTAACCGCATTATTATCTTCATCTAAATACCACAGAGATTCAAGGGTTGCTAACCTCTTGTCAGTTGTATCTTTATATGTTTCAAAAACTGAAACGTGATTGTTGAAAGCAATAATATGCGCATCATAAACCGACCAGTCTAATTTAGCATTAAGCAACTCTGCAAGTGTCTGCTGGTCTGTATAGCCTAACAAGAAATTCTCAACCTCTTTCCACCTGTCTATTGTGTCATTGAGGTTTTCGCTATTTAAAAAGTCATTAAACTTAGTGTTAAGCTCATTATATCCCAATAGTGGAGCATATAACGCATCAGCAGAGGTTTTATTCAGATAGCTATTTGCGGTAAGGTAAGTTAATAGCTTGTTTTCATCTAAGCCATTAACCTCCTTGTTAATCCACATCTTCAAGTTAGCATCCCAAACAAGAGATTGTCCGTCTTTTAAGATATTCGCTGTTCCTATAGATACATCTGTTAAAGCAGACAAAGCTGTAACACCAACACCACTTCCGCCTCCAATGCCCTGGCCTAATCCTCCAAAGGTGATTGCTTTCTCTATCACAACGTTGTATTTTGTCCTGATAGTGTTTTCATCCACTTTCTCAAATAGGTCGCTAAGGTTAGCCAAGTTGTCTTGCATCAACTTTTGAGCCCTTTGTAGGGCTTGTTGAAATGCCTCAGTATTCTTATTGATAGCCGCTAGTAAGTCAATGTTTTGATTAGCACTAACCACCTCCTCCTTGAGCGTCTGCTGTGTACCTTCAATCTGTGCGTTGCCTATAGTTATCCTTTGCTCAAATGGGTAATCAATATGTGTTTCCAGCTTGATCACCCTTGTACTTATACTCTGTGAGCCATTGATAAATGTTACGGTCCTACCTATCGTTAAATTAGGATTACTCTCATAAAATGCTACTTTATTGCTATCAAATGTATGATTATTCAGGTCTTCCCCTTGCTTTGCAATTACCTTCAGAGTTTCTTCTTCCAACTCTGCGTATGCGCTAATCTTATACTCATCCGGCATCACAATATTAAATAGGGTAACAGAGTCTCCCTCCATCGGGATAAGACCTGTAATAGCAGGTATTATGTACGAACCTTCTTCAATAAAGTTTATTTCATAATCCCCAGCTTCCACTTGCATTGATACTCCGTCTGAGGTGTCTACTTTTTTGGCAGTATCGTGATATGTCAACTCAAACTCTCTCCCGTTAAGCGCTCCACTATTAAAGTGTACAGATAGAGCCTTACCGCTTATCACCATATCCTTACTAAAGGATAATCCAGGTATCTTAAAATACCATATCGCATACTGGTCATATACAGGATTGCCCTCAGCATCTGTTCCAATCTCAATTTTTTTGTTGTCACTATCAAGACGCCACATCATCCTCACCTTAATATCCGAAATGGTAAGGGCAGAACGTGGATATATATCATCAAACATAAGGGTTTTAACCAGTATCTCACTATCTGTCAACCCCTCTCTTATATCTATATACCCATTGGGATATTTAATCGGGTCTAGAGTCAGCCTCTTGTTTACAATGCTATTTACATTTGCCCCCGTGTAACTCTGATCCACATTCCTTGTGGAGCCAAATGCAAAAAACCTCGTATAGTACCCCTCCTTGCTCTGTGTTGTTTGCGGTACACCTATGTTTTTACCGACTTCTAACGTTACAGGTTTACCGTGAGAGGCTTTAGATAGATATAATACCTTTGTCTGATAGTTAAACCACCACTCTGTTTTAAAAACACTTGCTATAGCATTAAGACCTGAAAATATATCTTTGTTGCTAAATGATATGCTTGCAGATGCAGCCAAATCTGATGCAATCTCATAACTCCAAACCTCACCTGTCTCATTACGTAGTGCATCACATACAGCTGCCATAAAATTGGCAGGGTTATCAGTCAAACCCCAGTCCAGCTCCTTAAAGATTTTAGTTCCATCTTTTAAAACATTATAAGTCTGTCCTGTCGCAGTAATGTATTCCTCACCATCTACTACCATATATGGCTCCCAGCTGTCTGCGTTATAGGTGTAAAAGAAAAACGGCAAATGCTGCCATCTCATTATAGGATGATGAAATACAGGCTTATAATCATAAGTGGCCTCATCTATCTGCTCTGGTCTATACGGAGCTAATAAGGAGTATCTAATGTGATTATGTGTAATATAACTCCCCAATGGCAACTCATCATTAGAAATAGAGGTCCAAGACAAAGTTATACTGTATTGCTTCATCAACTCCTCTATCTTGATAGCTGATTCTGTTACAATCGCATCTATCAACGTATTACCCTGTATGTCTTTTATTTCCATCACAAAGTAAAGATACCTCCTCGGTGATAGACAATAAAGAAATTGACTTATAGTGTTTTGACTGTT
>JAZSEZ010000012.1:0-17470 GCA_045531975.1 Candidatus Egerieisoma sp. | reverse complement strand
TGAAGTTGTCTCAAACAGGCCTCAGCTTCAGGCTCATCTACAATGATTGCCTACGCCGTTCACGGATTCGCATATCACTATTTTCCTGCTGTGTCATATACTGAATCTGCATAATGCCGGAGGGTAAACATTGGCCTGAGTGAATTGGAGGATGAGGCGGTGAGCGAAGGGAGAAAATTCATCGTCTGGTGACGGCGCTTGTGTGACGACGTCAGGCCTCTGAAAGAGGACTAAAAGGAGGAGTTCGCCGTCAAGATGAATTTGTTCCTGAGCAGCCTCATCCGAGACTGAGCGAAGGATATTGATTTACCCGCAGGAGATTATGCAGGATAATTGTTGGGTTTCACGGACATTTTCTTGTGGATGGGTAGTTTTGTCCGGGAATTGTTGGGTTTCACGGACATTTTCTTGTGGATGGGCAGTTTTGTCCGGGAACTATTGGGTTTCACGGACATTTTCTTGTGGACGGGCAGTTTTGTCCGGGAACTATTGGGTTTCACGGACATTTTCTTGTGGACGGGCAGTTTTGTCCGGGAATTGTTGGGTTTCACTGACATTTTCTTGTGGATGGGTAGTTTTGTCCGGGAATTGTTGGGTTTCACGGACATTTTCTTGTGGACGGGTAGTTTTGTCCGGGAATTGTTGGGTTTCACGGACATTTTCTTGTGGACGGGCAGTTTTGTCCGGGAACTATTGGGTTTCACGGACATTTTCTTGTGGACGGGTAGTTTTGTCCGGGAATTGTTGGGTTTCACGGACATTTTCTTGTGGATGGGCAGTTTTGTCCGGGAATTGTTGGATTAATCTGTCGGGAAGAAATTAAATTGAATGAGGGTACCCTTTGGGGATACACTCTTTTATATTACTTATATAGTTTGCCCCAGACCATTACAGTGTCCATAGGTATTTTCTGAGGAGGAAATCTTGCATCAATAGACGATATTTTTCCTGTAGATGTATCAATAAAATGGTACTGGCATTCGTGAGCCCAATATGCGCTAAACTTTAAATCTACAAATATCAGCCAGGTTGGGGTGTCAGGACTGTATATGTCCGTCGTGTTTGGTGGTCCCAATACTAATGTTTCAGGTGGCAAAATCTCTTTACTTATTAGAATACCGATTGGCGATTTGCATAATCCGGTGGTGTCAAATAAGGAGAAGGCATAAGACTGGTCTTCATTTAGATTGCCTATAGTGGACAACCTGTCATCACAAGCTGTTGCCAATAATATGCCAAGTAACAGAAGTATGTAGATACGGTTCATAGGTATATTATTTTTTGCAATATAAATATTTCCATTATTTTTTGCAAATCAACAAATTATATTACCTTTGCGCCCGCTTTAGGCAATAGTGGAAGGATTTGACTGCTTGCAACCACATTAAAAAATGCTAAAACGATTCCAATCATTTCAGCAAAAGTCAAAAACTTACACTAAATTTTGTTAATCGGTACATATTTTGCGGCAGGGTTGATGCCGGAAGTATGCTGTCGGGAGTATTAATTTAATTTAAGTGTTTTTAGAGTTATGTCTTATTTGTTTACTTCAGAGTCTGTTTCAGAGGGTCATCCAGATAAAGTTGCAGACCAGATTTCAGATGCTATTCTTGATGAGTTCCTTCGCCAGGACAGTGAGAGCAAAGTTGCTTGCGAGACTTTTGTTTCAACAGGTCTTGTAGTTGTTGGTGGTGAGGTTAGGAGTGAGGATGCATATGTTGATATTCAGCAGGTGGCACGTAGAGTGATCAACAAAATTGGTTATACCAAGGCTGAGTATATGTTTGACGGCAATTCTTGCGGTATCCTTTCTGCACTGCACGAGCAGTCTCCAGACATTAACCGCGGTGTTGTAGTGGAGGAGAAAGATGAGCAGGGTGCAGGTGACCAGGGTATGATGTTCGGTTACGCTTGTACTGATACAGAGGAGTATATGCCTCTTGCAATCTATCTTTCACATCTTGCACTTACAGAGCTTGCAGATATTAGAAAGAACACCTCATTGATGCCTTATTTGAGACCGGATGCAAAATCTCAGTTTACAATTGAGTATGCAGATGATGACACTCCTGTTAGAATCCACACAATTGTAATCTCTACCCAGCACGATGAGTTTGATGAGGATGCAGCTATGCAGCAGCGCATTAAGAGCGATGTTAAGAATATCCTTATCCCAAGGATGTTGAAGAAACTTCCTGCAGAGACTGCAGCTTTGTTTAAAGATGATTATATTTTGCACGTAAACCCAACAGGCAAGTTTGTAATTGGAGGTCCTCACGGAGATACAGGTCTTACCGGACGTAAGATTATTGTAGACACATATGGTGGTAGAGGTGCTCACGGTGGTGGAGCTTTCTCTGGTAAAGATTCAAGCAAGGTAGACCGTTCTGCAGCATACGCAGCACGCTATATTGCAAAGAACCTTGTTGCAGCAGGTGTGGCAAAAGAGATTCTTGTTCAGTTGGCATACGCAATTGGTGTGGCAAAACCGGTAAGTATTTTTGTAAATACCCGCGGCACTTGTCTTTTGAATAATGTTACCGACGGCGAGATAGCACGCAAGATAGGTGAAATGTTTGACTTGCGTCCTGCAAAAATCATTGAGAAATTCCAGCTTACAAACCCTATTTTTGAGGAGACTGCCGCTTACGGCCATTTTGGAAGAAAACCTTATACTAAAGAGGTTGATGTAAGGGTGAACGGCCAGTGGGTTAAGAAAGAGGTTCAGTTCTTCGGTTGGGAGAAACTTGATGTTGTAGAGAAAGTAAAAGAGGTATTTGGGCTGTAGTTCTCCAGATAGCAACCTGAACAGAATTGTGAGAGAGATGAGGTGGGTGAGATTATTGTCAGATTTGCTATTCCCAAGAATATGTGCTGTTTGTGGTGTTCCGTTGAACTGCCACGAACAGCATTTTTGTTTGGAGTGCTTTGCAGATATGCCCCTTACATATTTTTGGAATATGGAGGAAACCCCTGCAGAAAGGGTCTTCTGGGGCAGGTGCAGCATTGAGCGGGTCTACTCTCTATTCTACTATACCAACAATTGGCGCAAGCCGGTACACACTATAAAATACAAAGGAAATACCCGCCTGGGAATTCATTTGGGCAAAATGCTTGGAGAAAAGATATTGTCAACAGCCGGAACTGCGCCTTTTGATTATATTGTTCCTGTTCCACTACATTGGAGGAAAAAGTACAAAAGGGGATACAACCAGTGTGAAATAATAGCCAAAGGGGTAAATCAGGCATTTCTTCTTCCCGATAGCTATCTACCTGAGGCAAAAATATTGTCAAATCTCCTCCGCAGAAAATCCTTTACAGCAACCCAAACTGCAAAAGACCGCATCCACCGTTGGCACAACGTAAGCGGAGCTTTTGAGCTTAATCCCCACTGCAAAAAGAGGCCCCCTGCAGGGAGCCATATTCTTTTGATAGATGATGTCCTTACCACCGGTGCAACCCTTGAGGCCTGTGCCTCAATACTTGTGGAACAACTTGGGTGCAAGGTGAGCATTGCCACGCTGGCGTATGTGGAGTAGACTGTAACTCCATTACTCCAATGGCTCTATAATATTCCAGGACAAGTTGAATGTATCCAAATATTTGTACAACCCTTTCAGTTTGTGCTCTGCATTATCATCTTTTAAAACAGATAGCATTGTAGCTTGAAAATCTTCTGAAAACTCCTCTACAGATGCATATTCAATCACATCGTTTGAGGCTTTTGATATCTGTTTATGATGCAATACTCCATTTTTCAGATGAATCTGGTGTATTTCCTTGCCAATCTTCAAGCACCAGGTCTGGTCTACATTCTGAGCTTTGAATCCATCCAATAAGATTGAATAATATTCAAATATGTAATGAGGTGTCAGAGACTTCAGGCTTAATACCGCTTTTGCATTGTGGTTCAGAGTTCCATAATACCCTCTGTTGTAATACTCTCCAGCCAATGATTTTGGTAAGTAGAAGCTTTACCTCTGATAAGACTCATTGTGGAGATATCATAAGACCTCACCTGATATACAATGCCGTTTTTATTGTCTGAACCCTCTTCTGGAGCAGGATATGCCTGGTATATGCCATTGTAATTGTTCAGTTTCTCCATTCTCCAAAGGTTCGGATGCACAGTGGATGGGGTATCACCCTTCATAAATTCATTGTACTTGTCAACTTCCCACAGCGCATAATCAAACTTATCTATTTTAATAGGCTCTGTGAGTTGAGTCCCCTCTATAAGACCCAATGAAGGATTTATCTCAGCCATTTTATCCTCAGTCATCTCAATTAAAGCCGGATAAAACTCATCATTCAACTTTTTGTTTTTTCTTTCACCATTGAAAGAATTCCCAGAACAACCGGCTAATACTATTGCTACAAGGAAGAATACGCAATAAAACTTACTCTCTCACATTGTTATATTTTTTTGTATGAATTTTCTATTGCCAGACGTAACTCGGTAATGCTGTTCATTGTCTTTATCTCTCCGTCTTTTACAAATGAGATATTGCCAGTCTCTTCAGATACTACTATTACGCAGGCATCGGTCTCTTCAGACAATCCTGTGGCAGCCCTGTGGCGCATACCGTATTTGGCAGGAATATTTGGATTCTCACTTATAGGAAGTGTACATCTGGCCGCAACAATACGGTCATTTGAAATTACCATTGCCCCGTCGTGAAGAGGAGAGTTCTTGAAGAAAAGGTTCTCTATAAGACGTCTGCTTATTCGGGCATCAATTATATCTCCTGTTTCAGTAACAAAATCCATTGAAGAGGAGTGGGCTATTACAATAAGAGCACCTGTCTTGTCTTCGCTCATCTTGCGGCAGGCCTCTGTTATCTCATCAAGGGCGGCAAGCTCCATTCCGCTCTCTTTCCTGCCAAACAGGGCACTCAAGAATTTAAGATGCTTGTTGTTAAGCAGGTATGTGCTTCCCAAACGCAACAGGAATTTCCTTATCTCCTGTTGGAAAAGGACAATGATTGCAATTACTCCAACACCCAGAACTTGTCCCATAAGAGCAGATAGTAGACTCATATTCAAAGCCTTAACCACAGCCCACATTATGTACAGGAGAATAATTCCAAGGAATATGCTTATAGCTGCTGTTCCCCTTATCAGTCTGTACACATAAAAAACAAGCAGGCCAACCAGCAGGATGTCCAAAATATCAATGAAGTGTATATCAATAATCTCAAACATATACAGATGAATTTGTACAACAAATCCAAAGTTAAGAATTATTGCAGGAATTGCATACCCATAAAGGAAAATTTATCGGGAAGAAAATCTTTCAAAGCTTTTTTACCGACTCTTTTTGTGGAAGGGGGCAGGATTTCTCTTTCAGAGGTTTCTTTATTATGAATTTTTCTTCTGTACCGTGATATAACCTTTTAAGGTTGCTGATGTGACACAGCCATACGGTGCATCCTGCTACAATGCTGAATATTTTTATTACAAGGGTCTCTTTGGGGTCGAGCCAAAGGGCAAACAATGTGTTTACCAGGAACGGGAAGCAGGTTACAGCTGTAATCACACTTACAGATACATATCTGGTAATAAAGAGTGTAACGCAGAATATTGCGGCACAGATAAGTACTGCAAACGGGTGTATTGCAAGGAGTACACCGCACATTGTGGCAACACCTTTACCCCCTTTGAATTTGTGGAAAACAGGGAACACGTGTCCCATTATGGCAGAAAATCCGAACACAATCTGGGTTCCTACAAATCCGTTAGTCTCTTGGGTAAACGGTAGAAAAAATACCAGTGATGCAGCCGCTACCCCTTTAAGAATGTCAAAAGCCAGCACAAGCAGGCCAAGTTTCCACCCCAGAACCCTCTGTGTATTGTTGGCACCCGGGTTCTTGCTCCCGTATTCACGGACATCTATACCATAGAAGTGCCTCCCCAGAATGATTGAACCGGAGACTGATCCCAAAAGGTAGGAAAGTATTATGAAAAATATATAGAGGGTAATCCCTATTGGTAATGTCATAAACTTAATTTCTCTATTGCAAATATATAAATTATCTTTGCACATTGTAAAATAATTAGGATGGAGAACTCTGCAAAAATAGAACATAAACTGGGCTTTGAGAAGATTAGAGAGCAGCTGAAGTTGCGCTGTTCCACCAACTATGCCAAAGCCAGAGTTGATGCAGAGAAAGTTTCCCACAATCCCAAAACCATAGAAAAAAGGCTGGTCCTTACAGATGAGATGCGTCTTATCTGTATGTTTGAGAGCAGTTTTCCCCAGAACGGATTTATTGATAGTATAGATTTCCTCAAGCCTTTGGAAGTGGAGTATTCTTCAATCACTTTGGAGAATATGAACAGGCTCTACACCTTTGTAGAGAATCTTAAGGGGGTACTTAACTTCTTTAAAAACAGCAAAGAGGGGGCATATATATCCTTAAAGGAGATGGCTTCCCCTATAATGTTTTTTCCTGAAGTTTCCCGACGGATAGAGTCAATAGTAGACCGTTTTGGAGAGGTGAGGGACAATGCTACGCCAGAACTGTTTAATATAAGAAAATCGTTGAGGGAGAAGGAGAATTCCATTTCCCGAAAAATACAGCAGATATTAAGGAAAGCCCAGGAAGAGGGACTTGCTGATGAAGATGCAAGCATCTCGGCCAGAGACGGACGTCTGCTTATACCTGTAAGTGCCGTAAACAAACGCAAGCTGCCAGGCTTTGTGTATGATGAATCGGCTACAGGAAAAACCGTCTTTATTGAGCCTATAGAGGTAGTTGAACTCAATAACCAGGTAAAGGAGCTTATTTTTGCCCAGCAGAGGGAGATACTGCGTATCCTAAGGGAATTCACAGACTTTCTGCGACCATATCTCCCGGAACTCATTGCCGGAGCCAGATTCATTGGAGAGATAGACTTCATAAGGGCAAAAGCCCTTGTAGCAATGCAGATGGAGGCGGGCAAACCAATTATCTCTACAGATGAAATCCTTAAAATAGTAAAGGGGAGGCATCCAATTCTTGAGGCAGCTCTCAAAAAGGAGAACAAGCCAATTGTTCCCCTTACCCTTACCCTTACTCCCGACAAACATATCCTTGTAATTTCAGGTCCCAATGCAGGAGGTAAGTCGGTATGTCTTAAAACTGTGGGGATGTTGCAATATATGTTCCAGTGGGGATTGCTTGTTCCGGCCAGTGAGGTAAGTGAGTTCAGGATATTTGATGACATATTCATTGATATAGGTGATGAGCAGTCATTGGAGAATGATTTGAGCACATACAGTTCCCACCTTACAAATATGAAAGAGGTGCTTCAGAAGGCTACAGACAATTCATTGGTGCTCATAGATGAGTTCGGTACCGGAACAGAGCCTACTGCAGGAGGAGCAATTGCTCTTGCCATTCTGGAGAATATAGAACTTAAAGGTGTTTTTGGAATTATTACCACACACTATACCAACCTTAAATTTTATGCAGAAAAGGTAAATGGTGCCATTAACGGTGCAATGCTTTTTGATGTGGCAAATATCCAGCCTCTGTATAAGCTGGAGGTTGGTTTGCCAGGCAATTCATTTGCTTTTGAACTGGCCCGTAAAATAGGATTGCCTGAGCATATCATTAGGGTAGCAGAGGCCAACGCAGGTACAGGATATGTAGATCTGGAGAAACAGCTCAGAAAAATATCCCGAAACCGTAGGGCGTTGGATGAGAAACTGGCCAGAATAAAGAATACAGACAAGACTCTTGAAAATATTACAGAAAGATACGAGAAAGAGCTTGCTGATATTCAAGCCGTGAAGAAACAGCTCCTTGCTGAGGCCAAAAAAGAGGCACAGGAAATAATTGAGCAGGCAAATAAAAAGGTTGAGGCAACCATAAAGGCCATTAAAGAGGCTCAAGCTGAGAAGGAGCGTACAAAAGCAGCCCGTAAAGAACTGGAAGAGTTCAACAAGACTATGAGTGCAGACTCTATGAGTGAGAGTGACAAGAAAATTGAGGCCAAGATGCAGAAACTCATAGAGAGGAAGAAACGTAAAGAGGAGAGACAGCAGAGAGAGGCCCAGAAAGGGAGTGTTGCAAAAGGTGCTGCAGAGAAATTGCCTGTAAAACCTAAAGTGCAGAATGAAGAGGGGGTGAAAGTTGGAGATAAGGTGAAAATTAAAGGAGGAGACCTTATAGGTGAGGTTATGCAGGTTGGAGGCAACTGGGTAAATGTGGCGGTAGGAAGCATTATCAGCAAAGTGCAGAAATCAAATGTGGAGCAGATTTCAAATAATGAATTTGCAAGTGCGGTGAAGAGCTTGCCAAAGAGAGCCTCAATCCAGCAATCGGAAAGTATCCAGGAGAGGAAACTCAATTTCAAACCAAGCATAGATATTAGAGGTGAGAGGCTGATGGAGGCTTTGGAGATTGTAACCAGATTTGTGGATGATGCCCTTATGGTTGGAATAAGTGAGGTGAAGATTCTTCACGGAAAAGGGAATGGAGTTTTGAAAGAGGAGATACGCAAATATCTTAAAACAGTGCCTGGAGTTATAAGCTGTAAGGATGAGGATATACAGTTTGGAGGCTCAGGCATTACAGTAGTAAAAATGGATTAAAGGAGACAGTTATGAAAAAAATATCAATAGCATTGGTGGCGTGCCTTGCCATATCGGCCGGCTGTACAAACAGACAGGTTCAGGCTGAGATTTCTGCCCAGGAATTTTTGGATGCTTTTCTTGCAAACGATTATGATAAAGCTCTCCAGATGTGCTCAGAAGATTTTAAGGGCCATTTTTCAAAAGCTGTTTCCGGCTTCAGAGATTTGGATTCAGATATACAAAAATTGCTTTTTGAGCAATGCGCCTTGTATAAGGCTCAGGTAGCAGCATCAGAAAGGATTAACGGTTCTGATACATTTAAAGTCAACTACAAGATAGTAAAGGCGGCAGCGGATTCTGCAATATTTGAGACAGGGGTAATAAACAGTTCCCTTTTGGTTGTGGATGATAAGGTCTGCTCGTTGGACTAAACCGATAAAATAAAGGATGGCTTATTGCCATCCTTTATTTTATTCATCCATTACCGAATACACCAGCCACAACTTAGGTTTCTTATCAGCTGTAGGGCCATTGATATGGCCGGTATAGTAAGTGGTACAATCTATTGAGTAAGTTGTTGTTGATGAAGTGCCGTACATATCAGATTCGGTTGTTGCGAATGTAGGCATTATCCACATATTGTAGGTGTCATCAAGTTCAGACTTCTCTTTGGTTACAAAATCCTGAATATAAGAAGGGATGTCCATTACATACTGGCACAACGACCTGTCAAGATTACCCAAACTGTATCCCTCTACATAAATATCCCCAAGCGGATAGAAGAATTCTGCATTGTAGGTAGTGTCGTGTACCTGATGGCAAGGATACATAGTTGAAGGATATTTTGTCATATCCAAATCCTCTGGAATCTCAAATGGGAATACCAGTGCACCTTTTGAAATAAGGACATATTTGTCATTATATCCCATCTCTGTTTTCCAATTGTCTATTGCATCCTTAAGGGCATCTTTGTTTATATAAGGTTTCAATCCTCCACAACCCTCAATGGCCAGTTTCTCTCCAGGCTGGTCTGTCTGCATCTTGTCACTCTCATACTCGGAGATATTCACACAATAATTGTATCCCCAAGAGAGGGTAAAGATGGTATCTCTTCTGCTTAATCCCTCCTCGTATGTAGGCTGGTAATCCAATCTTATATATATGGCACCCGAGCCGAATGAAAGGGTATTCTCCCTCCCTCCGTAAACACCCTCTTCCGGTGAAGAGGATTTGAGAATAAGACCTTTAAAATTCTCTACAAAAAGGTTCAAAGAGTCTCTCTCCTCCTGTGATGATGCCAGAATTGCCTCAGCAAAAGATTTTTTCAGATGTATTTTAAGTGAGTCACCACCAAAATAGATATTCTCAGTAACATTTAGCGGAACAGGATCATAGTCTGCCGGGGTAATGCTGTTGTTCAGAACAACTGTTGAATCAACCCTTTTGTACGTTCTGTGCAATGTTACAATCTGAGGTATTCCCTCCTGCCCGTCCTGAGCAACGTATGTGCCGGAAATTGGGGCCAAAAAATAAACCTCTTTAACAACAGGGTTTTTCCCAAAATCCCAACCGGACATATTAGGGCAGATATCTGCCATTGTAGAGAATTGTACCAATCCATACTCTGGTGTGCGGATAGCTCCAAAAACACTCTCTCCACCTGAAAATCCCTGTAATGGCTGGGAAGATTTCACTTCAACCGGCAAGTCCAGCATTGCTGTCTGCACCGGAAGGTTCTGGTTGCTAGAAATGAAATCATCGCCCAATGTCTTGTCTACTGTTATACAAGAAACGGCCAAAAAGATGGCTGTAACAGCAAGTACAATGTTATGTTTAAATTGCATCTTCCCCTAAAATTTTGTCGTAAAACTGGTTATACTCTTTTATGTATTCAGAATCCAGCTGCTCTACAAATGGCAAAACAGGGAGTTTTGAAGCAGAAACAAATTCATCCAACTCTGCAGGAAGTTCGCTGTTGCCGTAAATAATGCCGTCTGAGTTCTGGATAGCGAGTTTAGCAAGATTTATGCCATTAGCGGTTTTCAGAACTTCAATATCTTTGTTTTTTACGCCAGGAAGTATCATTTTGCTGCACATGTCTTCTGCAAATGTCTCATCTGCAATCTCATTGTATAGAGAAAGAACAACTTTACAGTCTGTAAATATAGGATCATCCTTATAGGCTTTCTTCAGATATAGAGGAAGAATGTGGGAAATCCAACCTTGGCAATGAATGATATCAGGTTTCCATCTCAACTTCTTCACTGTCTCCAATACACCGCGGGCAAAGAAAATTGCGCGCTCATCATTGTCTTCAAAAAATTTGCCGTCCTCTCCGGTATAAACAAACTTTCTGTGGAAATAATCATCATTATCTATGAAATAGACCTGCATTCTGGCAGAAGATATGGATGCTACCTTTATAATCAAAGGGCGGTCAATATCATTAACGACAATATTCATACCCGAAAGACGGATAACCTCGTGCAACTGGTTTCTTCTTTCATTTATGTTGCCATATCTTGGCATAAAAGAACGGATTTCCTTTCCACTCTCCTGAATACCCTGCGGCAGGTAACGTCCAATATTTGAAATTGTACTTTCAGGAAGATAAGGGGTAATCTCTGAGTTGACGAACAATATTTTTTTAGTCTCCTTCATAAAAATGAAAATTTATCGCACAAAGATAATAAAAAATAATTAAACATTTTTAAATATGCTTTTTGTGTTTATCTTTGGAGGTTAATTTATGGGGAGAAGCGAGAAAAATATAATAGCCAGAAGATTGGTCCACTCTTACCTTTCTTCAATAATCAGTATTGCTCTGGTATTGCTGCTGATAGGAATCTTTGGAATCCTGGCAGTAAATGCCGGGTCTGTGCAGAATTACTTTAAGGAGAATGTGAAGATTTCTGCAATTCTGAAGGAGAGTGTGGGGGAGAAGGAGGCAGTAAAACTTCAGCAGGAACTTTCAACCCTGCCTGAAATTAAGGCTACCCAATATATCTCCAAAGAGCAGGGTACCCGCGAGATGCAGCAGATGCTTGGTGAGAATTTCCTTGATGCATTTGATTCAAACCCAATACCCATCTCAATAGAACTTAATCTTAAGGGTGAATATTTTCATCCCGACAGTATCCGTAGCCTTTCGGCTTCCCTCATGAAGCATAAGCAGATAGAGGAGATTGTATATCAGGAGTCATTGCTGGAGATACTTAACCAGAATATGGAGCGGATTGCATATTTCTTCATGGTGTTTATTGCTCTTCTGATGTTTATATCATTTGTGCTGATAAACAATACTGTAAGGCTTAATGTGTACTCAAAGAGGTTCTCAATATATACTATGAGACTTGTTGGGGCCAAGAGAAGTTTCATAAGGGCACCATTCCTGGTAAAATCAATATTTCAGGGTATGATGTCCGGTTTGTTGGCTGCATTGGCATTGTTGGGTATCCTTTATCTGGTAAGAAATGAGTTTGAGCAGATGTTCACCATTTTTAATATGCAGCTGGTGGCAATGGTGTTGGCTGGTGTTGTAGTGCTGGGGGCGGTAATTTGTCTGGTGTGCACATTTTTTGTGGTGAACAGGCTGGTTTCATTAAACAATGATGATTTGTATTATTAAAATCTGATATGAAAGAGAATTTGGATGAAGGGGGATTTGCAATCCCCAAGAAAAATGTACTTTATATCATTGCCGGATTTGCAATTATGCTGTTGGGCTATGCTCTTATGGCAGGTGGTGGCAGTGATGATCCCAATGTTTTTAATGAGGAGATGTTCAGTTTCAGAAGGGTTGTATTGGCTCCCGTTGTTATAATTATTGGGATGATTGTTGAAATTTGGGCCATTATGTATGTGAAAAAAAACAATAAAAAGGAGGAATAGTAAAGATGAGTTGGATAGAGGCAATAATTTTGGGTCTGGTGCAGGGACTCACAGAGTTTCTCCCTGTGAGCAGCAGCGGGCATCTTACAATAGCTAAGGAACTTTTTGGTATTCAGACAGAGAATCTCAGTTTTGAGGTAATTGTACACGCTGCTACTGTGTGCAGTACAATTGTGGCATTCAGGAAACAGATTTGGGAGCTTCTGTGCGGGTTTTTCAATTTGAAGATGAATCCGCAGAAGGAGTACATTTTTAAGATAGCTGTTTCAATGATTCCAATTTTTATAGTGGGAGTTTTCTTCAAGGATCAGGTGGAGGCAGTTTTTGGCAGCGGGCTTCTTGTGGTTGGATGTATGCTTCTTGTTACCGCTGTGTTGTTGTCTCTTAGCGAATACCTGTCAAAAAAACAGAAAGGAGAGGGGCGTGCTGTTACATATAAAGATGCAATTGTGATAGGCTTGGCACAGGCTTGTGCTGTTTTGCCCGGTTTGTCACGTTCAGGCTCCACAATCTCTACAGGACTTTTGCTTGGAGTGAAAAAAGAGGATGTGGCACAGTTCTCATTCCTTATGGTGCTGGTTCCCATTTTGGGAGAGACTTTTCTGGAGCTTATGAGTGGTGAACTTGCCGGAGGGGAGTCGGGAATTCCTGCAATATCATTGTTGTTGGGCTTTATAAGCGCATTTTTGTCGGGATTATTTGCCTGTACACTTATGATAAACATTGTAAAGAGGGCCAAATTGTGGCTTTTTGCAGTGTATTGTGTTGTAGTGGGTTTGGCTTGCATTGTAAGTTCCCTTTTGTAGGTCTCAGCAATATTTGAGTATAAATGGAGAAGAACCTTTATTATTTTGTATCTGATGTGCATCTTGGGCTGGATTATAAAGATCCGGCAGCAAGGGAGAGGAAATTTGCCTCTTTCCTTAAAGGGTTGCCTGAAAATACTAAGGCTCTTTTCCTGTTGGGTGATATTTTTGATTTCTGGTATGAGTATAAGAATGTGATTCCCCGTAAGTTTACCAGAACTCTTGGGGCGTTGGCAGAATTGGTGGACAAGGGTGTTGAGGTTTATTTTTTTAACGGGAACCACGATATCTGGACATATTCTTATTTTCAGGATGAATTGGGGTTGAAAATTCTCCAGCAACCTTGTGTTCTGGATCTGGGTGGCAAAAAATTCTGTTTGGGACACGGTGATGGTTTGGGTGAGGGTGACTGGGGGTATAAACTATTGAATGCTACATTCAAAAACAGATTCTTGCAATGGCTTTTCAGTGGGGTGCATCCCCGTTGGGCTTTTGGTCTGGCTCATCTGTGGAGCCGGCACAACAGGCTTATGCACGAAGAGGATAATTGGGTATGGAAAGGTGAAGATGAGCGCATTGTAAAGTTTGCCAATTCCCTTCAGAAGGAGCATAATGGAACAATAGATTATTTCATTTTTGGCCATTTTCATTACAAGACACATTTGAAGCTTTCATTGGCAGGAGAGATGTTCCTGTTGGGTGACTGGATACATAAAAGCAATTGCCTTGTGTTTGACGGTCACACGTGCCAATCTCCAAACATAGACTGATACAGGAACCAGAACCGTCCGTTGTGGTACATCTGCACAAGTTCCTCTATAAGTTTGTCTTCTCCAAACCGGTCATATTGTTTCTTGAGGTCAGAACCGAAAATTTTTGCAACCCCCTGCCAGAATCCTGCCGATGCACCACCCGTGTATTTCTTTATTACATAAAATGATGCAATTCCCATCTCTCTGTCCATAAGCTTGAGCAGCAGTTTGCCCTGGGTGATTGTCATACTTCTGAGGGGCTTCTCAAATTCCTTGAAAAGCCTCTTTTCATACTCTTTAATATATTTTTCCCTTTCGCGTGGGGTGAAGTTGGATCGGGCAATTGTGCTGTCGGCATCCTGGATTATCTCTTTTGCCTTTAGTGCATACGGATACACTTTTGCAAAATTGTATACAGTGCGGTAAAACTTCCTCCACTCCTTGGTATTTTTCAACCTTTCCGGGCGGTTGTATACATATGCAGGTGAAATCTTGTCTACATATATGGTGTCTCCATTCACTATTTCGTAACCTATGGCATAGCCGGGCTTTTGTCCCTGTGCAAAATTGCACAAAAGCAGGCAGAATAGGGGTAAAATGCAATATTTTAAATCTTTTTTAGCCATAAGTTCCGCAAAAGTACTAACTTTACAAACATTGTAAAAACTTAAAATTAAATATAATGTTCAGCACAGATGTATTCACACCGTGGGTTCTCCTTACAGACCTTGGAATAATATCGGCCCTTATTCTTGTGGGCAAGTTCATTAGAGTAAAAGTTAAACTTATACAGCAATTGTTCATACCACCTAGCCTTATAGCGGGTGTTCTTGGCTTGGCATTCGGGCCTAACGGTTTGGGATGGCTCCCTTTGTCGGGAAGCATGGGAACATATGCTGCTGTACTTATTGCATTGGTGTTTGGTGCCCTTCCCCTTTCTTCTCCAAAGTTTTCTGCCAAGGAGGTTGCCGGCAGGGTTGGTCCTATGTGGGCATACGCACAGCTTGGAATGTTGTTGCAGTGGGGAATATTGGGAATTTTCGGACTTCTTGTAATGAAGGTTATATGGCCGGATTTGAATGATGCTTTTGGCGTTATGCTTTCTACAGGTTTTTATGGCGGACACGGTACTGCTGCTGCAATTGGAGAGGCCTTCAAAGGTTTGGGTTGGGATGAAGCTGCATCTCTTGGTATGACTACAGCTACAGTTGGTGTAATTTGTGCAATTATTGGTGGTCTCATAATGATCAAATGGGCTGCAAAGAACAAACAGACAGCTTTCATTGCAGATTTTGCAGATCTTCCAAATGAGTTGCGTTCAGGTCTTGTACCGGAAGAGAAGCGTGAGTCTATGGGTAGTGCAACCACTTCCGGCATCTCTGTAGAGCCTCTTACTTTCCATTTTGCACTGGTTCTTCTTGTGGCATTTCTTGGATATTCTTTAAGTGTTGGTGTAAAACAGATTTATCCCCAGTTTGAACTTCCTGTGTTCAGTTGTGCATTTATAGTGGGATTGATTCTTAAGAAAATATTTGATGCAACCAAGGTTACAAATTATATATGTCCTAACACCACTCAAAGGATAGGAAGTATGGCTACAGATTTGCTTGTTGCTTTTGGTGTGGCTTCAATCAAATTGGGAGTTGTGGTAAAATACGCAGTTCCGCTTATAGTTCTTATTCTGGCAGGTGCCATTATTGTATTTGGAATCACTTTCTTCTTTGGCAGACATTTGTCAAAAACATATTGGTTTGAGCGTACAATCTTTGCTTGGGGCTGGTGGACAGGTACAATGGCAATGGGTATAGCACTTATAAGAATTGTAGATCCTAAACTTGCAAGCAAAGCTATGGATGATTATGCGTTGGCATACCTTCCTATTGCTCCAGTAGAGATTCTTCTAATTACTTTTGTGCCAATTATGTTCGTTAACGGTATGGGATTATGGCTCTCATTAGGCTGCTTGGCCCTTTCGGCCCTTATTGTGTTGCTTGCCGTTAAAATGGGGTGGTGGATTAAAAAGAAATAATGTATATGAAAAAGATTTTATTGCTTCTGGCAGCCCAATTGTGTTTTGCGGGGGCTTATGCCCAGACCTCAGATGAGGAGTATATGAAAAAGGCAGATGAGATTCATAAAAAGTATCTTACAATTGATACCCACAATGATACAGCAATGTATCTTAATCATCCCGACAGCGAAGACTGGAGTGTAAGCAAAGGACAGGTTTCCTTCCCACTTATGAAAAAAGGTGGTTTGGATGCAGCTTTCTTTGCAATTTATCTCGATCAGGGCCCTTTGCGTGATTCCTCAAGAGATTCTGTTTATGCTTATGCTATGGAGGAGATAAGACTGTTCAAGAATTATGTGGGCAAACATAAGGATGAAGCAGCCATTGCGTATACTCCCGAACAAGTGAGGAAATTGAAGAAAAAAGGGAAGAGTGTTGTAATTTTTGCATTGGAGAACGGCTATGGAGTGGGTACAGATCTTGCAAAGGTTGATTCATTCTATCAGGCCGGTTGCAGGTATATTACATTGTGCCATAACTACACAAATGATATTTGTGATGCCTCAAGGTATTATGATCCCAACGGGCACGGAGGATTGTCTGAATTCGGAAAAAAAGTTATCGTGAGGATGAATGAACTTGGAATGTTGGTGGATGTTTCACACGCAAGCACTTCTACCCTTTATGATATAATTAAATTGAGCAAGGCCCCTATTTTTGCAAGCCACTCTTCTGTAAGGGCTATTAAGGATCATCCAAGAAATCTTACAGATCAGGAGATTAAGGATATTGCAGCTACTGGTGGTGTAATACAGCTTGCTACCGGAAGATGGTGTCTTACCAATGCTCCAAAGAATGAGACAAGTGTAAAACATCTGGCAGACCATATAGACCATATAAAGAATCTGGTAGGTCCTGAGCATATTGGTTTGGGTACAGACTTTGACGGCGGTGGCGGTATGATAGATTTTGAGGATTGTTCAAAGATGAAGAACCTTACTGTGGAGCTTCTAAAGAGGGGCTATACAGAGAAAGAACTTGAAATGTTCTGGGGAGGAAACTTTATGAGAGTTTGGGAACAGACCATTAAAGTTGCAAAAGAGATGGCTAAGGAGAAAAAATAAGCCGTAGCAAAGAAATATTTTATCAGTGATTTCCGCACTTTCCAATTCAGACCAAATTGGGGGTGCGGAATTTTTTTTGAAGTTTGTAACTGCGTGAGAATGCAGATGTTGGGTGTTCAATTTTTTTGACCAAAATTATTGAAATTTTACAAAAAATATTTGCAGATAAAAAAAAATGTGTATCTTTGCAACCCAGCAAATGGGCTCCGTTACAGCCAAATAGCTGAGAATCAATAAATTAGAATAAGAGTTATGTTACAACCAAAGAAAACCAAATTTAGAAGACAGCAGAAAGGCCGTATGAAGGGCGTTGCCCAGAGAGG
>JAZSEZ010000081.1:0-6101 GCA_045531975.1 Candidatus Egerieisoma sp. | reverse complement strand
GAAATATATGACTGGTATTTTGAAAAATTAGAAATGACAGATGTTGCGGGTAATGCAAGATTTAAGTTTAGAGCTTTTGTGCATAATACTGGGAAAAATGTAGAGAATCAATTTAAATTGAACCTTTAACCAAACAGTTCTATGTCCATCCATAAAATTTTCCACAATGTAAATTCTCTTCCCGGCAATCTGTCGGGAAGAGATTATACAAAAAAAGGAGATGACCTTATTAGTCATCTCCTTCTATATAAACAATGTTATGCTAAAGGATTACTGTTGGTCAGAATCCCACCATATATTGATTGTCCAAGCATCATCAGCCTGGTTCCACTGATCAAGTGACATATTTGCACCTGGAACCTCATTACCGATAGCCTGTAGGTTCTCAGCATTGTAGTTGAACTCGTGTGAGCACTGTCTCCATCTGCGGAACTGTTTGCCAGCAGGAATACCTTTCAATGCAGCAGCAGTGATGTCGTGCAATACAGGGATATTCCAACCGAAGAACAACTCAGGGTTGAAGTCATATCTTCTCATATCGTTCCAGATCTCAACTGAGAAATTCATAGCAATACGTTTCTGAGTAAGAATGTGACCAAGGGTTAGATCAGATGCAGTACCAATACCGTTAGCAAGGAAGTTGTCCATTTCAGCCTGAGTCATAGGAACGAATGAAGGACATCTTGCAAGAGAAGCATCCTCATTAACCCACAAGTTCAATTTAACATTCATCTGCTCCATAGAAGCTTTGATACCCTCTTTGTAAGCAGCATAAGCGCCAGATTTGTCACCTTTATTGAACAATACCTCAGCTTTGATGAAGCAAGCCTCAGCATAAGTAGAAAGGTAAGTAGGAGAAGATACGCGAGTGTAGTATGTACCTGACTCTGCAGCAAGAAGATCATCCTCACCAGCTGCACCAGTAAGAACGTTAGCTCTTCTGTAAAGAAGGTCGCGGTTAGCAGCATAACCTTTAGAAGATGAAGTAGCCTCTACGTATACTGTATCACCTTTACGCTCAGTAAGGTCAGTCTGGATATACCAACCACCCTCTTTAGTTGCATAAGAAGCGCGGATAGGACCATTAACCAAGCTTGGAGAAGCCTGAGTAGTCATATCAACACCAAGAGTACGTCTCCAGCCGTTTAGCTGTTTGTACTCACCAGGAGCAGCGTTAGGAGAGTATGCCCAAGGAAGAATCTTGTCAGCACGTGGGTCCTCAACACCGTAACCAGCAAAGTTGGTAAGGTTGTCATACAACATTTTGGTAGCCATATAACCAGAGTTCATACCTGATACTGAGTAAAGTGGAGAGTAGTCAACTGGCTCATCCCAGCCAAGTACGTCGTGAGTTGTACTGTTGTCATCAGTATGGTTGATGATCATATTGTCCGCATTGCTCTGAGGAGCATTTGCAAGAGCTGCAAGGATAGCATCTACATCATATTTGCCGTCTGTGTAAGAACCAGCACCTTTCTTGTTAAGTTTGTTGATCCAACGAGCTTTTAGAAGGTTACCGAATTTGATCCATTTCTGAACGTTTCCGCCACCCCACCAGTCACCTACAGAAAGTGAAGGAAGAAGTGATGACTGAGATTTAGAAAGAAGCTCAAGACCCTCATCCAAAGCTGCAAGACAACCAAGGTAGATAGTTTTACCGTTGTCATATGCTGGAGTTGCATCCTCACCAATACCCTCAGTGAAAGGCATCTCACCGTGAAGGTCGGTCATTAGCATATAACCGTAAGCATAGATAACTCTTGCAACACCGGCATAGTGCCAAGCCTCTGCCTCCATTGCTTTAGTATACATATCCTCAATATTACAAGCAGCACCTACAAACCACCACTGGTAAGCAGTAGTTACAGCACCCTGCTGAGGGTTCCAATATGACATATGCCAATAAGTACTACCGTTGTAGTTACGTGTCCAGTCACCCATTGACATTGAAGAACGCCAACTAGCGAATTGTGTGGCACTGTTAGTGTAGAACTCAATATGTGCCAAACGGTTCTCGTATGTAGCACTTGCAGATGATGGGTTCTCTGGGTCGGTATTAACATCCAGCCATTTGTCGCAAGATGTCAACGATAGAGCCATCAAGCAAATACCGCACAATATAATTGATTTAATTAATTTCATAATATATAAATATTAATATTATTTATTGTTTAGTTTAGAATGTCAGGTTAATACCAAATGTCATACCTGTTGTTGAAGGGATACCGCAGTAGTCGAAACCAACTGAAGATGAACCACCAACACCAGCACCTGCAGCAGCTGCCTCAGGATCACCATTGTAGTTGGTGAACAACAACAAGTTGTTTGCTGAAACTGATACATTAGCACCTTTCAAGAAACCGGTTTTCTTCATCAATGCTTTAGGGAAGTTATATGACAATGATAGTGAACGCAATCTTAGTAGATTTACATTGGTAATGTAGTTCATACACTCCATATCATAGTAACTTGTATAGTAGTTCTTAATGATATTGTAACCGCTGGTTACTTTACCTGAATACATATAAGTTTTATCAGCCTCCCATGTATTGGTTACAGGATTACCGTTTTTGTCAACACCTGAAACTGTCAATGCCTGGTTACGTACGTCAGCTGAGAACTGGCTGGTACCAGCTGCATCCATAGCGTTCTGTGTACCGTTAACAACGTCACCACCTACGCGGAACTCCCACAACATATTCAATGAGAAACCTTTCCAGTTGAAAGTATTGTTGAAACCGCCAGTGAAAGTAGACTCACGGTTACCAATCTCCTCAAGAGCTGTAGTGTAAGTAGGCATACCGTTATCGTCAAGGATTACGTTACCTTTATCATCTCTGTTCCATTTATAACCTGCGATAGCCATAAAGTTACCACCGTTGAATGAAGCAGCCTGCATGTTAGCATACTGTACATCTGTCAAGTACATAACGTCAAGACCCTCAGGAAGACCATCCAATGTACCACGGTTACCTGCCATATTCAAACTCATATCCCAAGTGAACTCTTTGTTCTCGATTGGAGTACCTGAAATCTGCAACTCCATACCTTTGTTATATACGTTACCTGCGTTGATTGAACAGAAGATATAACCGGTAGACTGAGGACCACGTGGGCTAAGAATCTGGTTGAATGAGTTATTGGTGTAGAAAGCATAGTCAACACGGAATCTGTTTTTGAAGAATGCCATCTCAATACCCAACTCAGTTGATCTTGTTTTCTCTGGTTTCAAGTAAGGGTTACCACGCTCCCAGTTGTTACCAACACCAATTGCACCACCAAGATATGTACCTACTGGCCAAAGAGCTGTACTTGTCTCATAAGCACCTGTATCTTTACCTACTTCAGCCCAAGATGCACGAATCTTACCAAATGTAATTGCGCTGTCGTTATCAAGGATACCAGCTTTTACAAGAGGCTCAGTGAATACTACTGATCCAGATACTGAAGGGTAGAAGTATGATCTGTTCTCTTTTGGAAGAGTTGATGTCCAGTCGTTACGGCCTGTAACTGTCAAGAACAATGTATTGTTCCAAGATGCTCTTACCTCACCAAATACACCTGCAAGTCTCTTCTGTGATGCACTGTGTGAGAAATCTTTATTATTGTCAGTAGCATTTGCGTAAGAGAAGAAGTTAGGAACTGAGAAGTTGTAAGCAATCATTGACTGACGGTCTGTAGATGTATCCTCAATAGAAGCACCCAACATTAGGTTAACGTCAAATTTACCCCACTGTTTGTTCATGTTTGACATGAAGTTGTGTGACAAATATCTGAAACGAAGAGTGTTGTCAGACATCATACCATTCTGCCATACATCTTTGATAGCACCACCTGGGGCAATTCTGTTTGAACTGGTCTGAGTATACATATCCAAGCCAAGGTTGTAAGACAAGAACCACCATTTGGTAATGTCTGCTTTAACTTTTACTGAACCAGTCCAACGCTGTGTGTCATCCCACATTTTGTTTTTGTTGATAATCCAGTAAGGGTTATCTTTCTCATCCCATGGATCAAGTCTGTCACCGAACATCTGATAACGTGTACCATCCTCGTTCAAGTAATGTTTCATGTCATCAAATGGAGACCAGGTGTAAACAGCTGCAAGGGCACCTGTACCTGATGAACCGTAAAGACCTGCTGAAGTAAGAGTTTTGTCTGTATGAGCCTCTGAATAAGAAACGTTAGCAGAGAAAGTGAACAAACCAACTTTCTGCTCACCGTTGAAACGTACAGTATATTTGTTGTAACCTGTCTGTGGAACAACACCTGCCTGATCATAGTACGAACCTGATAGGTAGTATTTGCTGTTCTCTGTACCACCTGCTACGCTAACACTCTCGTCAAAAATGTTACCAGTCTGGAAGAAGTCTCCAATGTTGTCGTAAGTTTTTGCGCTTGATTTCTCACCCCAAGAAGTGTATGCGAAATCGTTGAAGTTAGTTCTTACGTAGTTACCGTTAGCATCATACTCCTCCTCCAAATAACCTCTTGTATACTGGTTCTGAACCTGAGGAAGGTGTGTTACCCATGAAGAAGTGAATCTTGAACTTACGTTAACCTCAACTGTACCGGCTTTACCGCTTTTTGTTGTAACAACAATCACACCGTTAGCAGCACGTGAACCGTAAAGAGCTGCAGCAGCAGGGCCTTTAAGAACTGACATGTTCTCAATATCCTCAGGGTTCAAGTCCATCAAACGGTTAGAAGTGGTTGTAGCAGATTTCATTGAACCGTCAAATGCAGAGTTACCTACAACTGAAGAAGAGTTATCATAGATGATACCGTCTACTACAATTAGAGGCTGGTTATCTTTACCCTCAGCAGCAGAAGTACCACCACGTAGGATAATCTGAGCACCAGAACCTGCACCACCACCTGCCTGAGTGATGTTTACACCGGCAATCTTACCAGAAAGTGAAGAAATAGGGTTGGCTGTCTTGTTTTTCATCAACTCATCAGCTTTGATGTCTGATACTGCATAACCCAATGATTTTCTCTCTTTTTTGATACCCAATGCAGTTACAACAACGTCCTCCAACATAACTGCATCCTCTTCAAGGGTTACGTTGATAACTGAACGGTTGTTTACAGGAATTGCCTGCTCCTGCATACCCATTAGTTGGAATACCAAAGTTCCGTTTGCTGGGACATCAATAACGTATTTACCGTCAATGTCGGTAGAGGTACCTTGTGTGGTACCCTGTAGCAATACATATGCGCCAATTAGTGGCTCTCCGTTAACATCGGAAACTGTACCGCTAACTTTTACATTCTGTGCCCAAATTGCTCCTGTGGAAAGAATCAAAGAAGCAAGTGTCATCACTACAAGACGTAGCGTGCGACTTAGATTTTTTTGTGCGAACATAAAAATAATTTTAGGTTAGTAATAATGTTATTTGGTTTGAATATATTTATATTATTCGACGGATTAAAATTACAGCGGCACTGAAGGGGAAACCTGACAGACATTTGCCTGTAATGAGGAAATATTTCATCATATATAGTGTATTCCCGATAAAAAAGTGTTCTTGGGATACCAATATTGTGATATTTTATTTACATTTGCTTGGTAAATCGCTCATTTAATCTTACACCAAAATTTTCATCGGGCAACAAAGGGTAATGGTGTTTAAATCTGCGTGCAAACGGGACGGATAGATGTGAATTTTAAATAAAAAGACGGTTTTACAGATAAAAAAAGCGTGTTTTTTGAGGAAATCACAATATAATTTATACCTTTGTCCGTTAATATGAGCATTTAATACGTTCATTTGAACATACAGAAAACTAAAACTAAACTTTATAACAATTAATTATTAACCTAAAATTTATTTTATGTTCATTCACAAAAATCTTGGTCGCTCATTGCGTTTTGTAATGATGACACTTGTGGCTGTAGCGTTTTCAGTAAGCGCGTGGGCACAGAACATATCTGTTACAGGTACTGTTACAGATGTGAATGGAGAGCCAATTATTGGTGCGTACGTATTGGTTAAAGGTACTTCTAACGGTACTTCAACCGACGTTGATGGTAAATACCAGATTAACGTACCTTCAAATGGCACTCTAGAATTCACTTTGGTGGGTATGAAAAATGA
>JAZSEZ010000038.1:0-3868 GCA_045531975.1 Candidatus Egerieisoma sp. | reverse complement strand
ATATGCTTGTAGAGAGTGGAGAGCTGCCGGAGTTTGTAAACAGGGATATCCTGGATGAGACTTCCCAAAAGGAATATGATAAGGTGATGGATACAGAGGGTATTGCAGTGGTGTGGTATGAACTATAAAATTTAGTTGGATGTGATTTTTTTTTAGTTATATTTGTCGTATCAATTTAGAATGATATGAAAAAGCTTACTAAAAAAGAGGAAGAAATCATGAACCACTTCTGGAGCAGGGGTGCTATGTTCGTTAAAGAATTGTTGGAACTCTATGCAGATCCAAAACCACATTTCAACACTTTGTCCACTATGGTAAGGACTCTTGAGGCCAATGGCTATGTAGGTCATAAGGCCTATGGAAACACTTACCAGTATTATCCGGTTGTAAGCAGGGAGGAGTATGCCGGAAGTACTTTAAAAGGGTTAGTCAGCACATATTTTAACAATTCGTATCTGAGTGCTGTATCTGCATTTGTAAAAGAAGAGAAGATTTCCATTGATGAGCTTAAGGAGCTTATCAATAAGATTGAAAACGGAAACAATTAGGCAGATATGGCTGAGGTTCTGATATACCAGGGCAAGTCGGCTTTACTGCTGGCGGTGTTCTATATATTCTATCGGCTGCTTTTAAGCAAGGAGACATTGCACAGATTGAACCGTATAGTTCTGCTTGGTGCAGTGCTGCTCTCCTTTATACTTCCGTGTTGTGCAATTACCATAACTAAAATTACAAAAATCAAATTAGTATTGTCCGATCTTGTTGTATATGATGGCCCGCTAATGGGTGATGCAGAAATTCAGGTGGATGTAACAGAGCCGTTATGGATTTATTGGGGTTGTGTAATCATAGCTCTTGGGGCATTGGTGGTGCTTTTGCATTTTATTGTATCCATCTGTAATGTTATGAAAATTATCCGCACAGGAGAGAGCAGAAAGCTCGAAAGCGGGGAGGTGCTGGTAATAACAGATACAGATATGGCTCCTTTCAGCTGGATGAAATGGATAGTTCTTTCCAGAGCAGATTTTGAGAGCGGATACACTCAGTTTCTGGCTCACGAACGGGCGCATATTGCATTAAAGCACTCTTGGGATATTGTCTTCATCTATATTGTTGCCGCTTTCCAGTGGTTTAATCCTGTAATTTGGATGCTTAAATCAGACTTGTGTGCCATACACGAATTTGAGGCCGATGATGCTGTTCTGAACAATGGCGTTGATATAAAAGGGTACCAGTATCTTCTGATAAGAAAGGCAGTGGACAAATGCGGTTACCCTATTGCCAATAGTTTCAGTTATAGTGCTCTCAAACAGCGTATAGATATGATGATGCGCAGAAAATCACCACGCAGTAGAGTTTGGAAGGCTTTCTATATCATTCCAATTGTGTGTGTTACTTTGGCTGCAACAGCTCAAAAGAAGGTTAGTTATTATTATGAGGATAATGAGGGGTGGATTCCTTTTGTACCTGTTTCAGAGGGTATAGGAGATCGTAAGAAAATTGACGGATTCAAACTCTACAGTGCCTCGGATTGGGCAAAGGATATAACTTATGAAGAGTATAGCAAAATTCATCCAGGAAGCCACCGGTATAATTTTGTAGAACATAGCATAGTGGGTAAAAGATACCTTCACCTGTTTACCGAAGATTATAATGCAATAATTCATTTGAGCAAATGTGCCAAAACTACAGATATTAACGATAAAAATCTTGAATGGGTAAATGAGAAGACAAAAGTATTTGTAGATGGAGTTATGGATAATTATGAGGGGTATTTGAGAACCTTGAAATTTCATGGCAGTAGAATTTTGGAAATAGAATATTACCGGTATCCCCAGAATATTATGCAGAATTTTATTGGGAACGGTTATGTAAATGTCATTTATAAAAAATAGTACAGGAATATGAAAAAATCAATCCATTTTATACTTGTAATTATTCTTGCTTCTGTATTGTATGGGTGCAAATCTGATTCATTGTATCAAGAGCCAAGGTTCTGGCATAAAAAAACCGTAAAATTTGAGGTGCTTACCAATAACTTGGAATTCAATGTGGTAAATGATTTGTATATATATGACAAATACGCAATAATTGTAGCGTGGGATGGCTTTACTTCTTCATATATTCACGTATATGATAAGGAGACAGGCAAACACATAAAAAGCGGATTAGGTAAGGGAAGAGGGCCTAATGAAACATTAATGGGGCATCTGAATTCATCCTTTGATGCAGAAAAGGGTGACGTTGTTATGTATGATTTTTATAAAAAGGCAATAATCAGATGCAATATTCCAAAATTTATAGGAGGAGAGTTTGGTGCAATATATCGGGAAGAGCTGCATACCAAATATAATTTTGCCAATACAGTTCCCCTCAAAGAGGGTAAGGTGCTGTTTATAAATAATTGCAGTCCTTATTCTATTTATGAGGAGTGGTACAGGTTCATCTATGCAGATGATTTGGGAAATATAATTTACAAGTTTGACAAGTTCCCGTTTGAAGAGAATTCCTGGTTGAGGTATAATTTGTACAGTAATATGGAGTATGCCGTTACTCAAAATAGGGACAAATTGGCCATTTTTACACACTACGGGCTTATTGCTGAAACATTTGAACTGTCTGATGACGCTATAAAAGAGATAGCTACAAAGTATTATATTGAGCCAACCTTAGGAAATGAAAAAGAGCCCGATTATGGGGGTGCAATATTGTGCGTGGGTGATGTATATGCAACAGACTCTGCAATTTATTGTGCTTATGACGGCGAACACTATCTTGGGAGTGTACCACGGCGCCTGTTGAAAAAGAATATTGCCGTATTTGATTGGAACGGTAATGCCAAAGCTCTCTATAAAACAAATATGCGTGTAGAATGCATATGCTGTGATGAGAATTCAAGCAAATTATATGCAGTAATTGAAGATGCGCTGGAAGGGATTTTTCTGGCAAAATTTGATATCTGAATAGCGGTGTGATAAAATTAAAATAACAGCAATGAAGAAAAAATTATTTTCATTAACAGGAGCTGCTCTCTTGGCAATTGTTGTGCTCCTTCTTATCCAATCTTGTGCCAGCGATACCTCACTATACAAAATGCCAAAGTTCAAAAGCTCCAGCACAGGGGAATTTGAGGTAGTTTCTGATGATTTGTATTTTGGTTATGTGGTGGATTTATTCATATATGAGTCATACGCAATTGTTGTGGGTTACAACGAGAATTGTTATTTGCACATATACAACAAAAATAACGGAGAACTGCTTAACAGAGCCATTTACAAAGGAAGAGGGCCTAATGAGTTGGCTGCAAATCCCAATTTTGTAGAATTTGACACCACCTCAGGAATTTTAACAATACCCAACAACAGTAAAGGGGTAAAAATAACTTGCTCCATTAAAGGTATTGTTAACAATGAACCCGATGCTATCTATGAAGAGTTCAGCACTCAGAGCAATTTTGTGAATAATTGCTTCCCGATAGCAGAGAATAAAATTTTGTATATGTACAATTACAGCCCAATGAAAAAAGATACTGCAAATTTATGCAGATTCAGCATAGAAAATGGGCAAGGTGAGACATTAAGTAAATATACAAAGTACCCCCACCCTTACGAGGAAAACACTTTCCTCCGCTGGAACTTGTATAATCCCAGCAATTATTCGTTATGCTATTCTCCCGATAAAGAAAAATTTGCAGTAGCCATCTCAAGAGGAGCAATTTTAGAGACATTTTCTATCTCCGGCAATAACATAACTCCACTGTCTGTATCACATTTTATAGATCCTGAGTTTAATGAAACTTTACAAGAGTTCAATTATATTTTGGGATTTATAGACTTGTTTGCTACAGACAAATATGTGTATGCTGTTT
>JAZSEZ010000100.1:0-20068 GCA_045531975.1 Candidatus Egerieisoma sp. | reverse complement strand
CCGCGAGGAACGGCCTAGGGCAAAACTGGTAACTGGGGCTAAGTCGTAACAAGGTAGCCGTACCGGAAGGTGTGGCTGGAACACCTCCTTTTTGGAGCGAATGTAATTCTATAAGCGCTCTGCTTGTTTTTCTTTATAATAAACAGTCTCGTAGCTCAGTTGGTTAGAGCACCACACTGATAATGTGGGGGTCCGCGGTTCAAATCCGCGCGGGACTACAACTCGGGGGGCTAGCTCAGTTGGCTAGAGCACTAGCTTTGCAAGCTAGGGGTCAAGGGTTCGACTCCCTTGCTCTCCACCTAAATTTTTTAATTGGATATAAGTCTTAAGGTATTAACCTTAAGGCTTTTTTTTTGTCCAAACCATTTTCTTTTTTAAATTTGCGGAATGACTATATAACAACTATTTAATATATTTTAAGATGGCAACAAAAATTAACTGTTTTATTCCTGTACAGGAGAAAAATCAGGTTATTGAGACCGTAAATGGTCTTAAAGCAAATGAGCTTGTAGCAAAAATCTATCTTTTGGCTACAGAGGATTTCAACGATGCAATTGAGGATTGTGAGGTTGTAAAGATTGATTCTTTGCAGAGCAGTGCAACTGTTAAAAAGATTGCTGAACTTTCAGATGCAGCTTACTCTCTAATTTATACAAAATACACAACTTTGGAGTTAGGCTATTTTGCTTTGGAGAGAATGGTAAATCTTGCAGAGGATTCAAGTGCTTCTATGCTTTATGCAGACCACTATCAGATTACAGATGGTGTTAAAAAAGCTAGTCCGGTTATTGATTACCAGTTCGGTAGCTTGAGAGATGATTTCAACTTCGGTTCAGTCCTATTCTATAATGCAGAGGCTTTGAAATGCGGTGCAAGCAGAATGAAACAGAATTACCAGTTTGCCGGTCTTTATGACTTGAGACTTAAAGTTGCTCAGAAAGGCGAGCTTTGCCACATTAACGAGTACTTGTATACAGAGATTGAGCACGACAACCGTAAGAGTGGTGCTAAAATCTTTGACTATGTAGATCCTAAGAACCGTGGCGTTCAGATTGAGATGGAGCAGGCTTGTACTGAGCATTTGAAAGAGATTGGCGGTTACCTTGAGCCAAAATTTGAGCACATTGAGTTCAGCGAGAATAACTTTGAGTATGAGGCTTCAGTTATTATCCCTGTATTCAACAGAGTAAAAACAGTTAGAGATGCTATCAAATCTGTTCTAAGCCAGGAGACCAATTTCAAATTCAACCTTATTATCATTGACAACCACTCTACTGACGGTACTACCGATGCTATCAAAGAGTTTGCAGGCGATGACAGACTTATCCACCTTATCCCAGAGCGTAAAGATTTGGGTATTGGCGGTTGCTGGAATGCTGGTGTTCACCACCCTAAATGCGGTAAGTTTGCTGTTCAGTTGGATTCAGATGACGTTTACTCAGGTCCTGATACACTTCAGAAGATTGTTAATGCTTTCTACGAGCAGAACTGTGCAATGGTAGTTGGTACTTATATGATGACCAACTTCAATATGGAGATGATTGCTCCAGGTATTATTGACCACAAAGAGTGGACTCCAGAGAACGGTAGAAACAATGCTCTAAGAATTAACGGTCTTGGTGCGCCAAGAGCATTCTACACTCCTGTATTGAGAGCAATTAAAGTTCCTAACACAAGCTACGGTGAGGATTATGCTTTGGGTCTTAAATTCTCTAGAAAATATCAGATTGGCCGTATCTATGATGTAGTTTACAACTGCCGCAGATGGGAGGACAACTCTGACGCATCATTGGATATTGTAAAAATGAACAACCACAACTTGTACAAGGACAGAATCAGAACTTGGGAGTTGCAGGCTAGAGTTGCTCTAAAGAAATAAGTAAATGAATAATAATACATTAACAAACCAAGCTGTCTATGATTTAATCAATAGGCAGCTTGCCGTTTGGCAACAGGCCTCTGATAATTTCAATGCCCTTGCCAATGTAGGCGTTAAGGAGATCACAGTAGGTGGTTTCCCTGTGAAAGTTCAGTTCAATCCTGCAAGAATTGTCTCTTCTGCTGCTAAGGTTGATCCAAAGACCATCAAGGAGAGAAAATGTTTCCTATGTGCAGCAAACAGACCTCAGATTCAGGAAGGTTTGCCATTTGTCGGGAAGAAAACAGAGTATACTGTACTTATAAATCCTTTCCCAATTTTCCCTAAACATCTTACTGTTCCTGATAATAATCACGTGAACCAGACAATTGAGGGAGAGTATGAGAGATATGAGGATATGCTTACCCTTTCTGAAACATTGGATGAGTTCCTTTTCTTCTATAATGGCCCTAAATGTGGAGCTTCGGCTCCTGACCATATGCACTTTCAGGGTGGTAACAAAGGTTTCCTTCCTGTAGAGTACAATTATGGTGCTTTGGAGAAGACTCTTATTGTAGAGGCAGAGGGTGTTAAGGTTTTTGCAGTGGAGAATTATATGAGAGGCATTATGGCTATTGAGGCTACAGACAAACTTGCTGCTGTTGCCCAGTTCAGAAAGCTGTACAAATGCCTTGAGGTTAAAGAGGGTGAGTGGGAGCCAATGCTTAACCTGCTTTCTTGGGCAGTTAAGGAGAAAGGTGCAACCAAATATATCTCACTTGTTTATTTGAGAGAGAAACACCGTCCGTCACACTATTTTGCAGAGGGTGATGCAAATATCCTTTTGAGTCCGGCTTCTGTAGATATGGGTGGTGTGTTCATTACACCTTTGGAGAAAGATTTCAACAAGATTTCAGAGAAAGAACTTACAGAGATAGTTGATGAGTTGCAGATAAGCAACGAGACTTTTGGAATGGTAAAGAATGCCCTTAGAGAGCAGCCTACTGTAAGTGTTGGTATTATGAGCGAGAAAGAGATTGCTTTTGAGCTTAACAATGCCTATACATTCTCTACTCCAGACTGTGACTGCACTTGTGAGGTTAAAGGTCCCCAAACTGCAGTAGAGCAGAATGGTAAAGTGCTTTGGAACGGAAAGGAGTACTCTGAGCTGATGTTTACCCCTAAAGGAGTTGGTACATTCTGGCTAAGAGGTGTTACAATTGGAGTTAATTTCCACTGGGAGCGCAAAGAGGATCAGAAATTCGGTTCTGCTTTGAGAATCATTGTTGAGCACGGCAAACTTACTGCTGTTAATATCATAGGAGTGGAGGATTACCTTACAAGTGTAATTTCAAGCGAGATGAGTGCAACTGCAAGTGAGGAGCTTTTGAAAGCTCACGCAGTAATTTCAAGAAGCTGGCTTCTTGCCCAGATTGAGAAAAATAAGGAGATTGTTGCAGCAAATGCAGAGTATTGTGCTACAACACAAACCGAGGATGAGCTTATCAAATGGTACGACAGGGAGGATCACGTAAACTTTGATGTTTGTGCCGATGACCATTGCCAGCGTTACCAGGGTCTTACAAGAGCTTCAACTGAGAAGGTAAGAAAAGCAATTGATGCAACTTGGGGTGAGCTTTTGATGGATGGCAGCAAGATTTGTGATGCGCGTTTCTCAAAATGTTGCGGTGGCGTATTTGAGGAGTTCCAGAACTGCTGGGAACCTGTAAAATACTCATACTTGGTTAAAGTAAGGGATGGTAAGAATACCCAGGATATTCCAGATCTTACAGTAGAGGAGAATGCTGTAGAGTGGATTATGGGCAGCCCTGAGGCTTTCTGTAATACAACAGACCAGAAAATCCTCAGCCAGGTACTTAACAATTATGATCAGGAGACTGTAAACTTCTACCGTTGGAAAGAGGAATACACTCAGAAAGAGCTTTCTGATCTGATTCTTAAACGTAGCGGTGTTGATTATGGTGATATTGTTGATCTTGTTCCTGTAGAGAGAGGAACAAGTGCACGTCTTGTAAAACTTAAGATTGTTGGTACAAAGAAAACCATGACAATTGGTAAAGAGCTTGAGATCAGACGTACACTTTCTCCATCTCACCTTTACAGTTCGGCATTTGTAGTTGAAAAAGTAGGAGAGGAGAATGGTGTTCCTGCCAAATTCATCCTTCACGGAGCAGGTTGGGGCCACGGAGTAGGTCTTTGCCAGATTGGTGCTGCTGTAATGGGTGAGCAGGGTTACAAATATGATGAGATTCTGCTTCATTACTTTGTAGGAGCTTCAATTGAACGCAAATTTTAACGAATAACTGAAAAACTTTAGATAAAATGAATTCAAAATCTAGATCACCTTGGGCGTGGATTCCTACTTTGTACTTTGCACAGGGTATCCCTTATTTTATTGTGAACACTGTTTCTGTAATGATGTTCACTAAAATGGGTGTTCCAAATGGAGAGATGGCATTCTTTACCAGTTTGCTGTATCTTCCTTGGATGATTAAACCGTTCTGGAGCCCATTTGTAGATATTTTTAAAACCAAGAGATGGTGGACAGTAACAATGCAGTTGCTTATGGCTGCAGCGTTCATTCTGCTTACCATAACTTTGCCTGTACCTGAAGCTGAGACAATAGCATCAGGAACTACACCTATGAGTATGTTCTACATTACTCTTATTCTGTTCATAATTACTGCGTTTGCATCTGCAACCCACGATATTGCAGCAGATGGTTTCTATATGCTTGCCCTTTCTACAGGAGACCAGGCACAGTTTGTAGGTATCCGTTCTACATTCTACCGTTTGTCTTCTATCTTTGGACAGGGTGTGCTTGTAGCTATTGCAGGTATGATTGAGGCAAAATCGGGCAATATTCCAATGTCTTGGAGAATAACAATGCTGGTATCTGCTGCAGTGTTTACATTGGTGGCTCTTTACCATACATTCATTATCCCTAAACCTGCATCTGACAAATCAACTTTGGGTGAGCAGAAAGCTACTGCAGGTGCAATCTTTGCTGAGTTTGGCCGTACTTTCAAAACTTACTTTATGAAGAAAGGTGTATGGTTGGCAATTATCTTTATGTTGCTTTACCGTTTGCCTGAGGCATTCCTTATCAAACTTTGTATGCCATTCCTTGTTGCAAAACAGGAGTTGGGCGGTTTGGGAATGACTACTGCAAGTGTAGGTATTGCATACGGTACAATTGGTGTATTGTTCCTTACTATAGGTGGTATCCTTGGAGGTCTTTATGCTTCAAGAGTAGGTTTGAAGAAATCTTTGTGGGTAATGGCAGCTTGTATGACATTGCCTTGTATCACTTTTGTTTACCTTGCAATCTGTCAGCCTGAGAATCTTGTACTTATTTCTACTGCCATTGCTATTGAGCAGTTCGGTTACGGATTTGGTTTTACAGCATATATGCTTTATATGATGTATTTCTCAGATGGAGAGTTCAAGACTTCGCATTATGCAATCTGTACAGCATTTATGGCTGCAAGTATGTTGTTGCCAGGTATGGTAGCAGGTTATATTCAGGAGGCAATTGGTTATGTAAACTTCTTCTGGATGGTAATGGCTTGCTGTATTGCAACCCTAATAGTAACCTTCTTTGTAGATAAGAAAGTTGATCCTACATACGGTAAAAAATAATAAAGAAAAATGAGAAGAATTCTTAATATAGTTGTTTCGCTTGTTGCTTTTGCGGTACTGTTGCCATCTTGTACTGCAGGAGCACAGCAGAACAACTCTGCAAAAAAAGAGGTTGTAAAAACCGGTATTGATGTGCTTCAGGCTAACGGTTTCAAACAGCTTCAGGGTAAAAAGGTTGGTCTTGTAACCAACCCAAGCGGTGTTAACAACCAGCTTGTATCTACCGTAGATATCCTTGCAAATGCTCCTGGTGTTGAGCTTGTAGCCCTTTATGGTCCTGAGCACGGCGTTAGAGGTGACATTCACGCAGGTGATAAAGTGAGCGATGATGTAGACCCTAAAACAGGTGTACCTGTATATTCTTTGTATGGTAAGACACGCAAACCAACCCCAGAGATGTTGAAGGATGTTGATGCAATTGTGTACGATATCCAGGATAACGGTTGCCGTTCATTCACATTCATCAGCACATTGGGCCTTCTAATGGAGGCTGCTGCAGAGAACGGTAAAGAGGTAATTGTACTTGACCGTCCTAATCCGCTTGGCGGTAACAAAGTTGAGGGCAGCTTGGTAGAGCCGGGTTATTTCTCTTTTGTAAGCCAGTTTGAGATTCCTTACCTGTATGGTTTAACTGTAGGAGAGTTGGCAAAAATGCTTAACGAGGAGGGAATGCTTAAGGGAGAGAAAGGTACAAATGATACAATTGTGAAATGTAACCTTACTGTGGTTCCTATGGAGGGTTGGAGCAGGGATATGGTTTATACAGATACCAAACTTCCTTGGGTTCTTCCATCTCCTCATATGCCTCAGGCAGAGACTTCATATTATTACCCTGCAACCGGTATTTTGGGCGAGTTGGGTTATATGTCAATAGGTGTTGGTTATACCCTTCCATTCCAGATGGTGGCAGCACAGTGGATAAATGCTGCTGAGCTTGCAGATGCACTTGATGCATTGCACCTTGAGGGTGTGAAGTTCAGACCTATAAACGTAAAACCTTTCTACTCTGTAGGTAAAGGTGAGAATATGGGTGGTGTGCAGATTTACATTACAGACTATGAGAAAGCGCACCTTACTTCAATCCAGTTCTACATTATGCAGGAGATTGCAAAACTTTATCCTGAGCATGAGGTTATGGCTAATGCAGACCAGGGCCGTTTCAGGATGTTTGACTTGGTATCGGGAAGCAATTTCATTAGAGAGAAATTCACTGAAACCAAACAATACAAAGATATTGAGGCTCATTGGAACAAAGATGTAGAAAACTTTAAAGAGCTTTCTAAAAAATATTATTTGTACAAATAGTCTCTTAAAAAAGCTGTTATATAGAAAAGTCCTCCGCTGCAATGCAACGGAGGACTTGTTAATTTAGGGCAGTTGCCAGAGGCTTCTACCATCTGCTTTTGTCTGCATCAATCTGTTTCAAAAGCTCTTTAACTGCAACCTCAATCTGCTCATCTCTTCCTTCAATTGCATCGTGAGCTTTATTCTTAACAAGGAAATCAGGCTCAAGCTGTGAATTCTCAAGATATTTGCCGTTTTTCATTCTGTAACCTACAACAGGTGTACCAAAGTTAACAGATCTCTCCTGAAGATTCTCCCAGTTTACGGTTGTCATAGTTCCAGGAACAGGCATACCAACAATAGAACCCAATCCCATATGTTTGTAGACCCAAGGAGTACCGTGTGCATTTGAGTAGTTAGCCTCACCAGTTACCATAATAGAGTGCTTGTTCCATCTTCTTGAAGGCATCTCACAAGCAATTTTGCCTCTAATAACCTGCTCAAGATATTTTTCACCGCTGAACAGAACCTCAATCTCCTCGTGCAAACGGCCACCACCGTTAAAACGTGTGTCAATTACAATACCATCCTTAAGATTGTATTTACCCAAAACATCGGCATAAACATCCCTGTAGCTACCGTCGTTCATAGAGCGGATATGCACATATCCCAATCTTCCTCCCGACAATCTTTCAACTTCAGCAGCCCTTGTCTCAACCCATCTCTTATATATAAGGTTGCTCTGGGCAGATCTTGAGATAGGTTTGTTTCTCTCATTCCATTGCTCCTTAGTAGCAGGATTGTAGAATGTGAACAATGTCATCTTGCCAGCCTTGCCATTGATAAGAGGGAAATAATCTTCACCAGCTTTAATCTCTACACCATCAATAGCTTTAAGAATGGTACCCTCCTTAACTTTAGAAAGGCTTCCTGCAAAAGGACCACCTTTAAGGATATGGCTGATTTTAAGACCGTCTCCTTTATATTTCATATCAAACAACAGACCGAACTCAGGAGTTGATTTCTGTGCAGGAACGCCCTGGTATTTTGAACCTGTATGTGATACATTCAACTCTCCAAGATACTCAGACAAGAACTCTGCATAATCATAGTAGTTGTTTATATGGGCAAGGAAAGGCCAGTAGTCTTTCTTTAAAGCCTGAAGATCCACTCCGTGGTAATCTGTAACATAGAATTTCTCCTCTTCCTGTTTGACAACGTGGTTGAACATATACTCCCTCTCTTTAGCTCTGTCCAAATCCATAGAGATATTGAAGCTTACAGGTTTTGTCTGTCCGCCGGCAATTGCCAGAACCTGAGGTCTTGAACCAAGGATATACAGATTCTTCTGTGATTTGTCAAACTTCAATGAAGCTCCTGAGGTATTCATTTTCTTAAGAAGAGAAATCTCTCTGGTTCTGGTTTTAAGTTTCCACAAATCATAACCTTTTTCAAATGAAGACAAGAAATAAAGAGTCTCGCCATCTGCAGTAAGAGCAGCAGAAGACAATGAAGAAGACATAGGGGTAAGACGTTGTACCCTATCCTCCAAACCCTCAAGCTCAATAATTGCTGCTTTCTTTACAGTGTCTTTCTGAGCCTTTTTAATCTCTTTGTATAGTGCGTAATCCTCTTCACTCATATTGAATGTGTCCATTGTCTCCTGGTTCATAAATGCAATGAAGATATCATCCTGGCTTCCCCAAGATGCGTGAGAACGCATACCAACTCTATTTGATTTGAAGATGATTGCATTACCGTTCATAGCCCATTTAGGGGATGCGTCAATATAACCGCTGTTGGTAATGTTGTAAATTTTGCCACCTGTTTTTGCAGAAACAATACCTATATCGTTATAAGGGTAGCGGCGGTTGGTTACAAAAGTAATTGCAAACCAGTTTCCGTCTGGAGACCAGTCGTAGCTGAAACCGCCCTCACTATGGCCGTGGTGCTGTGATGCATCTGTAATGCTCCTTACTTTATTTGTTTTAAGGTCAAGCACTTTAAGATATTGTCTGTCTTCAATGAAAGCAATCTCTTTGCCATCAGGCGAGAAAGTAGGGGAGGTACGCTCAATCTTGTTGTCTTTAAACAAAGGCTCCTCGTTTATTACTGTTGCATTGGCAAAATTAGGCTCATCTGCAGCGTGGGTTGCCTTGTAAAGGTTCCAGATACCGGTTTTTTCGCTTGCATAAACAATTGTTTTGCCGTCGGGAGAAATAGTTACACCAGACTCAGCCTCCGGGGTACGGGTAATCTGTTTGGTGGTTGAATATTTGTCTGTTGTGGCAAATACCTCTCCGCGTGAAATAAGAACAAGTTCTTTGCCGTTGTCTGACATATCAAACTGGCCTGCACCTGCAAGTTTGAGGGTTTCTATCTGCTCAGTTTTGTCATTAAGGATGCTGATTGCAACTTTTGCAGGTTTGCCGTTCTGCTGCATAGTGTAAATCTCTCCCTGATAACCGAAACAAAGGGTTCCGTTTGTAGCGCGGGTTAGGAATCTTACAGGGTGTTTCTTGAAGGTTGTAAGAGGTTTTGCGTTCTCTGTATCTTTTATTGAAGACTCATAAACGTTAAAGCTGCCTCCATTGCGCTCGCTTAGGAATACCATACGGTCTTTGCCTGTAAAGATTGGGTCGCGGTCTTCTCCAGGGTTGGTGGTAAGCTGAGTGTGCTTTCCGGTTTTTGCATCATAGTAGAAGATGTTTCTGGCAACTGAAGAGGTGTGGTGCTTTCTCCAGATGTTTTCACTTCCGGTTCTGTCATAATAAAGGAATGATTCACCGTCAGTATCAAAACTGATGCTGCAGATAGGGGATGCAACTACCTGATAAGGTCTTCCGCCATTAACACTTACTCTGTATATCTCCTGCATCCAACTTGCCCAAAGGATACTTGAAGCCGGGTCCTGGATTGATGCGGAGAAATAAATCTCTTTGTTGTCTGGAGAAAAAGCAAGTGGGGTTTCACTGCCTGAATGGGTTGTGATTCTTGTAGCCTGTCCTCCGGCAGCAGGTACGGTAAAGATGTCCATACCGCCAAAACGGTCTGATACAAATGCAATTGTTTTGCTGTCATTAGACCATATAGGCTGTGATTCAAAAGATTCTCCTGTTGTAATCTGTTTTGCCTGGCCACCTTTTACAGGGACAGTATAGATATCACCTTTGTAAGCAAAGGCAATCTGCTCTCCATCCGGTGAGATGCTAGGATATCTCATCCATAAAGGGGTGTTTTGGGTTGCGGCAAATCCTTGCAGTGATACTGCACAAAGTATTGCCATTAATGAGTTACGAAATCTTTTTTTCATAAGCATATTATTTAGTCGGTTGTTTTATATATGTGTCTTATCTGTTCTGCCAGATTTATACGGGTACTGTCTATTATTTTTGAATAAACCGGCAGTTTGGTGTCTTTATATAAAGCTTTTCCTATCTTGAACTTGAAGTCATCCATATTTCCATCTATGTTGATACCCATTCTCATAGGAATAGGAGATTTGAGTACGGATATATGATAGTTGAAATTCATATCCATATCTTGAGTTCCACTTATAGCAGTAGTGTAGCGGTCCATTTTCATTATGAATGGGAAAACCTCAATCTGGTTATCTTTAATTGAGACCTCTACAGCAATGCTGTCTACAAGATTTCTCTCCCTGTTCTTGAATTTCATCATTTTGGCAATTTCAGCAAATGTCTCTCCATCCAGCAGAACAAGACTGTCACCTCTAACCCTTGCAACTCCCTTTATTGTGTGGAGTTTAAGATTCATATTGGTATCTATTTGGGATGTGGCAGCAATCTGGCTGTTTATTATTCCCTCAAAGGATTTAAGCATAGGCAGAAGCGTATCCATCTTTGGATACAGTTTTATAAATTCTCCCATATCCATATCCTTGCATTGAAGGTCAAAACCAACACTCAGCTCCTCTTTGCTTTTTGTTTTGTAGAAAGCATTCAAATCCATTGCTCCGGCAGATGTGTTTGCATTGAAATCCAATATTTGAAGGCATCGGTTGTTAGAATTTAGCTTTCCTTTTGCGCTATGCAGAATTATTGAAGAATACACCCCGTAATGAACATTCAAATCTATTTGAGCCTCAATATTTTGAGGTACAATTACCAATGCCATTCTGCTGATTGTATCTCCACCCTCCATTGCAATGATTTCTTCCAGCGAATCTTCAGATGAAACCTTCATAAGGGTATCTCTGAAACTATTGTTTGTTGACATATACTCTTCGCCTTGTGCAATGGCATTGGCCAGTTCGTTAAAGTTTAATGTATCTGCGTCTATCAACATTCGGGCTCTTAACTTTCCACCTCTGGAAAGGGCATTTTTTATACCTTTAATGTTGCCTGAGACCGAAAAGGATGAGTGCCCGCTGTATATTGCAGCTTTGTTTACTTTAACCTCATTCAGGCTGAATGTCATTTCGGGCCCTTCAATTCGTGTCCTGAGTGGGAATGCAGGTGTGGCAATTCTAATTCTGTTGGCATTCATTATACCTGATGCAGCCCATCTGTTGAGGATGTATAGTACACCTTTGTCTGTTATTTTAAAGTTGTAGTCTTCCTGAGCAAAATCATCGGGAGTATTGTTGTTTCTTCTTGTTTTCCCCCGCTCTTTTATCCAATGTTTCATTAGGGAGTCTCTTGCCACCTCAGGGTAGATAATCTGCAGAGAATCTGTAAGGCGGTTTATTCGGGTTTCCCTCATTTTTGTCTCTGCATCATTGCGGTGCGCTTGCAGATCAAATGTTCCGTTGGTAACAGAAATGAAATTAACATCTTGTCTGAAAAGTATTCTTCTGCTGTTTGAGTTCAGATGTATGGATGGGATTTCCATATTCCCCTTGTGAGGAAGGATGGAGAACTTGTTGGTTGTGGAGCGTACTGCCAATGTTGTTGAATCTGCTCCACGCAATTCAAATGAACTGGCAGAAAGTGTACCATTGAATGGTTTTACAACTTTGGATGTAGTGTCAAACAGTGATGCTTCATTGTGGCCGTTGAACTTTATGCTGCGTCCCTTTACAATAAGAGAGTCGGCATATCTGATATATGTGGAATCAATGTTTATATACAGACCAATCATTCGGGTGCCGGCTTTAATTGTAGTATCGTGGGTGTTGGCGGCAGAACCGGCTTTAATTTCACCACCGTATAGTGTACAATATATTTTTTTTGACGGGATTCCTGCGTTTATGTTTTTGGCTTTAATGTTTCCTTTCAGATTTGTTTTTGCCAGATTGTATGGAGTAAGGTTACTTAGTCTCGATTTTACATCAACCGATGCTTCCACAATGCCGCTACCGTAGATATCTGTTCCGGCAGGAAGTATCTGTATGGCAGAATCGAGGTTCAGGTAGCCTCCAAAGTTCAGATTTATATAAGGGTCTTCCATAAGGTCTTTGATGGTACCGTCAGCCTTGGCTGTAATTCCGGTTCCATCAATACCAAAACTGTTGATTCTAACCATATTGGAATCGGGATTGTCTCCTCTGAAATGATAAGTGGCATTAAGGTGCAGATCTTTTATCTTCTCTTTACGACCCTTGAATCCAATATAGCTGTGAGGTATCCCAATGGTAATATTGGCAGATGGAAGTTCCCCTGCAGCTGCATCATAGGTGCCATAAATGGATGCATCCACGCTAAGGTGTGCATTTGTATTAACTTTTTCCTTTTGTGGAACAATAGCTTCAGGTATATATTTTATGAACTCCTCAAGTGGAAATTCTTCAATTTTTGCCAAAAGATTCTCTGTATGTAACTTTCCCTCTTTATACTCTATATTGCCATTCAGATTCAATGGTATTCCTGCCAGATGAATCTTCATATCCTCCAGCGATATACCCTTTTCCCCTCTTCTGATTATTGATATATTGCCTTTTATATCCAATGGGAGGTTCTCCGTAATGGCATTTCTGGCCAACCGTATGTTTGTGCGGGTTCTGGCCTCAATCCCATAATGTCCTCTGCTGCCATCCATATTGAGTGTATCAATTGAAAACCTCAAACTGGCGCGGTTGGCCTGAGCAAGAGAGGAATCGGCTATAAATTGGGATATGTATTGTTTTACTCCCGATTGTGCAATAACAAAATTTACCCTTGAAAAATTACCCTTTCTAATCCTGATTTTTTCAATGTCATTTGAAAACCTTCCCTGCAAGTCAAAAGAGTTGAGGAAAAGAGAAGCCCTAAAGGCGTCCTCCCTGTTGTCAAACACGAAATACCCTCTCTCCTTAATGGAGATATTGCGCACATTTATATTGAATGAGAAAGGTTTCTCCAGTGTATCTGCTGTATTTTCAGGCTCCTCTTTAAAGATATTCCAGTTTGGCTCACCGTCTTGGGAGATGTATCCGTACATTTTGGGGGCAGAGAGTTTTATTCCCTGTATGTCCACCTGCCTCATAAGGAGCTTTATTGGATTGAACAGCAAAGTGAAATTGTCAAATTGCAGAAGAGTATCGGCTTTGGCAGGTGAAATGTTTGTTTGTGTTATTATTTCTCCATTCTCCAGTTCAATCCCCACGTGTGGGAAATGAGAGAAGGTGGAGAAATGTATTTTTTCAACCTTAAGGTTTGCAGTAAGCCAGTTGCCTGAGAATCTTGAAACAAGAGAGGCTACATAGCTGTCTGAAATGAAAAATTCCAGGCTGAGCAGAACAAATAGAAACAGAGCCATTAACGAGCCAGCTCCAATTACTCCCCACTTTATGATTTTTCTAAAAGGCATACTTCCCAATTTTTTCTCTAAATTATCATAATTCACTCAAATATCCCAATGTTTCTTCAATTATAAGGAGAAAAATTACCACTATATTTGCACTATGAGAAGAGCGGTTTTTACAATCATTATACTTATGGTGTGGGTGTTGGCAGTAAATGCACAGGAACCACTGGAGGGCGCTGCCCCAACAAAAGATTTCCTTTTGGGCAAATACCACTTTCAGGAGAATGAAGAATTTGTGCAGATAGAGCAGAAATACACCACTTTGGCAAATCCGAACAATTATATTCAGAAGAGAACATACGAGGCTTTTAAAAAAATGTGGGAGGCGGCAAGGGCTGATGGTATAGAGCTGGTTGTAACCTCAGCCACAAGAAATTTCTGGGTGCAGAGATATATTTGGGAAGAGAAATGGAAGAGGAGCAAAGTTAAAGAGGGTCCCCACAGAGCCAGAGAAATTTTGCACTACAATTCCATGTGCGGAACCTCAAGACACCATTGGGGGACAGAACTGGATTTCAATACCCCAAAGTTTGAGTTCTGGAACTCACCCCAGGGGCAGAAAACATACGAATGGTTGTGTAAAAATGCCCATAAATATGGGTTCTACCAGCCTTATACAAAAAAAGGTGCCGGCAGAAGCAACGGATACAAAGAAGAGGTGTGGCATTGGAGCTACTATCCTTTGGCCAATATCTATATTCAGCAGTACAAATGGAAGATAAAAGAAAAAGATCTGAAAGATTTCCTGGGTGAGGAATATGTTTCAGACCTTAAAATTATTGAGCATTATGTGCTTGGGGTTGCTACCCCTCCAGAAGTTTGAAACGCATTCTCCATCTGCCCGGTTCACCAGCCTGCTCAGATGGTGTAAAATCTGCACTGATAATCTTGAACGGAGCAATCTCCGAGGTGTTCTGTACGTGGTCACCCGCACAGGCACAAGCATCATAATCCCCAACCCTCACAATCCTTAGGGTATCTGTAGCACCTGCAGGGAGTTTGCTCAAATCAACAATATCAGCCGCCTGGGCCTGTGTCATATACTCCACAGTAACAGGAAGTTTCTTCCCGATAACTTCATTCACTGCAGTTTCAATTGCAGAAATCTGTTCTGCAGATGGCTCCTGCATAAGCTGATAGTCGCATTTGCTCTTTTTCCTCTCAATATGTGCATTCCTTGAACGTGGGCACCCGAACATCTTTACCATTGTGGCATTAAGAATATGCTCGGCAGTGTGCATAGGAGGGTATTCCTTTTTATTATGTTCGTTTATTTGTGGTTGTTCCATATAGTTCCGCTTTTTTAGTTAAATTTGTAATTACGAAATTACTAAAAATTTAAAATATGAAAAATACTGAAATTAAAACAACCGGTTTGCCGGAGAATGCGGCAAGGGAACTTAAACCGGGTGAGAAGTATGAGCCTATACTCTCTCCCAACAAGGTTTACCCCGAGGTTAATGCCTGGAGTGTTTCTCTTGGTCTGGTTATGACTATTATCTTTTCTGCAGCTGCAGCTTATCTTGGCCTTAAGGTTGGTCAGGTGTTTGAGGCGGCAATTCCAATTGCAATTATTGCTGTTGGATTGTCGGGAGCATTGAAGAGAAAAAATTCTTTGGGTGAGAATGTGATTATCCAATCTATAGGTGCCTGTTCGGGTGCCATTGTTGCCGGTGCAATCTTTACCCTTCCTGCCCTTTATATTTTGCAGGCAAAATATCCTGAGCTTACAGTGGATTTCTTTAAAGTGTTTATGAGTTCACTTTTGGGTGGTGTTTTGGGTATCCTGTTCCTTATTCCGTTCAGAAAATATTTTGTGAGCGATATGCACGGAAAATATCCGTTTCCGGAGGCTACAGCAACCACTCAGGTGCTTGTAAGCGGTGAAACTGGCGGTAACGGTGCAAAGCTGTTGCTTGTGAGCGGTCTTATTGGTGGTATTTATGATTTTATAGTTTCAACTTTCGGATGGTGGGCAGAGACTTTTACCAGCAGGGTGCTTCCATTTGGTGAGGCTATAGCAGACAAGGCAAAGGTTGTACTAAAACTTAACGTTGGTGCGGCAGTGCTTGGTTTGGGATATATCATTGGATTGAAGTATGCATTCATTATCTGTTGCGGTTCTTTCCTTGTATGGTTCTTCATTGTTCCTGTACTTAACCTTTGTTTTGGCGCAGAGGGGGTTACAATTCTGGGCACAGAGTTTGCAAATATGGGTGCAATGAGTGCTGAGACTATCTTCTCCAATTATGCAAGACATATTGGTATTGGTGGTATTGCTGCTGCAGGTGTGATTGGTATCATAAAGTCATCGGGAATAATAAAATCTGCTTTTGGATTGGCAGTGCAGGAGTTTGGCGGCAAGAAGGGTGGCGAAAAACCTGCCAGAACACAGAGGGATATCTCTATGAAGATTATTGTGTTTGGTATTCTTCTTACCCTTGCAATTACGTTCCTGTTCTTCCAGTTTGGTGTGGTGAGCAATCTTAAACACGCAATTATTGCCCTTGTTACTGTGGGTGTGATTGCATTCCTATTTACAACCGTTGCGGCAAATGCAATTGCAATTGTGGGTACCAATCCTGTAAGTGGTATGACCCTTATGACCCTTATTCTTGGTTCTGTAATTCTTGTGGCAAGCGGCCTTACAGGCACTGCAGGTATGACGGCTGCATTGGTTATTGGCGGTGTGGTTTGTACAGCCCTTTCAGTTTCAGGAGCATTCATTACAGACCTTAAGATTGGTTACTGGATTGGTACAACCCCTGCAAAACAGGAGAGCTGGAAATTCTTGGGTACTCTTGTAGCTGCTGCTACTGTTGGAGGTGTTATGATGGTACTTAACGATACATACGGATTTACAGGCCCTGATGCTCTTGTAGCTCCTCAGGCAAATGCAATGGCTGCCGTTATTGAGCCGTTGATGAGTGGCGGAAATGCCCCTTGGTTCCTGTATGGAGTGGGTGCGTTTCTTGCAATTGTACTTACATTCTTTAAAGTGCCTGCATTGGCATTTGCACTTGGTATGTTTATTCCGCTTGAACTTAACTTGCCTTTGCTTGTTGGAGGCGGTATAGCGTGGTATGTTGGCAGCAGAAGCAAAGATGAGAATGTAAACAAGGCACGTACAGAGAAAGGTACATTGCTTGCCAGCGGATTTATTGCAGGTGGTGCCCTTATGGGTGTTGTAAGTGCAATTATGAGGTTCTGCGGAGTTAATCTCCTTGCAACCCAGTGGCAGGAGTCTGCAGCAGCACAGTATGTGGCAATTGTAGCTTACGTTCTTATTATTGGTTACTTGATTTACGCATCGCTTAAAGAGGATAAGAAATAACAGAAGTGTTTGAAGGAAATTTTATATTGGCATTTTTGCCCACCCTTTGCGCCGGTATGGCTACCGGTGTTGGGGGAGCAATCATTATGTTTGTAAAGAAATTCAGCCCTAAGGTACTGTGTGCCACCCTTGGATTTTCTGCAGGCGTAATGATTCTTATCTCCTTGGTGGAACTTTTTCAGGAGGCCCGATTCTCCCTTTCACTTGAATTTGGAGATAAGATGGGACTTTTCTACACTCTACTGGCATTTTTTGGAGGAATGGCAATCATTGCCCTCATAGATAATTTTGTGCCTCAGGAGAACAACCCCCACGAGGTTAATTCTATGACAATACAGGTACACGAGGAGGCCGTAGGGGAACATAAGGCAGTTCTTTCTTTTGGTCCCGATGAAGACAACCCCATTTCAAGTGGAGGAAAGCAGGAGGTGAAGGAGGGTAAAAAGGGTGGCAAACTGCTCCGTCTTGGAATATTCTCATCACTGGTAATTGCTGTGCATAACTTTCCTGAGGGGTTGGCAACCTTTATCAGTGCAATGGAAAACCCAGAATTGGGTATCAGCATTGCTTTTGCAATAGCCCTGCATAACTTGCCGGAGGGTATTGCTGTTGCAATTCCAATCTACTATGCTACCCGCAAGAGAGGGAAGGCGGTTGGATATGCAACACTGTCGGGAATAGCAGAACCGTTAGGAGGCTTGTTAGGTTATGTTTTGCTCCGTTCTATCCTTACCCCATCATTGCTGGCCAGTGTGTTGGCTGTTGTTGCGGGAATTATGGTGTATATCTCCCTTGATGAGCTGCTTCCTACAGCAGAGAGTTACGGGCAGCACCACATTGCCATTATTGGTGTGATATCGGGAATGGTATTTATGAGTTTTGGACTATTATTATTTTAGATTATGGAAAAGATATTGGACAAATTTTTAAGATATGTGGCTGTAGAGACCACTTCAAATGATTCAAGTGATACCCAGCCAAGCAGCAAATGCCAGTTGGATCTGTTGCAGATGCTTGCAGATGAACTTAATGCTATGGGTGTTAAGGCAACTTTGGATGAGTGGGGTTATGTTATGGCAACTATCCCGTCAAATATAGACAAGGAGGTTCCTGCGGTGGGATTTATTGCCCACGTAGACACTGCACCCGATGCCAGCGGCAAGGATATAAAACCTCAGATAATTGAGAATTATAATGGCGAGGATATCCTTTTGAATGCCCAGACAGGTGTTAAGATACCGGTTGCAGATTTCCCTGAAATAAAACAGTACAAAGGTCAGACAATCATTACCACAGATGGAACAACCCTTTTGGGAGCAGATGACAAGGCCGGCATAGCTGAGATAATGAGTGCGGTTGAGTATATTGTTGAGCATCCTGAGTTCAAACATGGTGAGATTAAGATAGGTTTTACTCCCGACGAGGAGATAGGGCGTGGCGTGGACAAATTTGATGTGGAGAAATTTGGAGCCAAATATGCATACACAATGGACGGCGGACAAATTGGTGAGCTGGAGTATGAGAACTTTAATGCAGCCTCTGCAAAGATTCATATTCAGGGAAGAAATGTTCACCCGGGGTATGCAAAAGACAAGATGATAAATGCAATTATAATTGCAATGGAACTTAACGGAATGTTGCCTGTGCAGCAAAGACCTGAATTTACCACCGGTTATGAGGGATTCTTCCATATTGTTGGAATTTCAGGTGCAGTAGAGGAGGCTTCTGTATCTTATATAATAAGAGACCATTCAATGGCCAAGTTTGAGCAGAAGAAGGCCCTTATGAAAGATGTGGTGGCATTTATAAATGCAAAATATGGCGAGGGAACAGCTGTGTTGGAGATGAAAGACCAATATTATAATATGCGTGTGCAGGTGGAGCCGCATTACCATATTATTGAGAAAGCAATTAAGGCAATGGAGATGGCGGACATAAAACCAATGGTACAGCCAATCAGAGGCGGTACAGATGGAGCGCGCCTTTCATTTATGGGATTGCCTTGCCCTAATATCTTTGCAGGCGGACACAACTTCCACGGAAAACTGGAGTATCTTCCTTTGCAGAGTATGGAGAAAGCTTCGCAAGTGGTACTGAATATTATAAGTTTGTACGCAGAAGAGTAAAAATTAAGGCCCCGCATGGGGCCTTTTCTTTTATTTTATCAACTTGAGACACTCTTCCGGTTTGTCTGTGGTAATGAAATCCACTCCCAGGTCAATCATTTTTTGCATCATCTCCTCCTTGTTCACGGTCCATACATTTACAATCATACCCAAATCGTGAGCCTCCTTAACCCATTCCGGGTGCTGCACAAAATTGCTGTAATTGTAATCAAGCCCCATAATTCCCATCTCCTTAAGCTCTTTTGGAGGGATTTTTCCGTTAAGATACTGCACCATACACTCCGGCATAAGCTTGGCCAGCTGTTTGCAGGCCTCCAGACTGAATGAGATGAACTCAACCTTATCCTGCAGTTTCATTTTGCGTACCATCTCTACAGATTTCTTCACTGCCGTATTCTCAATCTCCCCTGCAGGGTGAACCTTCAACTCAAAAATAAGTTTTATATTCCCTTTCTTGCCTTGTTTCAGGTATTGTTTTAAGGTAGGAACTTTCTCCCCGTTTTTTAATCTCACCTTTTTTACCTCTTTATAAGTGGCTTTCTGGACATCCGGAATACTCTCCAGCTTGGGTCCGTGACTTACTACCATAACCCCGTCTGATGTCATATTCACATCAAACTCGCTTCCGTATACAGGAATCTCTTGTGCAGTTTTAAGGGCTGTAATGGAATTTTGTGCATTATTTGGAGTATCCCAGTAACCCCTATGGGCAACAACTTTTGTGTTTTGTGCTGCAAGATTTACAGCACACATAAGCAACAAAGCAGAAAATAGTCTCTTCATATCATATATGTTTTATTGGTATCAAATATACAATTCTTCCCGATAATTTCCCTCTTTAACCCCCTTTTTACGGTGATTTATCCCTTTTTTTGAGAAAAAGATGATTTTTTTTTGAAAATTTTTGCAGAAAAATTTGGAAGTTCAAAAAAAGTCCTTACCTTTGCAACCCGTTTGAGAAACAACGGTAGTTCATTGAAGTATTGAGAGAGAAAAGATAGAGGTAAAAAATCAGAAAAGATAGTCTGTAAAATCGAAAGAAATTAGGGACTACTT
>JAZSEZ010000023.1:0-22661 GCA_045531975.1 Candidatus Egerieisoma sp. | reverse complement strand
GGTATTTGCTTTACCAACCTCTTGCATTATCCCCAAAATCTTAGGATAACCTTTCTTCCCGACAGATTAATCCAACGAATTTACCCCAAAACGTTCCCAACATCACCATCTGTGTCATATACTGAATCTGCATAATGCCGGGGGGTAAACATTGGCCTGAGCGAATTGGAGGATGAGGCGGTGAGCGAAGGACATTGATTTACCCGCAGGAAGTTATGCAGATAAGATGTTGGATTAATCTGTCGGGAAGAAAGGTTATCCTAAGATTTTGGGGATAATGCAAGAGGTTGGTAAAGCAAATACCTATGAAATGTGACTGTAGGGCGTTAATGAATACATAACTTGGCAGACCTAAAATGATACCCTCTGCAATGCTGTATGTAAGAGGCATCATAACTATACACATAAATGCAGGAATTGACTCTGTGTAGTCAGAGAAATCAACTTCAATAATTGAACTCATCATCATAAGTCATACCAGTACAAGTGCAGGGGTAACTGCATAGAATAATCAACAGTGAAATTATCCCTGATTTTAATGGAATGGCCATATAATGCGAGATTTGAAAAGAATATGCAAATATGCTTAATTATCAATATGTTGCAAATAGAAACGGCGTGTTGTATTTTAAGAAAAATACATAAAAACTCTTTGCAATGGATGGGCAATTGTGTATATTTGTTGAGTGACTTTTTATCAAATGGAATCTGATGATACAGATATGGCACAGAAATCGCCTAATATACTGATTGTTGGTGCTCATCCCGTTGTTCAAGGAGTAAGAGAATCGTATTCAAATGCGGGTGCGGAAATTATTTCATATCCTTCTGTGAATGTGTTTATGGATAAATGCATCTCTGAGCATCTGCTTGGTCTTGAGGAGATTTTTATAGCAGAAGATTATGATGCCGGAAAAAATATGGTACAGGAGAGTATCAGAATTTTGGACTATGTGGCAAACAATCATTCCGGGAGTATGGTCAGGTGTCATATTATGATACACGACAGTGCTTTGCTGGATCTTATACGAAAAGGTTCTTTTGCAGATAAATATAGTTCAAAGATTGAGATAATACCATTCAGCGAACATACCTTGTGGGGAGAGAGAATATTCTGCCCATTTTTTAACATGGGGGGCGGAGCTTTTCCTTTTCCCGACAGAAAACCGATTTCATACGCAGAAGATAAAACTGTCCATATTGTTATTATTGGATTTAATGATATGGTCCAATCATTAATGGAATATGCAGCACTTGTTTGCCATTATCCCAACTATATAAGGGACCACTCATTGAGAACACGCATTACAGTAATTGATGAAGGGGTAAAAGAGAAATGCAGTGTGTTTTTAAATACAACTCCGCATATTTTTGCCAATAGTTACTGCAGAACTATAGATCTTCTGTCTGAGCCTATGGGGAAGGAGCTGCACAGGCCAAAGTATGAAGGTGAAAGGGAAGATTTTGTTGATGTTGAATGGGAGTTTGTAAATGGCAATATATCATCTCCACTTGTGCGTGAAAAGTTCCAGTTATGGTCTTCATCTCAAAACAAGTATTTCACACTGATATTGTGTGAAGAGAATTATCTTAAGAATATATCAATTTTGCGGCAGTTGCCTTCGGCAATACAAGAGAACAGAGTTCCGGTATTATTGAGGGTTCCAGACAAGTATATTGCCAATACACTTAAAAATGAGAATGTATACCCGTTTGGTTATAAGGAGGTTGAATACGATATTTCACAATCGTTGTTAACTATGGCCAAGGTTGTAAACTATGTATACAACTGCTGTTATGATTTTAATTATGGAGAAGGTAAAGGTTCGGGAGAAATTTATGCTCCTGTGGAGATAGATTGGAATAAAGTTGAGGCGGGGTGGAAGAAATTGACAATGCCAAAGAGGTATTCATGTATTTTCAATGCAATGACAGTGGGACTGAAAATGCGGTCATTGGGATTGGAAAATTTTGATTGGAAAGAATTCTATGGCATTTCAGCCAGAGAAATTGATCTTTTGGCCAGAGTTGAGCACAACAGATGGTGTGTTGAAGAGCTTCTGTTGGGATACAGGCCTGTAGACAATAAAGAACAGGAGGAGGTTGAGAAAGATATTTCACGTAAGGATATTTTGAAGAAATCATATATCCATTATGACCTTAGGGCATACGATGATCTTCGTCCGGACAGTACCGGGAAGAATGTGAATACATATGATATTTGTCTGTCAATGGCTATGCCATTGATTGCTAACTCAATTGGTAAGAGGAGGTGACAGATGGAAGAGAGATTGTATTATACTTTAACTTTCAGGAGGGGAGATTTCATTCACCGTAAGGGCGAGGTTGTAAAAAATGATGATACTCCATTGACTGTAGGCCAAAAAGAAGGTTGTGAACTTATCCTTCCCAAGAGCGAGTCTTTTGAAGATGTCAATTATTTTACCATTGTGAAGGATGAAAATGACTCTGACTGGAGACTTGTAAGGCAAAATGATGCAGTACAGATTTTCATTAATGGAGAGAGACTTTATTATATTCATTATTTGGAAGATAAGGATTCTATATCCATTGACGGACAGCAATGTGAGCTGGTTTTTAATATAAGGAAGGATACAGGGTATGAAGGGAAAAAAATAGAAATAGTACTGGCAAGTATAAACAGACGTATATTTACAGTTGTAGCAGCTTGTGCTGTATTGGTACTTGGTATCCTTGGTTTATGGAACTTGTTTGAAAATAAGAATGTTGTTGTTGAAGATATTTCGGAGGAGTCAATTTTAAAAATCAGGTTGGAGAAAGTGATACTCCAACAGGTAACTCAGACAGATGGGCAAGTGTCAGTTGAAAATCTTTATATGCTTGATATGAATGAAGCTGGTACAGGGTTCCTTACAGAGAATGGACTGTTTGTTACGGCGCGTCATTGTATTGAGCCTTGGATAGATGAGAATCCTAATGATACATCCTCATTATTGGTAAAATTGGCTTTGGAGGCAGAGAATTCATTGGGATTGGGTAAATCATACAAAAGGCTCATAAGCAAGGGAAGTGTATATAGTGTTGCAACCGATGGTAGCAGAGAGGAACACAAAAAGTTCAGTTTCAGTAGTGATACTTGTCTTTTTGTTACTGAAAACGATTTTATTGAAAATATAGGTACTGTTAGAAACCCCATCTATTGGAGAAGTTTGGGCCATACTGGCAAAATAAGTTCAATAGGAGATATTGTGTGCTTTAAAGTTCCATTTACTGGAAATCTTAAAATTGCGGATTCCAAAAAAATGGGGTCTTTGAAGAAGAATAGGCGTGTGGGGATAGATGGGATACCTGGCGGAAGCATAGTTCATGCATTTTGTGAGGGGAAACTCTCTGATGCTCCTGTTACCTATAATGGGAGAATAGTAAGATGTATTGAACTGGTTGGTGATGAGGTAGAAAAAGGATTGTCGGGAGGACCGGTTATGATAAAGGAATTTGGGCGCTTATATGTTGTTGGTGTAGTTTCAAACAGAAGTATTTCCAATTCGGAAAAAATATTTGCAGCCCCCATTACAGAGGTGGAAAATCTAAAGTTCAGGCAATGGGAAGAGTAAGAAGATTTTGGGACAGTAATCTGAGAATGGATGTTATATTAAAACATTCAAAGAGCTCAGCAAGAGAGTTTGCAGTACTCAAGGAGTTTGATTCCCCTTATATTGTGAAGCCTTTGGATTTGAGATGCATTGATGGAGAACAAGTGCTTGTGATTCCGTTTTATCCGCAAATGTCAGCCGGCGGATTGAAGGGATATTGTTCGGAACGTACAGTGTTGAAGTTTCTGACGGATGTGGCAACGGGATTGCAGGAAATTCACAATAAAGGATTTGTCCATTCTGATATAAATCCCCAAAATATACTTATAGATAAGGACTCATTTATTATAAGTGATTTTGATGGCTCTTTTATGGTTGGATTTCCTCAGTCTGATTTGGAGGAAGATGAAATGTCACGTTTTTGCAATGCTCCAGAGTGGACAAATGACCGTTTGAAGATTGACACATATAGCGATATTTGGTCTTTAGGAGCATCTGCATATATGCTTATGATGGGAAAAGCAGTTTTTGGAAGTGAAAAAGGGTGCAGACAAAGTGTCTCTACAGAGATACCGGGACACCTGAGCGGATATAGTAAGGAAATATCATTACTTATTAAGAGATGTCTGAGTTTTAACCCTGAGGAACGGCCAACTGCCGGGCAAGTGGTGGAACAGGCTCAGAGAATGCTAAAGAATATGCCTGCTGTTTTAGTCCGTAAGAATCATAATTGTAGCAGAAGTGAAGAGAAAAAAAGTAAAAATGTGAAAGAATTTTGGCCAGAAGATATGGTTTGTTGATTTGTATGAAAAAGGTTCTGATAATTATTGGTTTTATATTGTTGTTTGGCTCTGCCCGTTTGTATGGGCAAATCAAAGGAGAACTTTATGATGCTACGGTCCAGGAGTTATTGAAGTGTGTTGAGATGCTTAAACAGGATCCTGACAATATCCTGAAGGTATCAGAAATGCTTGAAAAGAATTCCAAATGGACTATGATGAATGAGATTGATGACAGTTGCTATCCCCTTGAGGCAAGGTGCAGAATAAGGGATAAAGTTGATTATACCAATATAAACTCATTGGCATTCCGGATTGAAAGTAACAGAGCCTCATCAATGGTGTCTGCCTCATCTTTTCTTAATGGCAACAGCCCCCACTATAATCATTCCATATATGAGCTTATGGTAAAATCCCAGGCTGAAATAATGTTTACCCTCAAGTACAGAAAAGGTCCACAACTGTTTCTTGCAGTTCCTTTTCTTCCCGATGAAAAAATGGATGTATCCATAACCTGCAATGGTATAAATATACCTATGAATGTTACAGAAAAAGGGTATATGGAATTTATAATAGATAATGTGGAAAATCAGTCAGATCCAATTGTGGTAAGAATGAGAAATAACAGCGAAAAGAATCTTTCCGCCATAATTATAAACCATAATATGAGTAACAGAAAAGGTGGGGAATAGAATAGCAATAGTACTGGTATTTTTGTTGTCGGCAGCCTCAGTTTGTTATGGAAGTGCAGAAGGGAGGCTCAAGCAAATGGATTCATTGAACCGCAAGTGCAATGAGGCATATCTGATCAATGATTTCAGATATATGCGCACTTTGTTGGATCAGTGGCAGGGGCTTCTTTTTGCTGAAGATACAGTATCCGGTATTGATGCTGATAAATTCAGACACGCATATGCCAATATGTACAAACAGATGGGAAGTTACTATTTCTGTATTGCAGATGATTCTCTGTATGCTTATGGTAAGGCTGTAGATTGTTATACACGAAGTTTGTCTACTTTGCAAAGGGGAAGGAACATCATTACACTAAACCAGAAAACGGTGTTGAATACAGAACTGGCGCAAATCCATTACAAGTTTGGACATTATGGAGATGCGCTCAGATACCTCAGCTCAAATATGGATGTGTATGATTCCAATTTTATGGTTGGAGAGTGGATGGAAACATCTGCATATTATGCACTTTGTCTGGCAAGATTGAAAAGATTCCCAGAGGCTTTTGAAGCAGTAGAAGGGATATCCCCGCATAATGAACTTTTACGTACAAAGGGGAAAATATACTCTTTGGCCGCAGAAGCAACGGATGATAACGGCCCTTTATGGTTAAAGGCCTATGATTGTTATAGAGAATATTTTGTCATTCAACAGGATACACTTAAAAGAAATTTCAACAACCTGACACCTCAACAGAGAGAACAGTACTGGTTGCGCAAATATCGGTTTATGGCCGATTGTTATAGGTTGGAAAATGAGATAGAGGGAGTTACTCCCGGATTTCTGTATAATGTAGCATTATTGAACAAAAATATTTTATTGCAGTATTCCAGCGGTAAACAAAATTCCCAAAAGGATTCTTTTGAGACACAATGGATTGATATACAAAAGAAATTAAAGCCTGGAGAGTGTGCAATAGAGTTTGTCCAATATGAGAAATTCAACAGGAACTATCTTGGAGCACTGATTCTCAAACATAAAGGGACTCCTGTATTTATTAGGATAATATCTGTAGAACAACTTAATTCCTTCATACTTGCCGACAGAATAACAGTTGAAAAAGCTGTACATTCTGATAACAGTTCGTATAAAAATCTATTGTACACTTCAGAACAGTTGGGGAAGTTGATATGGCCAGACCAATTGATGAGTCACGTTGCAGACGCTGATAAAATTTACTTTTCTCCCGATGGTATATTTCATAATCTTGCAATTGAATATCTTTTCCCTGAGTCAGACAGTTATGAGCTATACAGACTTACAGGTACACGGGAACTTGTGCAGAGGGATATGGTGTCAGAGCTTGGAAATGCCCTAATTTATGGTGATATAAACTACAATAAAAAAGGAAGTTTGCATACAGGTATAAATGATTCTTTGGCTTGTCGTTTTCTTGCAGAGAAACAATCATACTTCTCTCAGTTGGCATATACCGGACAAGAGGTGGATTCTATATCAATGATTAGAGAGAACAGTTTGGATGTTGTGAAGAAAAAAAGTGATGCAACGGAGGAGTATCTTAGAGAAAATATTAGTAATTTCGCTGTTGTCCATATTGCAACACATGGTAATTATGATGGAAATCTGTACCCGAAAGGATCTGATCTCAAAGCAGCTGTAAAAGATGAAACACTGTCAAGGAGTGTGTTGTTGCTGTCGGGAGCTCAGGAAAATATAGGTAAAAAGGTATACGATGCATCCCATTATGATGGGATATTATCTGCGAAAGAAATGGCATTGATGGATTTGAGTGGCGTGGATTTGTTTGTTGCCTCTGCTTGTCAAAGTGCTTTGGGAGAAATAACATCAGGGGGCGTTTATGGATTGCAAAGAGGTTTGAAAAGTGCAGGAGCAGGTGCTATGGTTTTGAGTTTGTGGAGTGTGGATGATGATGCAACTTGTTATTTTATGCGTAATTTTTATAGACATCTGGGTTCCGGATGCAATATTCACAAGGCATTCTGGATGGCCCGGGAGGATATGGATAAAAAGATTACTTATAAAGTCAGAAAATACAACAGGGCGTTGATGAAGAGTGTGGAACAGGAGGTCTCGGAGCCAAAGTATTCATCTCCATGCTATAAGAATGCATTTATTTTGATTGATGTAAAATAATTTGATATGAAAAAGTTTTGCTTTTTCCTGTTATTGTCTTGTTTGTTGGTATTTATATGTGGAACAGCCTATTGCCAGAATCCTAAACAAGATGGCAAACAATATCTTATAATGATAGATACATATAAGTTGGATAATAGTGAAGATGCGGTGAATTATGACAGACTGAATGAAATGATTTCAGAAAAGTATGATGTTTTATCAGGAAACAAAAGATTTGTTCAAACAGCTATTGCTGCATATAAGACCTCTTTTTCCGGAATTGTTACAAAAACTGTGGATGGTTTGTTAGGGATGGGATTTTCATATATTTCCAATTCAGTGAGGAGTCACAAGAATGATTGGAGGAAAGCAATTATGAAAGAATGTTCCTTTACAAAGAAACTTAAGATGGGACAAGATGCATCTGACTTTTATTCTACAGTAAGTAATGTTGGTGCTCTTGATTTGAGAGGTATTGCATTTAAGGGATTCTCTTGCAGGAATATACAGATACAGGGCAGTGATACCGTAGATGTAGTTTACATTTCTTGCAAGTTGGATACAAGTAAGGCTGGGGTGGACAAGTTGATGATGCAATCAAAATTTCAGGTAGTTGTAGATTCTGTGATGTTCAATACCCGAATATGTGATATTCCAAATGATTCTGTAATGAGAGCGGAAGACAGGATACCTTTTGATTTTGACAGGAGAAAGAATTTGACAGTAAAATTAAATACCACAGTGAAGTCGTCTTGGATGAATGAGGGTATTCAGATAGTTGTGGATAAGGAGTTGGGAGAATTTGCAGTTGAAATAAATATTGATCCTAAGAATATTGATAAGGAGACAGGCATTTTTACATATAGCAGAAGATTGTCTCCAAATAGTGAGTTTATAAAGGTTAGTGGTGAATCTTTTATTGTTCCCCGGTCATATATTGGTGTTGTTGAGAATGGAGGAGATATGGAATCGTGCTGGGGTACCGGTCATTACAAATTGGAAATGCAGTTGAGTGAAACGTGTCAGATAAATGAATCCTTTTATCTGAAAAAAGGAACAGATCCCAAAAAGCATAAAATGAACTCTGAGTGGCGCAAGGAGTGGAAAATTATAAAGAACAGGGAGAAGAAAGGCTTGGCTTCACCATGGCAGTCATACAGTGATCAGATTAAATCAGAATATAGGGATGGTAAATGGGTTACAATCATTACCAATCCGGTAAAAAGTGCTTTAATGGAGAAGGGAAGCGAGTTGCTTGATGTGAAGGCTTCTCCTTCTACAGGAACAGGATCTGAAGTTAAAGGCCAAAAGTTGCCTGAAGGAGGAATGAAGAGATAATTTTTTATGGAACTGATAGATTTCCCCTGATTGATTGTTCTATAATAGAAAATGAATATTTATTGAGAACAATGAGAAAAAATTATGTGCCGCAACCTGTAGATATAAAAGATATCCAGTTGCCAGAAGAGTTGAACGGATTAGTTGAGCAGATAGCAAAAAATGTCCATGATGTTTGGGCACAGAGCCGTTTGGAACAAGGTTGGACTTATGGCGAGAAACGTAGTGATCTGTTGAAGCAGCATCCATGTCTTGTACCATATGAGGAGTTGCCGGAGGTAGAAAAGGATTATGACCGTGATACAGCTCTTGGTACTTTGAAACTTATAACCAAACTGGGATTTAAAATAACCAAATAATGTGTTTGGTATAGAAAAAGAGGGTCACATCAAAATTTTGGGGCCACCCTCTTTTTCTTAGATTTTTAGCTAATCTTTTACTTTAGAATTTCCTTTTTGTAACATCGTCTCTTGCTGTTGAACTTCAGCTTTTAATAACTCATTATTAAGTGTCAATTCCTGTATGCATTTTTGTACTTTGGAAAATTCTGTATTCTGAACTGCCTCATATTCTTTAGCATCTTTGCCCAGTTCCAATTGTATGGTAAAGTTGCCAAATGCGTTTTGTCCCAATAACGTATAGTGAAACTCATGGCATTTTTTTGGCATTTCAGATAAGAAACCCAGATATGAGCAATAAACGGTGTTAAGAAAATACTGGGTGTAATCATACATTATATTTGCGTGATTGATAGTGTATTTTGTCATATTGGGCTTTGTGGACATCTTCAAATATGTAATGAATTGCTGAACATCATCATATACAGAATCAAAAATAGCATTGAATGCATATACATCCTGAATATCTATATCATGAAGGCTAATAAGGAATCTTTCATATGAAGTAAGCTCAGAGTATCTGGAAACAGTTGCCTTTAAATTTGCAACATCTTGTTCAAATTTATCTAGTGTGGTGTGTATATTTTGAGTCAGCCATTCATGATCTTTTGGATTATTATATACTGGATTGGCTATATCATTTTTATAGTCTGTCCATAATGAGAAATAATTTACCTGATTCTTACGCAGTACACTTAGGTTTGCCATTATATTGGATACAGACATAGAAAGATCTGTGCAGAATCTTGTTGAAATTATATTTAGAGTTCCCCAAACTACGCCTATAAGAATGGCTATTGCCAACAATACACCTGCTGTTTTTTTGTAGAATGTACGTAAATTATTGCGAGGCTTTGATAACAAGTAGCCGGCAAGGCGTTTCATTGAAAGATCAAAGAACTCTTGTTCTCCAGCTTTAATGCACTGGAATTGTGAAAGTTCTTCCATTCCGTTAGGCATAGTTTCAGGCCATTCAAAACCGCTTAGCATAACGGGAATAATATTTTTTTTATGATGTATTGCGTGAAGAACTTCTTTCCTTACCCAGTCATTTTCATCAGAGCATCTGTCAAGAGCATTAGGGGGAAGAATAAGTACGAAATCTGTACAGTTTTCAATAATTCCCAGCAATTGGTCATTAAAATTTCCGGAACGGAGTGTTTCCACATCAAAAAAAATACGATATCCCATTGAACGTAATTTTTCTGATATTAAGTTGGATGACTCAAAAGAAGTGCGTCTGTAGCTGATAAAAACATCGTAATGTGCCATATCCTTTATTTTTATGAAAAACTTACTAAGTACAAAGATATGGAAAACAAAACCCTATTCAAAGTTCAATATTCATATTATGTTGGGTTATAGAATACAGCAGTATTGTTTGCCGCCGGTAAAATTTAGTGATAGAATCTGCTCTGTGTTTGGCTCTATATAGTAAACGATATGAATATGAGGAATTATTTTACAATTGGATTATTGCTATTTGCTGCAATTGCTAGCAGTTCAGGAGGCAAGAAAAAGTATGAACGTGTGGAACCAACTGCAAATGAGAGGTACAGCATTGTTTACAATGGTGGGAAGTGTGGGGTGTATGACAATAATGCAGACAGTCTGGTTACGTCATTCAAGTATGATGCTTTGCAATATGGAAGGTGTGCAGAGTATGAGGATGTTAAATTTACAGTATGGAGTTGTGTTGTTGACGGATATAATGGCTTATTGTCCATTGGAAGTGGTTCAAATGAACTTGTAGAGATATTAATGCCAAAAAAAGATTAAATGTACTTAATTAATTTATTTGAGAGATGAAAAGGAAAGTTTCGTTCAAACTCTTTTTCACAGTATTGTGGAGAGGAGTATGCCAGATGGTAAGGTTTGTAGGGAAGATGCTCGGATATAAAGGACAGGATTCTTATGCCAAGGTAATATGGCGAATTTTTGTGGGGTGTGGAGCATTGCTGATGGTAATGTTTACTTCTGTTATGTTATATTTTTTTGTATCAGAATTTGTTTTGGATGAATGGGCAAGAAAATTGAAAAATTCAAAGCGGACGGTGATTACGGAGGAGGTGCACATAAGCAATAATGTGGTGTTTCAAAGGGTAGGGAACGGTGACAAAACCCGTTTGTATAATGAGAAGACACAGGAAGTGCTTTTACAGGGCTTGGATTGGGTAGTTGTTTCTGATGACAAGGATTCCCTGGCTGTTTTTTCCAAGGATAACAGGAGAGGGTATGTGAACCGCTTTACCGGCGAGACCGTAATCCAGCCAGTTTACACAAAGGCTTGGGTATTTTGTGAAGGGTTGGCTGCAGTGGAGCATAATGGCAAACTTAAGTTTATTAACCATAAAGGGGAAATTGTTATAGACAATAATCTTGAGGTACATTTTAATGATCCAAGCTACGGCTTCAGGAATGGGTATTGTCTTATAAGGGATAAAGTCAACAGCAAGTTCGGTTTTATTGATACTTCTGGTAATTGGGTAATTGAACCCGTATATGATAATGTTGATCAGTATGATGGCTTTGTAAAGGTTATAACAGACTATAAAGAGGGATTGTATTCTGCAACTTTGGAGGAACTTCTGCCAGCTGAATATATGGATATAAATATAGACTTTGATGATGAAACCATTATGGCACGAAAGAAGGATGATACGGCAGTTTTATATGACTTTGAAATGAATGTGCTGGAGGATTTTGTAATTGCAGAAGTCTCCAAATTGGAATACGATACCAAAGTGGAACGTTATACGAATGAAGATGGGGAAGAGGTTTGTGAAAAAGTTTATGCAACAGCAAATTGCTATGCGTACAAGGTTGGCGCACACTATTATAGTGGCCATTATGGACTAATATCAAAAGAAGGTATCAGGTTAACGCCACCAATTTATTATTCCATTGAAGCTATTGGACCTGACCGGTATTTATGTCTGCCACATGGTGTAATACTCAATGATGCTGGAGAAGCAGTTGAGTGATATATTTCTCTGATGTTTGCCTTGTAGCGTGGATATGAAAATTCCCGGTTTGCAATATAGCAGACCGGGAATATATTTTTTAATGCTAACGTAAGGTGTGCATCTTACATAAGATACTTGAGAATAAACGCCGCTGCAAGGATGTACATTCCAACTGAAACTTTCTTAAGGTTGCCGCTAAGGGCGTTTATGAATACATAACTTAGCAAACCTAAAATGATACCCTCTGCAATGCTGTATGTAAGAGGCATCATAACTATACACATGAATGCAGGAATTGATTCTGTGTAGTCTGAGAAATCAACCTCAATAATTGCGCTCATCATCATAAGTCCTACCAGTACAAGAACAGGGGCAACTGCTGCACTTGGAATTGCCAGAAATATTGGGGCAAGGAAAAGTGAAGCAAGGAAACATAGAGAAGTTGCAAAGGCTGTAAGGCCGCTTCTTCCACCTGCTTTGATTCCGGAAGCACTCTCCACGTATGTAGAAACAGCACTTGTACCAAACATTGCTCCAATAGTTGTAGCAATAGCATCTACCATAAAGGCTTTGCTAAGTTTAGGATGTTTTCCATCTTTTGTCTTCATCTGGTTTGTTACACCTATTATTGTACCCATACATCCAAAGAGGTCTACAAACAGCATTGTAAATACCACATAAAGCATATCTGTTGTAAATACACCTTTCCAGTCGAATTGCCAGAAAATTGGTTCAATGCTTGGAGGGGTGCTGAACACACCGTTGAATTTGGTTTCACCAAGAGGAATTCCAATAAGGGTAGTTGCAATAATACCAAAGAAAAGGGCTCCTTTAACATTTCTTATGAGCAGGGCAGAGGTTATTACTATACCAATAACTGCCAATAATCCTGAGCCGTGTGTAATATCTCCCAAACTTACCAGTGTGGCACTGTTGCCAACAATCACACCTGCATTCTTCAATCCAATGAAGGCAATGTAAAGGCCAATTCCCACACCAATTGATTTCTTTATGGTCTCCGGAAGTATGTTCATAATCATCTTGCGGAGATTTGTTACCGTTAAAATAATGAATATGATTCCCTCCAATAGAACCGCAGTAAGGGCAAACTGCCAGGAGTATCCTAATGTAAGGCAAATGGTATATGCAAAAAATGCATTCAAACCCATACCGGGAGCAAGTGCAAAAGGAAGTTTTCCATAAAACGCCATCAATGCAGTTGCAAAGAACGACATTAGTACAGTTGTGGTAAAGAGGGCACCTCTGTCCATTCCTGTCTCTCCAAGTATATTAGGGTTTACGGCAAGGATATATGCCATTGTAAGGAATATGGTAAGACCTGCAAAAATTTCTGTGCGAACGGTGGATTCTTCTTTATTGAAACCGAACAGTTTTTCAAGCATAAGGTTAATGAGTAGACTTGTTTATATACAAATGTAGTGTTTTTTCCTTACATTTGTGTGTGACACTGGGGTAAAACCGGTATAAACTATGTAGATATCATTATGGCAGACAATTATCTAGAGAAGAAATTTGAGGAGTTTCACGCAGGAAAAACAGGTACTCCAAAACACAAAACCACAGTAAACAATCCAAGTCTTAACTCTCTTCTTTTAAAGAACAGAAGTTATAGAGGGTACGATTCGTCATATATTGTAACCAAAGAGGAACTTCTTAAGATTGTGGAGGTTTATACCAAAATTCCAAGCGCCAAAAATCAGCAGCCGTTAAGATTCAAACTCATTACAGCAGAGGATGCTCCAAGGCTGCAAAAATATACCAAATGGGCAGGGGCCTTGCCAGAATTGAATCTTCCGTTCCCTGGTACCGAGCCAAATGCCTTCATTATAATATGCACTACAGTGCAGGAGAACAAATGGGTAGACATTGATTTGGGAATTGCTGCCCAAAGTATGCTACTTAAGGCGGTAGAACTTGGCCTTAACGGAATTTGTATTGGAGCGTTCAATAAGGGAGAGGTTACAGAAGAGTTCAAGCTGGAGTACGAACCTATACTGGTACTTGCAATTGGAAAGGGTGCGGAAAATATACAGCTTACCAATATAAATGCAGAGGACTCACGCAATTACTACCGTAAGGACGGTGTGCATTTTGTGCCTAAATTAGGGATGAAAGACATTGTATTGTAGTTTCAGACGCACTCAATTTCACTTCCTGTGCAGAAAGTGCAGTAATTGTTTCCAAGGTGCTTCTGAAGGAGTTCACTTGCCTTCCGGCAGGTGCAGTGCCCTGAGAAAATTTTCAAATGAGGATACAATTCCATTATAGCAGAGGCTGTTTCCGCAATGGAGGCAGCCTCTTTTTCTGCAGCATCCTCCTTTCCTGGTATATTCAAATAATCCACCAAATGTAGCCCACCTACAAAATATCCTAAATTTTCTCTTCCCGACAGTCCCTTGCTGCTGCGCAGATATTCACTGCAACACTCCAGTACATTCAGGATACCATTATGGGTGCAAGGGGAGATTACTGCAAATTTCCCCTCTGAATATTCTACAAGGAGTGCCATTTCGTGAGAAAAATCATCGGGAAGATCATTCTGGTAAAGGAATTCATTACCCATTGGGGTTGGGTGTTTTTTCTCTCCACATACTGGTAATATGGTAACTTTTTCAGAAATGGTAAACGGTTCTTCCAATTGGTTAAATCTGTGTGGGAAATCTATGAAAAGGGCCTGCTCCATTCCAATGTTACGGGCTTCCCGTATACCGTTTTTGGGGCGGCAGGAGTAGAAATAGTTCCCCTGAATTGAGTTGTGGAGGAATACCTTAGCGGTTGTGTTCTCCTCCAGAAACTTGCGGAGTCCGCCAGTGTGGTCATTATGGCCGTGGGAGATTACAACACAATCAACCTCCTGTGGTGTGCATACCTCCTGCAACTGCTCCATATTGTGCATAAACTTGCCGCTTGCCCCGGTATCTACAAGGTAATTCTTCCCCTCCAGTGTAAAATATACAGAGAGGCCGTGCTCACTTGCAAGTTCCAGGCCTTCTTGAGGCGGCAGGTTGTCTATGAGGATATGCAGTTTCATTAGGGTTATCTTAATCTGTTGGCCTTAAAGTGCTTTCTAATGAATGTAAGGAGGTATACCAATCCTAAGATTGTAAATACAAATCCAACAGCGTATGCTGTAGAGTAGTTTGAGTATTGGGCAATAATGCCTCCGCAGAATACACCGGCACCTACACCCAAATCAAAGAAGGTGAGGTAAGTGGCATTGGCTGCCCCACGCTCTGTGTCTTGTCCAAGATTTATTATCATTGTTTGGGCAGTAGGGGAGATGAGTCCGTAACCCACACCCATACAGATTGCAGATGAGAAGAATGCAACCGGATTGTGTACAAATGCCACTATAAAGAATCCTATTATTAGGGAAACTATTCCCAGCGCAAACACGGTTATATATTTTCCCCCTCTGAGAATCATTGCAGATGAGAGACGGGCTGCTACCAGACCGGCCGAGAAGATTGTGAAGTAGTAACCAACCCCTTCTGTAATTCCAACTTCCTCTTTTGCATAGATTGAGAGGTAAACCGTAATTATGCCGTATCCGAAGGTAAGGAGTACCATTACAACCGCCTCAGGCAATCCGGCTTTCAGCAGAAGGTGTTTGATTGAAAATCTCTTTGTAGAGAATTCCTGCTCTTTTTTGGCCTTTATATTGGCTGCACAAGTGAAACCGATGAGTCCTACACAGAATACGGTAATGAAGATATTGTTGAATGCTAGTCCACTCTCGTGCATAAAGAGGGAGATTACGGGACCGGTTGCCATAGCCAGACTTGTGGAAGATGTATATATTCCCAACCCTTCACCACGCCTGCTCTCCGGAATAATGTCTACAGCCATTGTGTTGATTCCTACAGTAGCACTTCCAAAGGCTATTCCGTGCACAAACCTTATTATAAAGAAGAGTCCCAATGTGGCAGCCAGAGTGTAGCTGAGGCACATTGAGATATAAAACAGATAAAAGCACATCATCAGTGGTTTCCTGGCAACTTTATCAAGCCAGAACCCCGCTATTGGGCGGGTTACCAGTGCGGCAATAGTATAGAGTGACAATATTGTGCCAATCATTGATTCACTTGCCTGCAGCTCATTTGCCAGATATAATGGCAGTATGGGCAACAACATATAGAACGCGTTGTACATTAAGAAGTTGCCCAAACTTACCAATATAAAGTTTCTGCTCCAAAGTCTCATTTCACATTTTCCATTTTCTTCAGTTCAGCATTGAGCTTTGCCCAAGTGTAAACTATTGAACCAATCATTGCAACTACTGTTGCGTAACCCATTGCGTTAAGTAAAAATTCTCTCATAACACCAGATTTTAAGTTTGTACCGTTTTGTTTTACGATACAAAAGTATTCCGGTGTTTTGTCAACTTATGTCACAGATAAAATATTTTAATAACCAAGTTGCTCTCCCCTCAAAAGTTTTTGGAAGAAGGCGATGTGCTCCTCAAGGGCAAAGCCCCAATATGGCCACGAGTGTTTGCCTGGGGTAAGCAGTGCAAAATGAGGGATACCCATATAACGGCATTTCTGAGAGAACAAATCTGTACATCTTACATAGAAATCATCATAACCGCAGCTTACAATAAAAGGTTTGTTTTTTCCTGCAAGCACCTGTACCCTGTTAATGGCACTCTCTTCATACAATCTGTTTTTGTCATCTCCAATAACCTTAGAGATCTCTTTCTCTGCAAGAGGGGTAAGCTGTAGGTCAAGTACACCGCTCATACTGCCGGCAGATTTGAAGGCATCAGGATTATCAAGGAAAAGGTTCATTGCTCCGTGGCCGCCCATACTCAAACCGGTAATGAAGGTTTTATCGGGAACAAGATTGTATTTCTCTTTCATCTGAGGGTAAAGTTCGCTCCAGAAGAAGGTTCTCCACTGCATTTTATCAGGATCCGAGTTGTTGAGGTACCAGCTGTTGTAGAAACCGTCGGGAGTAATGATTCTGAAATTTGTTCTGTTGGCAATCTCCTGAATATTGTGTTTCTGGCTCCAGTTGGCATAGCAACCGCTCCATCCGTGAAGAAGGAACAGGGTAGGGGTGTTCTCATTAACGTTTACCGGGGTAAATACCAATACTGAATCATTGCATTTCAGGTTCTTGCTCTCAATAACTATAAGTTCTTGGGCATTAACTTTTCCAAATGCAAACAGGCATACTAAAAATGCTACTGCAAAACGGGTCATATTATTTAAAGTTATTTGGTTAGTAGCGCAAAATTAGTGTAATTTTGTGATATGGATGTTATAAATGTAAATAAAACAAAGGCCATACTTAAGAAAAGATCTGTTTACGTAAGTCTTGCAATGGCCTTTATAGTAATGATGGTGTTTTTCCCAAATGAGGGAAAGTTCAAATATGAATACCATAAGGGAAGGCCTTGGATGTATGAAACTCTGGTTGCCCCAATGGATTTTCCAATCCTTAAAACTGAGGCTGAACTCTTTGCTGAGAGGGATGAGGCGGCGGCAAAGGTTGTCCCTTATTATATTTATGATGAGGCTGTGGGGGAGGCCCAAATGGCTGCACTGGCCCGCAGACAGGTGAAATATGGAATTCCGGCAAATCTGGAGAAAGAGATTGCATCGGTATTGGAGTATGTATATAATGTGGGAATTATTCCCGATAACAATGAATCTACAGCTTCCCGTACGAGTTATGTAATTGTGCAGAAAGAGAAGAGGACAGAAGAGACCCTGCAGGAGGATTTGTTTACTGTTTCGTCGGGAATACAATATCTGAAACAGGATCTTGCTCTGAATATGGGGCAGTACAATACCGATTCACTTTTTGCAGTGTATGGTTTGGAGGGGTTGATGCAGCCCAATCTGGTGTTCAGCCAGCAGAATACGGACCTGTTGCATAAGGAGGCTGTAAACTACATTTCCCCAACCAAAGGGATGGTTTATGCCGGGCAGCTTATTGTTACTGAGGGTGAGACAATTACAGCAGATATTGAGCAGCTGTTGGATTCCTATAAGGCTGAATATGAGTTCAGTTATGGCTTTACTGGAAGTATGTGGCAGCTTTATGTTTCACACGCAATCTTGTGTATTATGGTGCTGTTGCTGGTTTATGTAACCATTTATTTTGTGAATTTTGATATTCTCAGCTCCGGCAACCAGTTCAACTTCCTGTTGTTGGTGGTGGTTATGGCGTTCCTTGCAACAGTGTTTGCCCGCAGGTTTGATGCCCACATTATGTTTTGTGTGCCATACGCTGTATTTGCCCTGTATATGATGGCGTTTTTCCGCAATAGACTGGTATTCCCGTTATATATGATAGCACTTACCCCTGTACTTGTAATTTCTGAGTATGGGGTGGAGATATACCTTATGAATGTTGTTGCAGGAGGTATTGCACTGGTTTCATTCTCTTTCCTTTACAAAGGGTGGCTGCAGTTCCTCAACTCTTTCATTATCTGTGTGGGAATGTTCATTATACATATTGCATTCAGGTTTATGGAGAGTGGAACCTTTGAGGGGATGAACTATACAATCTTCATACTTGTTTTCTGTAATGCATTTCTGGTTGTTGCCGCATATCCACTTGTATTTTTGCTTGAGAAAATTTTCTCACTGGTATCTGTTGCAACACTTAAAGAGCTGTCTGATACCAACAACAGCCTGTTGCAGGATTTGGCAAGAAAAGCTCCAGGCACTTTCCAGCACTCGCTTCAGGTGGCAAATCTTGCAGAGAGGGCGGTTATGGCCATTAGGGGAAATTCCCGCCTTGTAAAGGTTGGTGCAATGTACCACGATATTGGAAAGATAAGCAATCCGCAGTGTTTTATTGAGAACCAGGCTCCTGGTGTGAATTATCATAAGGGCCTGTCGCCAAAAGAGAGTGCGCAGGAGATTATAAAACACGTGGCAGCCGGTGTTGAACTGGCACGTAAACATAATCTCCCTCAAATAGTGGCAGATTTTATAACATCTCATCACGGCCGCTCCCAAACAGGCTATTTCTATACACAGTATTGCAATAATGGGGGAGATCCGGCAGATATTGAGGCCTTTACATATCAGGGAACACTCCCTACAGCCAAGGAACAGGTTGTGGTTATGATGGCAGATGCTGTAGAGGCTGCATCCCGTACCTTAAAAGATTACTCCAAAGAGAGCATAACCAAACTGGTTGACAATATTACCAGCCAGAGGATTTCTGATTCTCAGCTGGCAATGGCAGATATCTCCATTAAAGAGATTAATATTGTTAAAGCGGTATTCATAAAACATCTGCAGGAGATTTATCACGCCAGAATAGCATATCCGGCAAAGAAGAATGAGCAAAAACAGGATGTGCTTGTAACTGAGGAGACGGAGTAATTCCATTTTTTTTGGTAAATGCAAAAAAGTATGTAATCAGATGCAGTATCTGAATAGTTGCTACATTTTATATTCAGATAAAGCCATTATTCAACCCGTTAAACAAAAACTGATGAAACAGATTTTCCAACTTATTTCAATTGCAGCAGTAGCAGCTGCAATGTTGTTGTGTTCCTCTTGCTCAAAATTGGACGATGATGCAGACCAAACTGAAATACCTTTTATGGTACTCAGTTCAGATGGCTCAGACATTATATTTGAGAAGAAGTATGCATATACAGAAACATTGCACGGAGATTTTACCTGCATAAATGCATCCACAAATATGAAACAGGCTGGGAGCTACGTTTTACTAAGGATTATAACCAATAATCTCAGTGAAGCAGACTGCATGAGCAAGGTAAATGTACAGGAGTTCAGTTTCTGCAAACCCCTCTCAAGTTCGTCGTACGATTATACAAACCAATATACGGGCAAAATGTATCTCCTCAAATATGATAACTCATCAAAAATGATGAGAATCCGCCTGGAGAATGTAGAATGTACGCTATCGGGAGTAAAATATACTTTCCACGGAGATTTTGAGTGTGAAATAACGCCAAGTCCTGTAAATGCATAAACTGATGCTCATTTAAACTTTTCGCTTCAAAGCTCATCAAACCATTATGGAATGAGATTTATTTTAAATAACTTTGAAGTATGAAAAGAGTTTGTATTATTCTTCTGTCACTATTCTGTACAATACACCTTGCAGCACAAGAAACTTCATTAGAGAAGGTTGTGCCCAAGGTGCTTATTGACGGATATTTTTTTATATCAAGGCCTGAATCACTTCCAGTTAAGACAAGTATGGCTATACTGAAGGACAGTGAAGGCAATAAAGTGTCAAGCATACGATATTTGGATGGTGCAACCCTTTCTGACTGGTCCAAACTAAGAGCTATCCCATTTGAAAATGTACAGAACGGGCCGGAATTGCTTGAACTGGCAAAAAATGCCAAATATATTACAATGTCATTAAGCACGGCAAATATCAAGGCCGGTGACAAATTCCCTAAATTTAAGGAGCAGGATATTGAGGGTAAAAGGTGGAGCAGTGACGAGTTGGCAGGCAAATGTTTCCTCATAAATCTCTGGAGCATAACCTGCAAACCCTGTATTGCAGAGATGCCTGCAATAAGCAAATGGAAAGAGAGATATCCTTCTATACATTTCTTCTCAGCCACATATAATACTGCAGAAGAGGCATTGCCAATAATTCAAAGACGTAATTTTACATATACACATCTGGTTAATGTAAGTGATACAATTATGGATTTGGTTGGTAAAGCCGGATTCCCCTGCACTATAATAGTTGATAGGAATGGAACTGTTGTGCACATAGAGAGCGGTACCAGTCCAAAACAGTTGTATGACCTGGAGGAAACCCTCAAACAGTTGCACAACCAGCACAAATGAAAATACAACAAAACTGATTTAATATGAAAAACTGTTTCAAAAAATTCTTTACCGCAGGAGCACTTTTAGCCCTATTTGTACTTGCATCCTGCAACAATTCTTCCCAGAAATATTATAAATCTATTCCCGACGGTTTTGACGCAATGTGCCAGCGTGCAATAGATGAGTGGAAAGTGCCTGGAATGGCTGTAGCCGTTGTAAAAGACGGGGAGGTGGTATTTATGAAAGGTTATGGAAATGCACACCTTGGAGACTCTGTAACGGCACCTGTTCCTGTAACCCCACAAACCCAGTTTGTAATTGCTTCAACCTCAAAGGCTTTTACCTCCGGATTGCTTGCAAATGTAATGGATGAGTACCCTGAAATCAAATGGGATGCACCGGTAAAAAATTATCTTCCCGATTTCAAACTTTATGACCCTTGGGTAACAGAGAATTTTCAGGTAAGGGAGATAATGTCGCACCATAGCGGATTCAACAGCTATGCCCTTGATGACCTTCCAACTTGGGGATATAACCGCGATGACCTTTACAGAATCTACGCAACTGTAAGACCTACTTACAGCTTCCGTACAAAATATGCATACAACAACAGTATGTACACCATCTCTGCAAAAATTATTGAGAAATATACCGGCAAGAGTTGGGATGAGGCACTTGTAGAGCGTATTTTTACCCCACTAGGAATGAAGAACAGTACCACCGGAAACCTGTCATTCTATACAGCAGAGAACCTTGCTCAGGGTTACAGAATGAGAAAGGCAGAAGACAAGGATGAAATTGAGGTTGTACCACGCACAGATAAGGATAATGCATTTGCATGGCTTTCTGCAGTTGCACCTGCAGGATTTGTAATCTCTACAGTAGAGGATATGGCAAATTGGGTTAAGATGCACTTGAATCACGGTACATTCAACGGAAAAGAGATTATCTCCCGCAAAAACCACGATATGTTGTTCTACCCTCAGACAATTACCGGCAGCGACTCTACCCGCCTTACAAACTATGCACAAGGCTGGACAGTAGAGTATGGTCTTCAGGGCCGCTATATCAGACACACCGGTTTGGCTTACGGTTACACTGCACTTGTGGGATTGCATCCTGAGCTTAACCTTGGTTTTGTATTCCTTACAAACAATGGAAGCTCATCTGACCCTCAATCAGCCCTTGGCCGTGATTTGATTGAACTTTACAAAGGCAACCCTAACGGAGGCCACTTTGACGAGTATCTTGCAGATTACCTTGAGGATTTGTTTGCAAAAGATGAGGAAGAGGCTAAAGAGGAGGAGACTCCTGTTGCAGCAATGCCTAACAAAGTATACACCGGCAACTACAAGCTTGATGTATTTGGTACAGCTACAGTTTACGAGAAAGATGGTGCACTATACTTCAAACTTAAAGATGTGGATGCGCGCCTTGAGCACAGGAACGGCAACGTATTCAAATTCAACCAGCCAGGTTCAGGTACATTTGACCTTACCTTTACAGTTAAAGGAAACCGTGCCCAGTCACTCACATTTGATATAAATGATCCTGTAGGAGAGTTTGAGAGAATTTAGTTCCACCACTATGGGATATCAATAGAAGGGAGGGTGCCTCAAAACTTTTTGGGCAGCCTCTTTTTTATTCCCAAGAGGTTAAGCAAATCTATGCTTTCTGTACGCAATATAGGGCAGGTTGTATAACTTAATCTCAAGTAATCACTATAGGTTAGATAAGCAAATGTGCCCTACAGCAATGTTTCAGCGGAGTCTGCACTACTAACCTCTTGCATTATTCCAATCTCAAATTTTAATGGGATTATTCTTCCCAACATCACCATCATCCCATTTGTGGAACAAATGATCTGCATAATTTCCTTCGGGTAAATCAATGACCTTCGCTCAGTCTCGGATGAGGCTGCTCAGGAATAAAATTTATCTTGACGGCGAACTCCTCCTTTTAG
>JAZSEZ010000073.1:0-14105 GCA_045531975.1 Candidatus Egerieisoma sp. | reverse complement strand
GACTCTCCGTTCAATGAAGATTCGTGTACACTCAGCTCCATTGTGTCAAGAAGTGTGCCGTCTGCCGGAATCTCATCACCCTGGGTAACTATAACTATATCTCCCACCACAAGCTCGTTTTTGGGTACTTGAGTTACAGAGCCGTTCCTGTATACTTTTACAAGTGTGGTATCATTTATCTGGTTAAGGATATCAAACTCTTTCCCAGCCTTGTACTCATTTATAAAAGCCAGGAATGTTGCAAGAAATACTGCCAGCAGAATACCCAAGCTCTCTACTATTGAGCCGTGGAAATATCCGGTTATAAATGACAATAGTGTTGCAAACAGAAGCAGTTTTATTATTGGATCATTGAATTTGCCCAATAACAATTTAACCCAACTCTCTCTTGCAGGGGGAGTCAGGTCATTGGAGCCGTATTTGGCTCTGTTTTCTTTTATCTGTTTATCTGATAATCCTTTATAAGTTTGCATTGTTACTTAATTGTTTCAAGTTCAGTTTCAAGCAAGCTTTTACAGTTTAAGTTTATTTAGTGTTGACAGTTTACTGTTACTTTAACAAGGCTGCAATCCTATTATGAAGGTTTTCAAGTTTTGTAGTTGCATCAGACTGTTTCTTGCGCTCAATTGCAACCACATTTTCAGGTGCATTGTTCACAAACTTTTCGTTTGATAGTTTTGCATTAACCTGTTTAAGAAACTTTTCATAGTACTCTATCTCAGCTTTCATCTTTGCTACCTCTTCCTCTACGTTAATATGTTCGTTAAGCGGTACAAAGAACTCGCTGGTCTTAATCATAAAGTTCATACCCTGAGCCTGAGTATCAAAAGCCTCTACAACATTAATGTTGGTGATGTTTGCAAGTTTCTTCACAATTGCATCCATTGCGTTGTTGTAAGGTGCTTTTGCAAATATCTCAAGTGCCTCTTTAGGTGATACACCTTTTGATTGTCTGATATTTCTTATGTTCATTACAATCTGTGAAGCATTTTCAAACTGCTCCAACAAATCTGCATTATACTCAATACCAACTGGAGCATTCTGGAACATTATTGTCTCACCTTCTGCACGTTTCTCAAGGTTCTGCCACAACTCCTCAGTAATGAAAGGCATAAACGGATGCAAAATTCTTAGCAATGAATCAAAGAATCCTTTTGTTGCCTTATAGGTTACAGGGTCAATGCCTGCTCCGTATGCAGGTTTTGCCATCTCAAGATACCATGCACAGAAATCATCCCAGAACAATTTGTAAACCTCCATCAATGCCTCTGAAAGTCTGTATTTTGAAAGAAGATCCTCAATCTCTGCACTTGTTTTGGCAAGTTTTGCATTGAACCACTCTACTGCTACTTTTGAGCTTTCAGGCTGCTGGGCATTCTCATCCACATTCCAGCCGCTTACAAGACGGAATGCATTCCATATCTTGTTGTTGAAGTTACGTCCCTGCTCGCAAAGTGCCTCGTCAAACAGAATATCGTTACCGGCAGGGGCAGAAAGCATCATACCCATACGTACAGCATCTGCACCATATTTTGCAATCAGCTCTAGCGGGTCTGGTGAGTTACCAAGAGATTTTGACATCTTGCGGCCAAGTTTGTCCCTTACAATTCCTGTAAAGTAAACATTCTTGAACGGCATATCCCCTTTGTACTCATATCCCGCCATAATCATCCTTGCTACCCAGAAGAAAATGATGTCCGGTCCGGTTACAAGGTCGCTGGTTGGGTAATAGTATTTGATTTCATCGTTATCGGGATTATTAATACCTCCAAACAATGATAATGGCCACAACCAAGATGAGAACCAGGTGTCAAGTGCATCGTCATCCTGTCTTAACTGGTCTATAGTAATATTCTCATATCCGGGGATTGCCTTTGCAAGCTCCAATGCTTTTTCGGCTGTTTCTGCAACCACAAATTTCTCATCACCCTCAGCTGATGCCGGTAGGAAATATGCAGGGATTCTATGGCCCCACCATAGCTGGCGGCTGATACACCAGTCCTGAATATTCTCAAGCCAGTTGTTGTAGGTTGTTTTGTATTTTGCAGGATAGAATTTAAGTTCGTCATTCATTACCGGTGGAAGGGCAATGTCTGCAAAATGCTGCATATTAAGGAACCACTGCATACACAAACGTGGCTCAACAGCTGTATCAGAGTTTCTCTCTGAGTATCCTACCTTATTATCATAATCCTCCACTTTCTCCAACAAACCTGCACTCTCAAGATCTTTTACAATCTGCTTGCGTACTGCCATACGGTCCATTCCAACGTACAAACCTGCAGCTTCACTTAGGGTTGCATCTGCATTGAAAATATCTATTGTCTCAAGATTGTGGGTTTTGCCCAACATATAGTCATTGGTATCGTGTGCAGGGGTAACTTTCAAACAACCTGTACCAAACTCTATTTCCACATATCTGTCTTCAATTACAGGAATTGCTCTGTTTACCAATGGAACAATAACCTTTTTACCTTTCAACCAGGTGTTCTTAGGGTCTTTAGGGTTTATACACATAGCTGTATCACCCATAATGGTCTCAGGACGGGTTGTTGCCACTACTGCATATCTTCTCCCCTGCTCATCCTTATGCAGAATCTGATGTTTTACAGTTGCATCAAAAGGATCTGTAGGTTTAAGGGTTACTGCACCCTCCTCTTCTCCATCTGTACAGCCGGCAGCCTCCTCTACATAATATTTAAGGTAGTAAAGTTTGCTTTTCTCATCTTTATAGATAACCTCCTCGTTGCTCAATGCAGTCTGGGCTTTAGGATCCCAGTTAACCATTCTCAAGCCACGGTAAATCAAACCTTTGTTGTACAGATCAACAAAAACTTTAATTACACTCTCGCTTCTCTCCTCATCCATAGTGAAAGCTGTTCTGTCCCAATCACAGCTTGCTCCAAGCTTTCTAAGCTGTTTTAGGATGATGCCACCGTGCTCATTAGTCCAGTCCCAAGCGTGTTTCAGGAACTCCTCTCTTGTAAGGTCACTTTTTTTGATTCCCTGCTCAGCAAGTCTCTTCACAACCTTGGCTTCAGTTGCAATTGAGGCGTGATCAGTACCTGGAACCCAGCAGGCATTTTTACCCTTCATTCTTGCACGGCGAACCAAAATATCCTGAATTGTGTTATTCAACATGTGTCCCATATGTAGCACACCGGTTACATTTGGTGGGGGAATAACTACTGTATATGCTTCTTTTTCATTAGGTTCTGAGTGGAAGAACTTATTGTTTACCCAATATTCGTACCACTTGTCCTCAATGGACGCCGGGTTATATTTAGCAGGAATTTCCATAATAATAATTACACTTTAAATTTTGTAAAAACAGTTAATCACGCAAAGTTAATTAAATTAAATGTGATGCAAAATTCTTAATTAAAGAAAATTATTAGTACATTTGCTTGTTAAAACGAATAAAACTATAAACCTATACCGAGAAAGCATAGACAAAATTATTATGACAAAAAAATTGAAGATTGTTGTTCTGGCAAAACAGGTGCCGGACACCAGAAATGTCGGTAAAAATGCTATGACCCCAGAGGGAACAGTTAATAGAGCAGCCCTTCCGGCTATTTTCAACCCAGAAGATATGAATGCCCTTGAGCAGGCATTATATATAAAGGACCAGAATCCTGGTTCTGAGGTACTGTTACTTACAATGGGTCCGTTCAGAGCCGCAGACATCATTAGAGAGGGACTTTTCAGAGGTGCAGATGGCGGCGTTCTTCTAACAGACAGAAAATTTGCAGGTGCAGATACATTGGCAACATCGTATGCACTGTCTCAGGCAGTTAAAAAGATTAATCCCGATATCATTTTGGCAGGCCGCCAGGCAATTGACGGTGATACTGCGCAGGTAGGTCCTCAGGTAGCTGAGAAACTTGGCATACCTCAGGTTACATATGCAGAGGAGATTCAGGAGATTTCAGAGGATAAAGTTGTAATCAAGAGAAGACTTGAAAGAGGTGTAGAGGTTGTTTCCTGCACTCTACCTTGTCTTGTAACAGTACACGCTACTGCAGCTCCTTGTCGTCCGAGACACGCCAAACAGGTGATGATATACAAATATGCAAGAACAATAACTGAGGATACAGCAGAGGGTGCAAACTATCTTCTTTCATTGGCTGACTACCCTTATCTTAAAATTACCGAGTGGGGTACTGCAGATGTAGGTGGCGAGGATACCAGCTATGGTATGGCAGGTTCCCCTACCAAGGTTAAGAAAGTTGAGAATATTGTATTCCAGGCTAAAGAGGCAAAGAAACTTACTTCATCAAATGAAGATATTGATTCTTTAATTTCAGAGCTTCTTGCAAACCACACTATAGGCTAACAGAGTATTAATTTGAAAAGAGAACAAAATGAACAACATTATAGTTTTTTGTGAAACAGATAACGGCAAATTGTGCGATGTGAGCCTTGAGCTTATGACAAAGGCAAGATCTTTGGCACATACCCTTAATTGTGACCTTGAGGCTTTGCTTATCGGTTACAATGTGGAGAACCTTAAAGATGAACTTTACCTTTATGGTGCAAAAACTGTTCACCTTGCAGATGACAAACAGTTGGAGTTCTTCAGAACCCTTCCATACGCTTCTATTGCAATTTCATTGTTCAAACAGGAGCAGCCGCAGATAGCATTGTTTGGTGCAACCTGCATAGGTCGTGATTTGGCTCCAAGAATTTCAAGTGCACTTCACAGCGGTCTTACTGCAGACTGTACTTCCCTTGAAATTGGCGGCCACCAGGATACTAAAGGAAACAAATGGGACAATCTTCTTTACCAGATCCGTCCTGCTTTTGGCGGTAACATTATTGCTACTATTGTGAACCCTGAGCACAGACCTCAAATGGCTACTGTCCGTGAGGGTGTTATGAAAAAAGAGGCATTGTCTGAGCCTGTTGCAGGTAGTGTAAAGAAAATTGATGTGGCTTCAATCCTTACTGATACAGATTTTGCAGTAGAGATTATTGAGAGACACATTGAGGAGAAGAAAATTGACATTAAAGGTGCCCAGATTATTGTTGCCGGCGGTTATGGTGTTGGCAGTAAAGATAATTTTGCTCTTGTACATGAGCTTGCAAAAGTATTGGGTGCAGAGGTTGGTGCTTCCAGAGCTGCTGTTGATGCAGGTTTTGTAGAGCACGAAAGACAGATTGGACAGACTGGTGTTACTGTAAGACCTAAACTTTTCATTTCAGTTGGTATTTCAGGTCAGATCCAGCATACAGCAGGTATGGACCAGTCATCTATGATCATTTCAATTAACAATGATCCTAATGCCCCTATCCACCAGATTGCAGATTACTCAATCATTGGCGACCTTAACGATGTATTACCTAAGATGATTGCATCTTACAAAAAACATAGCAAATAATTATGGCAAATTTTTATAGAGACAATTCAGACTTGAAATTTCAGTTCCAGCACCCTCTTATGGGTAAAATTGTAGAGCTGAAAGAGGATAATTTCAAGGACTTTGGCAAATATGATTATGCTCCTGCAAATGTAGAAGATGCAATTGACTCTTATGATAGAGTAATGGAAATTATAGGTGAGATTTGCGGCGACGTTCTTGCACCTAATGCTGAGCAGGTAGATCACGATGGTCCTGTATGTGCAAATGGCAGAATCACTTACGCTGCTGGTACTCAACAGAACCACGATGCACTTACTCAAGCAGGTGTATACGGTCTTAGCCTTCCACGTGAGTATGGCGGATTGAATTTCAGTATGGTTCCTTACGTTATGGCTGCAGAGTTGGTTTCTCGTGCAGATGCCGGTTTTGCAAACATTTGGGGCCTTCAGGATTGTGCAGAGACTATCCACGAGTTTGCATCTAAAGAGATTAAAGAGGAGTTTCTTCCAAGAATCAATAAAGGTGACACTTGTTCAATGGACCTTACAGAGCCTGATGCAGGTTCAGACCTTCAGTCTGTAATGCTTAAGGCAACTTGGGATGAGGAGAAACAGATGTGGTTCCTTAACGGTGTAAAACGTTTCATTACTAACGGTGATGCTCAGATTAAGCTTGTTCTTGCACGTTCAGAGGAGGGTACAACAGACGGACGAGGCCTTTCTTACTTTGTTTATGACAAAGCTTGGGGCGGTGTAACCGTAAGACGTATAGAGAACAAATTGGGTATCAAAGGCTCCCCTACTGCAGAGCTTGTATTCAAGAATGCCCCTGCAAAACTTGTAGGTGACAGAAAACTTGGACTTATCAAATATGTAATGTCATTGATGAACGGAGCTAGACTTGGCGTAGGTGCCCAGTCTGTAGGTTTGTCAGAGGCTGCATACAGAGAGGCATTGAAATATGCACACGAGCGTGTACAGTACAAGAAAGCTATCATCAACTTCCCTGCAGTATATGAGTTGTTGGCTGTAATGAAGGCTAAATTGCAGGCATCACGTGCAATCCTTTATGAAACAACAAGATTTGTAGATATCTACAAAGCATACAATGCAATTGCAGAGGAAAGAAAACTTACTCCGGAAGAGAGACAGGAGAACAAGAAATACAGCAAATATGCAGATATGTTCACCCCTGTACTTAAGATGATGTCTTCTGAGTACGCAAACCAGAATGCGTACGATGCAATTCAGGTTCACGGAGGTTCTGGATTTATGAAAGAGTACCCTGTAGAGAGACTATACAGAGATGCCAGAATCCTTACCATCTACGAGGGAACATCACAGTTGCAGACAGTTGCTGCAATCAGATATGTAACCAACGGCTCATACCTTGCAAAAATCAGAGAGTATGAGGCAATGGAGGTAAAACCAGAGTTTGCAGCACTAAAAGAGAAACTTATTGCTATGACTGCACAATATGAGCAGGCTTGTGAAATGGTACAAGGCAAAGGTGAGGAATACATAGATTTCCACGCAAGAAGACTTGTAGAGATGGCTGCCCACATCATTATGTCATACCTTTTGATCATTGATGCACAGGTAGACGCTTCTTTCGCCCGTTCAGCAGAAGTTTACACAAACAAATCAGAAGCTTGGAACAACGAGAGAGCATCCTACATTGCAGCCTTCAAACCAGAAGACCTTGCAGCATTCTCAGCAATCAAAGAAGAGTATGTAGCCGAGGAGAACTAATCTTCCTCTCTGCAATTTATCTAAAGGCAGCCCCTTAGTGAGCTGCCTTTTTTGTTTGCCACCCTTGTTGCTGTCACACACTGTTTGTGAGTTTGTGCAATATACTGCCTAAAACTGCACAATATTACCCACTAGATCTATATTTGTGCTGAAATACCCCCATATTTGCACAAAGTTTCCTCTGCTGTCTATGTTTGTGCAGAAAAACCCCTATTACTGCACAAAGATGATATTTCGGTATGTGTTTGTGCAATATACCGCCTAAAACAGCACAAAGAAAGTACGGCTCTTAGAATCGGTAACCGATAGAAACATTAAATCTTTTCCATTTGGACTCTTTCAAATCCATGTTGCCATTACCTATAGGAAGTTTTGTATCGGTAACAAATTTATTGAAGTCCTGAGCATATGCAATGCCTAACACCAAATGCCTGAAAGCAAAATCAGCACCTGCCTGCCAACCAAAATTGAAACGTTTGGCAATTGCATCATCAAACCAATCTATATTGAATTCCTTGCCAGCCATCTTTATATCAAATTTAGCAAAGACATTATAAATAGCAGACACACCCACCATTGGAGCTATGGCAAAACCTGAATCACCTATGTTAAATGCATAACCCACATTCACAGGAACTGAAAAATAACCTAAAGAGTATTCAGATGTCAAACCTTTTCCATCAAAAACATCTGTACCATTAACCATGGCATACTGGAATGAAGCTCCTGTCTCCAAAAATACAGGCGCATTTTGAGACAATTCAAAAGAATGCGAATATGCCAATTGGATTCCATTCAAAGGTTTTTCTGAATTTTCCGCAGAAAGGCTATTATATCCCAACCTAAATGCATTTTTACCATAAGGAAAGTACTCCAAAATTGTGACGTTGTCCTAATTTGTAATTGCTTAATCTTTAAGCAATTAATTTTATAGCACTTTAAAGTGCTATAAAATTACCTCTTTGAATTTCAACGAGTTACAAATTAGGACAACGTCACAAAAAATATGTTTATCTTTGTAAAAAATTAACTTATGAAAAAACTGTTTCTATCAGCAATATTATCACTTTTATCAACTGTAATGTTTGCACAGCTGAATTTTCAGCTGCACTATGTTTTTGGAAACAATTTTTATGGGAAAGAACTTTCCAACAGAGCAAAACTTACTGCAACAGTTGAAAATTTTACACCTGACAAATGGGGAAGCACATTTCTGTTCATTGATGCAGACCTGGCACACAACCAGATGGGAAGTGTGTATGGCGAGATTGCCAGAGAATTGAAGTTCTGGGAGGCGCCGGTTGCAATGCATATTGAGTACAATGGAGGATTGTCGGTAGGAGGAAGCTATAATGATGCATACTTGTTTGGTGCGGCATACAACTGGGCAAGCAGTGATTTTTCAAAGACATTTTCTTTGCAGACAATGTACAAATACCTTGCAAAACAGCAAGTTGGTTCACATCACAGCTGGCAGATCACTGTCGTGTGGGGAATTCATTTTGCAGACGGTTTGTGTTCGTTCTCCGGTTTTGCAGATCTTTGGCACGACAACAGTGTAGCCGGAAACCTTGTATTTGTGGCAGAACCACAATTTTGGGTAAACCTTAGTGCACTTGAAAAAGTAAGTGATGAATTCAAGTTAAGCATCGGTACAGAGCTGGAGCTGTCAAAAAATTTGGTATGGCCAGCAAATGGAATCAACAATCAGTTCTATGCCATCCCTACCCTTGCGGTAAAATGGACATTCTAAAATTATCGGGAAGAAATGTATAGTATAAGTATAGTTGGTGCAGGAAATGTTGCTTACAGAATGGCTCTTTTTCTTCAGGCGGCAGGGCATGAAATTGAGTGTATTTGTGCAAGAGACCTGGAGAAGGCTGAAAAGGTTGTAAGGGCACTTAAAAGATCCAAAAGTGATGCAGTTGCAATAAATGATTTTGCTCAATTGCCGGCCAGTGACATTACAATAATTGCTGTAAGTGACAATGCTATAGCTCAAGTGGCTGCACAGTTGCCACATAAAGAGGCATTTACAGTACATACCAGTGGTGCAACTCCAATGGCGGTTTTAAAGGATGAGGGATTGGACAATACAGGTGTCTTCTACCCTCTTATGACATTGAGTATGCATAAAGATTTGGATATAAGACTTATTCCGTTCCTTATTGAGGCAAGCAACAAAGAAGGAGAAAATATCCTTAAAGAGCTTGTAGGTTCAATAAAGGCAGAGTATAAAGTTTGTGATTCGCAGAAAAGGCTACAATTCCACACAGCGGCAATTTTTACCACAAACTTTCTGAATTACTCTCTTTCTCTGGCATACGATATCGCAAGTCCAGATTTTACCCTCTTGCTGCCAAGTGCAATAGAGAGTATAAGAAAGGCATTCCTAAACACCCCTCTAGTATCCCAAACCGGGCCTGCCCGCAGAGGTGATACAAATACAATAGAGAAACATATAAATGTCCTTTCAGATGAGAAGTTCAACGACCATTTGGATGTATACAAATTCCTTACAGAAAAAATTTACAAAAAATATAATCCCCAGCAATAATTATGAGCAATTACAAGACTAAACTTAAAGATATTAAAGGTTTTGCGTTTGATGTGGACGGAGTATTTACAGATGGCAGCGTTTTGGTTATGCCAGATGGCGATATGCTCAGGACCCACAATGCAAAAGACGGATTTGGTCTCAGATGGGCTATCCTTAGAGAATACCCTATTGGTATAATAACAGGTGCTTACTCAGAATCAGTTAGAAAAAGATTTGTAGGTGTAGGTGTAAAACCAGAGAACATTTATTTGAAATCAAGAGACAAATTGCCTGATTTTTATAATTTCTGCCAAAAAAACGGCATAACACCCCAGGAGGTGATTTTTGTAGGTGATGATATTCCCGATATCCCTCTGCTTAAAGCCTGCGGCCTTGCAGTATGCCCTTCAGACGCAGTTCAGGAGGTAAAGGATGTTTGTGACTATATCTCTTTGTACCCAGGTGGCAGAGGTTGTGTAAGGGATATTGTTGAACAAGTCCTTAAGATACAGGGCAAATGGGAGTTTGACGCAGAGCTTTATGAGGGAACATACGGAGACGGCAAACCAAAACCTACATCTAAATAAGATTGATATGTTGGACAAAATTCTGCAAGGAAAAAAAATAATACTCGCATCAGCCTCACCCCGCAGAAGGGAGTTGCTTGCTGGGTTGGGGGTAGATTTTACAGTAGATACAAAAAACACATTTGAGGAGTCTGTTCCCGATAATTTATCTTATTCACAAATTCCTGAGAATATGGCAATTGGAAAATCTTACGGATTCCACAGGGACCTTGAGGATAATGAAATCCTCATTACGGCAGATACTATGGTGCTTTGCAGCGACGAGATAATGGGTAAACCCACAGACCGTGATGATGCAATAAGAATGGTTGCAAAACTGCAGAACAACAAACATACCGTACTTACAGGAGTATGTATTAGAAGTAATGCAAAAATTGTAACTTTTACAGCTTCTACAGATGTATATTTTGGACAACTCACACCAGAAGAAATAGAACACTACATAGATACTTACAAACCATATGACAAAGCTGGTTCCTATGGTGTTCAGGAGTGGGTTGGATATGCAGGTATAAAGGGGATAGACGGCTCGTTCTATAACGTAATGGGGTTGCCGGTACATATGCTTTACAACGCCCTTAAGGAATTCTGATCACTTCACCATTATTGATTATCTGGCCGTTGTCAATCATCTCCCTAAGAACTTTCAGATAAAAAGTATATTCATCTCCCGCCAAAGTTTCAAGGTGGGAGATTTTCATTTCTCCCCCTTTCTCCTCAAGCAAAGATATGATTCTTCCCGATATATCATTGGTACGTTGTTTCAGGTTCCCAAGATTTTTGTTTTTCAAGCACACATCACAGATACCACATTCACCCTTTACTTCTTGTCCAAAATAATCAATCAGAATCTTGCTCCTGCACTCATCACTCTGCTTTGCGTAGCTGATGATACTCTCAATCCGTTTCTGGAACAATCCTTTTCTCTCATCATACCTCTTTTGGGAAATATAGAGATTGCTCTCCACAAGCCTCTCTGTATTCATAATGATAAGTGGAGTACGTACGCGAGGTATATATTTTATAATTCGCATACGCGAAAGTTGGATAAGTTTCTCTTTTACCCCAGGAACCGAATCCATTGTCACCCTTGCAATGTACTCTTCATCAATTGGTGTAATCCTGGAGAAAAGACCAGTATAAATACGTAGGACAGATTTAATGAACTTGTCAAGCTGTGGGTTGTCTATCTGTACCTTATAAAGGCCGTCCCTCTCAACTGTAAACATCATTTTGGAAGGGTTGTCAAGTTCATCAGTAAGTTCCCAATACCCCTCCTGTTCAAGATATTTGATTGCGTAGTATGCAGAAACTGAATTCAACGAAAACTTCTTTGCAAACTCTATCAGATTGAATTTGCTTACACTATCCTTCCCCTCTTCATACGGAATATTCAGATAAATGAACACTTTCTGGTATACATCTTTAATGTACTGGATATCGGGATAAGAAATTGTATGAATCTGTCTCAGGCGGCTTACATCTGTAGTGTTCCATAGCATTGTGGCATACGCACGTTTGCCGTCCCTTCCAGCTCTTCCTGCCTCCTGGAAATATGCTTCAAGACTGTCGGGAAGATCATAGTGGATTACAAATCTTACATCTGGCTTGTCTATGCCCATTCCAAAGGCGTTTGTGGCAACTATTACCCTTGTCTGGCTATTTTTCCAGGCATCCTGTTTTATATTTCTCAAATCCTTGCTTAATCCGGCGTGATAGAAATCTGCAGATATGCCATTTTGGCGTAAAAACGAAGAAATTTCATCACATCTTTTCCGCTCCCTTACATACACAATTCCTGTCCCTTGCACTCCGTTGCAAATTTTGAGCATATTCCCGAACTTGTCATCCACATTACGCACCACATAGGAAAGGTTTGCCCTTTCAAATCCGGAGGAGATTATGTTTGGAGTCTCAAAATCAAGAATCCTCATTATATCCTCTGCAACTGCCTTGGTTGCTGTTGCTGTAAGGGCAATTGTAGGGACATCCCCTATAAGTTCCTTTACATTTTTAATCTCCAGATACGCAGGACGGAAATCGTATCCCCATTGCGAAATGCAGTGAGCTTCATCCACTACCAGGAAATTGATGTTCATCCTTTTAACCCTCTCTTTAAAGATTGGAGTATGAAGCCTCTCAGGTGAAACATACAGGAATTTGTAATCTCCGTATATTGCATTGTCCAATGTGGCGTCTATTTGGGAATATGACATTCCGGAATATACAGCCAGAGCCCTCAATCCTTTGTTGTTGAGATTCTGAACCTGGTCTTTGATAAGCGCAATAAGGGGAGAAACAACAAGGCAAAGCCCCTCTTTGGCCATTGCCGGAACCTGGAAACACAGGGATTTTCCGCCACCTGTAGGCATAAGTGCCAAAGTGTCATTTCCCTTCAAAGCAGATCTTATAATCTCCTCCTGCATTGGTCTGAACGAGTCAAAACCCCAATATTTCTTCAAAATCTCTGCAATCATATTCCCGATAATTATACTTGCAAAAGTAACATTTTTTTTGGCAAAGAATTTGTGTTAGCGGAAAATGGATAATTGAGCCATTTTTTATATATTTGCCCTCGTTTTAATAAACTGCCTTAACAAGGGGCATATGATAAATAACAAGAGAATTAAGTATTAAACCTTTTATAAATTAATAGTTTTATGTCACAAGTAGATTTGAGCAAATACGGTATTACCGGCGTAAGTGAGGTGCTTTACAACCCTTCTTATGATGTTCTTTTTGAGGAAGAGACCAAAGCTGGTCTTGAGGGATTTGAGGTAGGTCAGGTTACAGAGCTTGGTGCTGTTAACGTAATGACTGGTGTTTATACCGGCCGTTCACCTAAAGATAAATTCTTTGTAATGGACGAGACTTCTAAAGACACCATCTGGTGGACTTCAGAGGAGTATAAAAATGATAACAAACCTGTTACTAAAGAGACTTGGGCTGAGCTTAAGAAAATTGCACAGGATGAGCTTTCCAACAAGAAACTTTACGTAATGGATACTTTCTGTGGTGCTAACGAGAACACCAGAATTAAAGTACGTTTCATTATGGAGGTTGCTTGGCAGGCTCACTTTGTTAAAAACATGTTCATCCGTCCTACTGAGGAGGAGCTTGCAAACTATGGCGAGCCTGATTTCGTAGTACTTAACGCTTCTAAAGCAAAAGTTGAGAACTACAAAGAGCTTGGTTTGAACTCAGAGACTGCAGTTGTTTTCAACCTTACTGAGAAAATGCAGGTTATCATCAACACTTGGTACGGTGGAGAGATGAAGAAAGGTATGTTCTCTTATATGAACTACTTGCTTCCTCTAAAAGGCATTGCTTCTATGCACTGTTCAGCTAACACCAACAAAGAGGGTGAGACAGCTATCTTCTTCGGTTTGTCAGGTACAGGTAAAACTACCCTTTCAACTGACCCTAAACGTGAGTTGATTGGTGATGACGAGCACGGTTGGGATGATGAAGGTATCTTCAACTTTGAGGGTGGTTGCTACGCTAAAGTAATTAACCTAAGCAAAGAGGCTGAGCCAGATATCTATAACGCAATTAAGAGAGACGCTCTATTGGAGAATGTAACTGTTGATGCAGAGGGTAAAATTGATTTCGCAGACAAGAGCGTAACTGAGAACACTCGTGTTTCTTACCCTATCTACCACATCAACAACATTGTAAAACCAGTATCTAAAGCTCCTGCTGCTAAGAAAGTTATCTTCCTTTCAGCTGATGCATTTGGTGTGCTTCCTCCAGTATCTATCCTTACTCCAGAGCAGACCAAATACTACTTCTTGTCTGGTTTCACCGCAAAATTGGCTGGTACAGAGCGTGGTATTACTGAGCCTACTCCTACATTCTCTGC
>JAZSEZ010000088.1:0-17813 GCA_045531975.1 Candidatus Egerieisoma sp. | reverse complement strand
CTCAAAAGGGTAAATTTCCGGACATTTCTTTGTGGTGCTTGCGTTTTGTCCGGGGATTGTGGCGTTTTCCGGACATTTCTTTGAGGTGCTTGCGTTTTGTCTGGGGATTGTGGCGTTTTCCGGACATTTCTTTGTTGTGCTTGCGTTTTGTCCGGGGATTGTGGCGTTTTCCGGACATTTCTTTGTTGCGCTTGCGTTTTGTCCGGTGGGCGTGGTGTTTTCCGGACATTTCTTTGTGGTGCTTGCGTTTTGTCCGGGATTTGTGGCGTTTTCCGGACATTTCTTTGTTGCGCTTGTGTTTTGTCCGGGGATTGTGGCGTTTCCCGGACATTTCTTTGAGGTGCTTGCGTTTTGTCCGGGGATTGTGGTGTTTTCCGGACATTTCTTTGAGGTGCTTGTGTTTTGTCCGGGGATTGTGGTGTTTTCCGGACATTTCTTTGTGGTGCTTGCGTTTTGTCCGGGGATTGTGGTGTTTTCCGGACATTTCTTTGAGGTGCTTGCGTTTTGTCCGGGGATTGTGGCGTTTTCCGGATATTTCTTAGGAGTGGTTATTTGATAGTGTCGCGTAAAATATGCCACTTGTCTGGAGGGCCGGCGAGGCTTCAAGGGTGAAGCCGGCGTATCGGATGTTTTTTTATGATATATCTTTGTTCTCAAAAGGATTTTTTTATTGTTTAAGACTATAGCTCACAGGTTGACAGCAGATGATTAGGTAAAATGGTACACAATTATTATATTGCAATATGTTTATAGAATAATGGAATATGCGTTTCGGTGTTAGAATTATATTGTGTCTTTTGTCTGTTATAGCGGTAAGTTGTAGCAGTAGGGTTGATAAATATCTTAACAAGGCTGAATTATATATATCAGAAAACCCTTCAGAATCCCTTATGATTCTTGATACAGTAAAGTATAACTATATGTCACACAAAGAAGCAGCCCGTTTCGCTTTGTTGTATTCTCAAGCCAAAGACAAGAGCTGGATTGATGAAACTGATGACTCACTGATTAACGTAGCTGTGAATTACTTTGAGCATAGCAGTGACAGCTATTATAAGTTTTTGTCATTTTATTATTTAGGCCGTGTGAACCAGAATGCCGGCAATTTGGCGAAAGCAATTGTAGCATTCACAAAGGCAGAAGAGCTTGTTGGAGAGGTACAAGACAATTATAGTATTGGTTTACTGTATGCAAATCTTGGAATATTGTATCAGAAGATATATGATTATCCCAAAAGTCTTGAAGCATTCACTAATGCGTTTGATTATTATATGCTTGCCGGTAAGTATAACCATGCAATGTATGCCAGATACAATATAGGTAACGTATTGATGAATACAAAGCAATTTGACAGGGCGGAAACTTTATTGCGGGAAGTGTTGGAATGGGCTGAGATGAATAGTGATAAAAATACATACAGTAAATGCGTGAGATTATTGGCCTCAATATATGAAGATACCGGCAATACCAAAGAATTGAAAGATCTTTTGATGAACGAGGCTGCAATTGTAAAGAAAAACTTGAAAATCCTGCAATACACTGCATACCTTGCAGCTTTGGGGGGAGATTTCAGGAAGTCTGAAGATTATATGCAAAAATCTTGGATGAAAGCAAGAACAAGTAAAGATTCCGCATTCTTGTATTATCGGGAATATACTATAGATAAGTTGAAAGGAGACTTTGAAGAGGCATTGAAAAATCATGAGAGATATTTCTATATACAGGATACTACTGTCAGAGCCGAGCTGCAACAACCGATAATATCAGCCCAAAAAGATTTCTATAAAAATGAAGCAAGATACAATACGCTTTTGGTTAAGCTCAATAGGGAAAAATTGCTGATTATATCAATTGCCTCAATTATTGTTTTTGTGCTGATGACCGTGTTGCATATATTCAGAATAAAAGTTAAGCAAAAGAGGATTGACGGTTATATGGATAAAATTCAGAATCTTGAATTTACGTTGCTTTCAGCAATTAATGAGAATGACGTTGCAAAGGTGAAAATGAATGAAAAGGTGTCTGAACTGTTCACAAACCAATTCAAGTTGATAGACAAACTCAGTACAACATATTATGAGACTCACGGCAGCAGTAAAGATAAAGATGCCATTTATAAGCAAGTGACCAACGAGATTGAAAAACTGAGTTCAAGCAAGAAATATTTGGCTCTACTTGAAGAAATAGTGGATATGTATCTTGATAATGTTATGCAGAAAACAAGGGGAGCTGTGCCGCAATTAAGTGAAATGGATTTTAGAATTCTATGCTATATTTATGCAGGTTTCTCAGCCAAAGCCATAAGCATTTTTACAAATAACTCCACTGGAAATATCTACATGAAAAAGAAGAGGCTCAAGGAGAAGATATCTTCTTCTAATTCACCTAACGTAAAAGATATTTTGAGGTATCTTGATTAATGTGCTGTTTTTTAGTAGATTATACGGTATTATCAAATATTGCTCAGATAAAGTTTTGATAAACAGTTGATTATAATGAATGTTGTAGGGCTGTTAGATTTTAATGATCTAACAGCCTTTTAAATTATTGATATACAGGTGTTTGTGGATAATAATTGTTGGATAAATAATGATTAATAAACTCTGCGGTGATTATTAAGTGAGCTAACTTTGCAATAAACATTATTGCCATGATTAAACTTTACTTAAAAACAGCATTGCTATCCATTATTGGATTTTTATTAACCAATACAACTGCAGTACCTATGGATAGATTTATTCAAGATGATGAGATGCCTGACAATTACAAGGGAATAGAACTGGAGGAAGAAGAGGAAACATCAACAAATCCACATAGGAGTATAACCAAAAGTGTATATGCCTACTATTATTTATTGTAAAACTGTAAATATAGAATTTTTGGAACTTGATGATAATGCGATAGTTGAAATTATGAATACAGACAATGGGAAATTAAAGACTGAGTATGTGTTAAGAAATGACTGCATAGTATCAATTGATATAAGTGGTATAGGTATAGGACATTACATTATAAGAATAGAGGTAAACGGAGGTTCTAGGTATTTTGGTGGTATGGTATTATACTAAGATGTTGTTTGCGGATTTATTTATTATTGATTTGAGTATTTTATTTCTAATTATAATATTATGAAACGAGCGTTTATGTTTTTTTTCGCTATTGCTTCTATTTCTTGCTCTGACCTTATGGAAAATAGATTGGAATATTGTGAGGTAGGTGATATTTCTCATATAGAGAAAATTAATGGTGAAGATTCATTGTTGACAATAAGTGATGCATCACCATCCCTTGTGCAGCAATCATTATATATGAATAAACCTGTGTATATGAGAGGAAAAAGTTTATATAATGGGGTATCCGAAGGGCATGCTTGGATTTGTGATGGATATGTATATGATGCCACAGATGTTAATGTGTCTTTACAGGTAATTTCATATACTGAGCCACTTTATTACCAGACTGTTGGAGATACGTACACCTATACAACATCTACTTTGTCTTTTTATATGAATTGGGGACAGGGAAACTATAGTTCTTTACATACAACGTCAGGTGTTGATACAGATTGGTTCAGCCAAGCGGACCAATATAAGTATTCAAGACGAGATTTAATAAATGTTGAACCGTTAAACTAAGATATTATGAAAAGATTTATTATTGTTATTTTATTTGTTATGATTGGTTGTTCTGTATGTCAAGCGCAGAAGAAGTGGAAACCAAGAGTAGCTTTAAATGGTTCATTTTATAGTTATAGCGGTGAGGAATGGACAGATGTGTTGGAGTATAATACATATTCTGCAGAGGTTGGCGTGCTGTTTAAAGAAAGATTATTGTTGGGTGTAGGAGGAGGGTATTCAAAGGTGTTTCGTACCGGAGAGCCTCATGATTTTGATGAACACTATATCCCTTTATATGCGGATTTGAAGTATTATCAACCTATTTTTAAGTGGCTTGAAGTTTTTGGAGGTATAGAGATTGGGGGTGCAAAACGAGTGGTAGAAAAGATGTATCAGCATAGGAAATATCCAACGCATTTCATGTGTTATCCACAGCTTGGATTATATGCTAAAATTTACAAGACGTTAGGAATAGAGGTATCGTTTGGATGCCGTAATGTTGGTAAGGGTGATTTTTGGGATCCTAATTTCTGGTGTCCTAATTTTAGTATAGTTTTTTAGACTGAATAGCGTTTGTTTTCTTAGGGAGCACAGGTTGCTCCCTTTTTTGTTTTTGGATGTATGTATCATAGTGTACCTCTTAGGATATGCCTTTTCCCTGGAGGGCCGGAAAGGCGTTCAAGGGTGAAGCCGGCGCCGCGGAGTGCCTGTTTTACAGTCCCTTTGCTGCAGTAGGTTACAAGTATGGAGCCGGTAGGGCATCCGGTGGCAATGGCACGGAAAATTCCTTCGTCCCACAACTCGGGTTGGGTGGCAGGAGAGAATGTGTCATAAAATACCACGGCCGTTGCAGTATCTGTGCTGCAGCGGCTTTCTTTTTTGCTGGATGCTTCCCGATAGTATTCTTTCCCTAAGGCTGCAATGTCTGCGCAGCTTTTGTGGAGGATGAAATCCGGTTCTATCTGTATGTCCTCTTCCCACGGACAATTGTGCATAAAGTGGAAAACTTCTGCCAGATTGTCGGGAAGAAGTTCCGTGTGCTGCGCAATTATGGTGTGGTAGTTAAGTTGTTCTATTTCAGAGAGTGGAATGGGGTAATTCTCTATGCCGTGGTAGATGATTCTGGGGTAGGGATGTCCCTTCTGGCGCAGTTGTTGTTGCCAGGCCCACGCAAGGATGCAGTTTAGCCCGGTGCCGAATCCAACATCAAAGATATTGATTTGGGGGGCGCCGCAGTTGCGGAACATATGCTCCAGACCACATTGTATGTAAATGTGGGTAGCTTCTGTGTAGGCTCCGTTGGTGGAGTGGTATGCCTCACCAAATTGGGTGAGTTGCAGTGTGGAGCTTCCGTCTGCGCTGGTTGTAATGGTGTGCTGCATCTTTCTCTCTGGTTTACAGCGCAAAATTAGGTATAATGGTTTAGAATTGCTATATTTGCAGGTTATTGGAAATTAGAAAAGTAAAAAGAAAATATATAGATATGGGATTTTCAGATTTGTTAAAGAAGATGTTCGGTTCTAAAGCCGACCGTGATTTGAAGGAGATTAGGCCAATTCTGAATAAGGCGCTTGCAGCGTATGACAGGATAGACAAGATGTCGGATGATGATTTGCGCGCTGAGGCACAGAGGATAAAGAAGACAATTGCAGAGAGAATTGCTGCAGATGAGGCTAAAAAGAAACAGTTGAGAGGCCAGTTGGAGGACCTTACTCTTTCTCCCGATGAAAAAGAGCGTATTGCAACTGAGGTAGACAAACTTACCAAAAAAATAGATGAGCAGATTGAGGCGGTTCTTATGGAGGTGCTTCCTGAGGCATTTGCAGTTATGAGATCTACTGCAAGACGCTTTAAAGAGAATGCTACAATTAAAGTGCTTGCAACAGAGGCTGACCGAGATTTGAGTACAAAAGTTGATTTTGTAAACATAGAGGGGGATTATGCAATTTGGAAAAATACCTGGTTGGCAGGTGGTAACCCTATCACTTGGGATATGGTTCACTATGAGGTTCAGCTGATTGGTGGTATTGTACTGCATCAGGGCAAGATTGCAGAGATGGCAACCGGTGAGGGTAAAACCCTTGTGGCAACCCTTCCTGTATTCCTTAATGCATTGGCCGGTAAAGGTGTTCACGTGGTAACAGTGAATGATTACCTTTCTAAACGTGACTCTGAGTGGATGGGACCTCTTTACCAGTTCCATGGCCTTAAAGTTGACTGTATTGACAAACATCAGCCAAACTCTGATGCCCGCAAGAGAGCTTACCGTGCAGATATTACCTTTGGTACAAACAATGAGTTCGGTTTTGACTATTTGAGAGATAATATGGCTATCTCACCAGAGGACCTTGTGCAGAAAAAACACCATTATGCAATTGTGGATGAGGTTGACTCTGTTTTGATAGACGATGCCAGAACACCTCTTATCATTTCTGGTCCGGTTCCAAAGGGTGAAGACCAGCAGTTTATGGAGTTCAAACCGTTTGTGGAGAGACTTTACAGCCAGCAGCGTTCAAATGTAACCCAGTTGCTGAACGAGGCAAAGAGACTTATTGCTGCAGGTGATAAAGAGGAGGGTGGAAAGATTTTGTTGCGTGCATACAAAGGTTTGCCAAAATATAATCCGCTTATCAAATATTTGAGCGAGCCTGGCATCAAGCAGATTCTTTTGAACACAGAGAATTTCTATATGCAGGACAACAACAAGCAGATGCACCTTATTACAGATGAGCTTCTGTTTGTGATTGATGAGAAACAGAGATCTGTTGAGCTTACAGATAAAGGTCATGAGCTTATTGCCAAAGGTACCAATGACAGCAAGTTCTTTGTGTTGCCTGATGTAGGTGCAGAGATTTCTGAGCTTGAAAAAATGGAGCTTACTCCAGAGGAGAAACTTGCAAAGAAAGATGCGCTGCTTTCTGAGTATGCCCTTAAATCTGAGCGTGTGCATACAGTAAACCAGTTGCTTAAAGCATACACAATGTTTGAGAAAGATGTTGAGTATGTGATTATGGACAACAAGATTAAGATTGTTGATGAGCAGACCGGCCGTATTTTGGATGGTAGAAGGTATTCAGACGGTTTGCACCAGGCAATTGAGGCTAAGGAGAATGTTAAGGTTGAGGCTGCAACACAAACTTTTGCAACCATTACCTTGCAGAACTACTTCAGAATGTACCATAAACTTGCAGGTATGACCGGTACTGCAGAGACAGAGGCAGGTGAGTTCTGGTCTATCTACAAATTGGATGTTGTTACCATTCCAACCAACAAGCCTATTTTAAGAAAGGATGAGGAGGATTTGATATACAGAACCAAGAAAGACAAATACAATGCTGTAATTGAGAAGATTGTTGAGTTCCAGAGAGCCGGAAGACCTGTTCTTGTGGGTACAACTTCTGTAGAGATCTCTGAGCTGTTGAGCAGAATGCTTAAGCTTAGGGGCATTAAACATAATGTGTTGAATGCCAAACAGCACGCTTCGGAGGCGCAGGTTGTGGCAGAGGCAGGACAGCCTGGAGCTGTAACCATTGCTACCAATATGGCTGGTCGTGGTACCGATATCAAACTTGGTACAGGTGTGAAAGAGGCTGGCGGATTGGCAATTATTGGTACAGAAAGACACGACAGCCGCCGTGTTGACCGCCAGTTGCGTGGTAGGGCAGGACGTCAGGGTGATCCGGGTTCTTCTACTTTCTACGTTTCACTTGAGGATGATCTTATGCGTCTGTTCGGAGCAGAGAAGATTACAAAGGTGGTTGACAGAATGGGAATGAAAGAGGGAGAGGTGCTTCAGCACTCTATGCTTTCAAGTTCTATTGAGCGTGCCCAGAAGAAGGTTGAGGAGAACAACTTTGGTATCCGTAAGAGACTTCTTGAGTATGATGATGTGATGAACTCAGAGCGTGAGGTTATTTACAACAGAAGAAGAAATGCCCTTTACGGTGAGCGTATTGAGGTGGATGTGAAGAATATGATTCAGGATTATGCAGAGATTCTTGCACAGAGTAAAGACAGTTTTGATTTTACAGGCTTCTCATTTGAACTGATGAGACAGCTTTCAATTGAACCTGCATTTGATGAGGCATATTTCAAGAAAGCTTCGGTAGCTGAGATTGCTGACAGCGTTACAGAGTCTATCAAAGAGCTTATTGCCAGAAGAACAGATGTAATGGTTAAGCAGGCTTGGCCTATTTTGGAGCAGGTTTATACAACCCAGGGTGCTGCATACGAAAATATTGCAATTCCTATATCTGATGGAGTTAAGATTATGCAGCTTGTTGTAAACTTGAAGAAAGCTTATGAGAGCCAGGGGATGGAGCTGTACAGAGCTATGGCAAAATCTGTAACTCTTGTTATGATTGATGAGTACTGGAAAGAGCATTTGCGTGAGATGGACGACCTTAAACAGTCTGTACAGAATGCAACATACGAGCAGAAAGATCCGCTATTGATCTATAAATTTGAGAGTTTCAACCTGTTTAAAGGTGTGCTTGAGAAGATTAGCCGCGATGTGCTTGCATTTATGGTAAGGGCTCATATTCCACTAAGACACGCAGATGATGAGATTCCTGTAAGGGAGCAGCAGCAGAGAAAACGTACAGATTTGACCAATATGCAAACCAGCCGTAATGACCTTGTTACCAACGGCGGTGAGCCAAAATCAAATGCCCCTATACACGTGGAGAAGAAGGTTGGAAGGAATGAGCCTTGTCCATGTGGGTCTGGCAAGAAATACAAAAACTGCCACGGAAAAGAGAATTAAACACTTATAAAACTATATGGAAAATACATTTGATGTAGTAGTGATTGGCGCGGGTCCTGGAGGATACGTTGCAGCAATCAGAGCTTCGCAGTTGGGCTTCAATACAGCTGTAGTTGAGAAGGCAGAACTTGGTGGTGTATGTCTTAACTGGGGTTGTATCCCAACAAAAGCACTTATGAAGAGTGCTCAGGTATATAACTATACCAAACATCTTGCAGATTATGGTGTGGAATTGAGAAATGCAGACGGCACTCCTGTTGAGGCTGATGCTGTTGTTTCATATGCCGATATCAAGAAGGTAGTTGAGAGAGAAAGAGGTGTTTCTGCCCAGATGAGCAAAGGTATTGAATTCCTTTTCAAGAAAAATAAGATTACTGTCCTTAAAGGTGAGGCAAAAATTCTGTCGGGAAGCACAGTTGAGGTAACTCCTGCAGAGGAGGCTGCTTATACAGTTGAGGCAAAACATATTATTGTGGCTACAGGTTCAAGACCTAACTCTTTGCCTTTTGCCCCAATTGATGGCGAGAAGATTATCTCTTACCGTCAGGCTTTGGTTCCTGAGACACTTCCTAAGAGCATGGCTATCATTGGTTCTGGTGCAATTGGAAGTGAGTTCACTTACTTCTACCGTTCAATGGGTGTAGATGTTACCCTAATTGAATTTATGGACCAGATTGTTCCACTTGAGGATAAGGATGTGGCAGACCAGTTGAGCCGCAGCTTTAGAAAGATGGGTATTAAAGTTATGGTTTCAAGCGGTGTTAAGGCTATTGACACTACTGGTGAGGGTTGCAAACTTACAGTTGAGACCAAAAAAGGTATGGTTGAGCTTGAGGTAGACCGCGTACTCTCTGCAGTAGGTGTAATTCCTAACACTAACGGTATTGGTCTTGAGGAACTTGGCGTAGAGATGAACAGAGGCAAGATTGTAGTTGACGAGTTCTTCAGAACAAATGTTCCTGGTATCTATGCAATTGGTGATGTAATTGCTACCCCAGCTTTGGCGCACGTTGCTTCAGCAGAGGGTATTGCCTGTGTAGAGAAGATTGCCGGTATGGATGTGGCTCCTGTTGATTACAGCAACATCCCTGGTGCAACTTATACGTCTCCAGAGATTGCTTCAGTTGGTCTTACAGAGAAAAAGGCAAAAGAGCAGGGCTTGGAGTACAAAGTGGGCAAATTCCCGTTCACTGCAAGCGGCAAGGCTACAACTGCTGGAGAGAAAGATGGTTTTGTGAAACTTATCATTGATGCCAATACAGATAAAATCCTTGGCGCTCATATGATTGGTGCAAATGTAACCGAGATGCTTGCAGGCATAGTTCTTGCAAGAAACGTGGGTGCAACTGCAAAAGACATAATTAAAACCATCCACCCTCATCCAACAATGAGTGAGGCAATTATGGAGGCAGCTGCAGCAGCGCACGGAGAGGTAATACATATGTAATTTTATTCCCGATAACTTTCAATAGTAAAAGATATGGCAAGGCACGAAACACCACAGATAAACGAAGTGAGCAGAGTCTCAGGATGCACCGAAATTAGGGGAAGTATTGTAACCCAGTCTGATATTAGAATTGACGGTGTCTTTGAAGGAGATCTTATAACCAGCGGCAAATTGGTTGTAGGGGAAAATGCCTCTATACGTGGCAATGTAATGTGTGCCAGTGCAGATATCTGGGGTAAAATTGAGGGAGAACTTACTGTTGGTGATACTGTAAGTTTTAAAGAGAGTTCTGTATTTGAGGGGCAACTGAAAACTATCCGAATCTGTATAGAGATGGGAGCAGTTTTCTCAGGTTCTTGCCAGATTATAAATGAGGCTGACTTCAAGAGTCTCTCTGCAGAGTATTTCCATTCGTGACGTTGTCCTTTTTTGTAACGGACTGTTATACAGTAATATAAAAAGCAGGCCCCATAAGGGTCTGCTTTTTTAATTGCTTGATTTCAAGCAAGTTGTAAAAAAGGACAACGTCACAATATATAAACACCTGCAGCAGAGCAGACATCTCTGGTAGTTTGGTCCCATACTCCACTCTGAACCTCTCCTATGTGGCATTTGCCCATAAGGAGCATACACAAGCGGCTTTGTCCAATACCTCCTCCAATTGTTTGGGGCAGTTTACCCTCCAGCAGCAGTTTGTGGAACATAAGTGTGCGTCTCTCGTGGTTGTTGCAGAGTTCAAGTTGCCTTTCCAGAGCCTGGGGTGACACCCTAATTCCCATAGATGAAATTTCAAGTGCAGAGTCAAGAACAGGATTATATATGAGGATATCCCCATTCAATCCTACAAAACCGTCGGGAGTAGGGGTAGACCAGTCGTCATAGTCTGATGAGCGGGTGTCGTGTGGTTTGCCGTCTGCGAGCTTACCTCCTATGCCACGGAGAAATACAGCACCATATTTACGGCAAGCCTCATATTCCCTCTCTTTTGGGGTAAGGCTTGGGTATTCCCTCCTCAACTCCTCAGCGTGGATAAATGAGATTTCATTAGGAAGAAAAGGGGTAAATACCGGATACTGTTCACATAGCAGGTACTCTGTATGTTTTAATGCCTTGTAAATGCACTTTACAGTGTGGTAGAGATACTCTACTGTACAATCCTGCGGAGTCATTACTTTTTCCCAGTCCCACTGGTCTACATAAATGGAGTGTATGTTATCCAACTCCTCGTGGGGGCGCAAGGCATTCATATCTGTGTAGATTCCTTTTCCTGCCTCTATATGGTGTCGCCAAAGAGTGTATCGTTTCCATTTGGCAAGTGACTGCACAATCTCAACTTTCCTGCCGGCGCCCAAATCATCCACTGCAAATGAAACAGGAGATTCGCTTCCCGACAAATTGTCGTTAAGTCCGGTATTGCATTCTACCACCAACGGGGCTGTAACCCTCCTAAGTTGCAGCTGTGCAGAAAGATGTTGCTGAAAGGTGTCTTTTATAAATTTTATGGCTTTTTCTGTTTGCCATACATCTAACTTGGATTTATATCCTTCTGGAATAATAATTCTGCTCATTTGTATTCTTCCCCTCTTTGCTTGAAAACAATTTATTACAAAAGTGGCAAAGGTAACAATATTTTTTACCTCTTTTTGCAACTTTTATAATTCTTAAGTGCTACTTTTGTAAAGTATATTATTAATGTATAAAAATGAAAAAGATAATACTGGTTACTGGAGGACAGCGTTCAGGAAAGAGTACTTATGCAGAGAAGCTGGTGTTGAACTTAGCGGGGCAGGAGAAAGCTGTTTATATGGCCACAGCAAAGATATGGGATGAGGAGTTTGCCCACAGGGTAGAGTTGCACAAACAGAGGCGTGGCCCCCAGTGGATAAACATAGAGGAGGAGAAATACCTCAGCAAGCACAATGTTGGGGGAAGGGTTGTCCTGATTGATTGTGTAACCCTCTGGAGTACCAATTTCTTTTTTGATTTGAGTACTGGGGATTCTCTTCCCAATGATTCTTCCGATTTGTGTTCCACAATGGATGCATCCCAAGCAGAGCAATCTGCAACTTTGGTAGAGCGTACCCTGCAGCAAATAAAGGAAGAGTTTGAGAAATTTACTGCTCAGGATGCAACATTTGTATTTGTAACAAATGAGATAGGGTTGAGCGGTGTATCAGAAAACAAGGTGCAGAGGCAGTTTACAGATTTGCTTGGCTGGCTCAACCAATACATTGCCTCTAAGGCAGATGAGGTAATCTTTATGATAAGTGGTATTCCAATGAAGATAAAGTAATATGAGAACATTTGATATAAAAAGGCCGGATGATGGAATAAGGGAGGCCTTGCAGAACAAGATAGATAACCTTACCAAACCTAAAGGTTCTTTGGGTATGTTGGAGGAGTTGGCCCTTAAGGTGGGTATGATACAGCAGAGCCTTAGCCCGGAGCTTAGGAATCCGCAGCATATTTTGTTTGGGGCGGATCATGGAATTTTGGAGGAGGGTGTGAGTTGTACCCCTAAGGAGGTTACCTGGCAGCAGATGGGGCATTTTTTGGCTGGTGGAGCGGGTATCAGTTTCCTTTGTGCCCAGCACGGTTTCAAACTGAATGTGGTGGATAGCGGGGTGGATTTTGATTTCCCTGCTGGATGTGGAATAGTGGATGCAAAAATAAGGAAAGGTACACGTAATTTCTTATATGGTCCGTCAATGACGGCTGAGGAGATGGAGCTGGCAATCCAGAGGGGTGCGGAGCAGGTTGATAAGGTTTATGCACAGGGGTGTAATGTTGTGTGCTTTGGAGAGATGGGGGCAGGCAACACTTCTCCCTCATCTATGTGGATGAGTTTTCTGGGGGGGATTCCTCTCAAAGAGTGTGTAGGGGCCGGCAGTGGTGTAGTTGGGGCGGCTTTACAGCATAAAGTGGAAGTGCTGGAGGCGGCTGCAAAAAATTATCGGGAAAAGGGGGAGTACCTTAATGGGTGCAGAAAAGATTTTGTGCTGGAAATTATCCGTTGGTTTGGTGGTTATGAGATGGTTATGGCTGTGGGAGGAATGCTTAGGGCGGCTGAGTTGCAGATGACAATTCTGGTAGACGGGTTCATTATGACAAATTGTATCTTGGCGGCAAGGGAACTTTATCCTGCTGTTGTGGATTATGCAATTTATGGCCATTGTGGTGATGAGACAGGACACCGCAGGGTGCTGGATTTGCTGGGAGCCAAACCTCTTTTAAGTCTTGGATTGCGTTTGGGCGAGGGTAGCGGAGCAATCTGTGCTTACCCGATAGTGGTTTCGGCGGTGAATATGATTAATGAAATGGATTCTTTTGCGGCTGCGGCTGTGAAAAAATATTTTTAAGATGAAAAATATCCTTGCGGCATTTATGTTCTTTACACGCCTCCCTTTTTGGAGGATAGCAACGGTGGAGAAAGAATATTTTAAGAATGTGGTGGCTTTCTGGCCGTATGCCGGTATCCTTACAGGGGGAATAGGTGCAGGTGTGATGTATGCGGCATCTTTTGCGTTTCCGGTTGTAGTGGCAGTAATTCTTGGTGTTACAGCACGTGTGCTGGTTACCGGTGCATTGCACGAAGACGGACTTGCAGATTTCTTTGACGGTTTTGGCGGAGGTACTTCCAAAGAGGCAATTTTGCGTATAATGAAAGATTCCCATATAGGGAGCTACGGAGTGCTTGGGCTTATCCTTTATTTTGCACTGCTTGTAGCAACCCTTTCATCTTTGCCAATAGAGGTTGCGGCTGTGCTGTTTTTCTGTGGAGATATTCTTTGCAAATCAATCTCAAGCGGTATAGTTAATCTGCTCCCATACGCAAGGGCAGAGGAGGAGAGCAAGAACAAGCTGGTATACAATAAGGTGCTTGGGGCAATTTCTATATTCAATGGAATTGTTGTACTGGCAATGATGTGGGCCCTCTATACATTTGTATTTCCGTGGGATGCGGTATATGCAATTGCCGCCCCAATGATAGTGTTCCTGGCTCTGATACATTATATGAAACACAAACTGCAGGGGTACACCGGAGATTGCTGCGGAGCAATGTTCCTCATTACAGAACTTTCGTTCCTGCTGGTATCTGCAGCTTTAATCAATAATTTGTAACAGAATGAATATATATCTTGTAAGACATACCTCAGTAGATGTTCAGCGTGAAATATGCTACGGCCAGAGTGATGTTCCCGTTAAGGCAACTTTTCCCCAGGAGGCGGCATTGGTAAAGGAAAAGTTGGAGAATCTTTTTCCCGACAAATCTTTCCTGGATGCAGTATATACCAGCCCTCTCAGCAGATGCACCCGCCTGGCAGAGTTCTGTGGCTACGGTAGTGCAGTGAGGGAGCCACGCATCCTTGAACTGAATTTTGGGGAGTGGGAGATGCAGAATTATAATGAGATAAAAGATCCGCATCTTCAGGTATGGTTCCAGGATTGGGTAAATGTGCGCACTATAGGAGGGGAATCTTTTAAAGACCAGTATGAAAGGGTTTCAGCCTTTTTGCAGGAACTTAAGGCTCAGGGGAAAGAGAATGTGCTCCTTTTCTGCCACGGCGGCGTGCTTGCCTGTGCAAAAATCCTCAGTGGCAAAATTGAACCATTGGAGGCATTCAGCAAATTGGATGATTACGGCAGTGTGATACAGATTACATTATAGAAAAAGAGAGGATCATCAGAACCTCTCTTTTATATTATAGGTATTGCGCTCTTGGGCGTTGCGGGAAACCAGTTCCCCAATGAATCCGGTAAGGAAAAGCTGTACTCCAATAATCAGTGCAACCAGGGCCAGATAGAAAAGAGGCTGGTCTGTTACAGCCCTGAATTTCAACCCCTGAGCCTGTGAGACAACTTTGTCAATTATAAGCCAGATAGAGATTCCCGCTCCAATAAGGAATGTAAGTGTTCCTATAAGTCCAAAGAAGTGCATCGGTTTCTTGCCAAAGCGTGAAAGGAACCAAAGGCTTATAAGATCCAAGAAGCCGTTTACAAACCTCTCCATTCCAAACTTGCTTACTCCATATTTGCGGGCCTGGTGGTGTACAACTTTTTCACCTATATTCCCGAATCCTGCATTCTTGGCAAGGTACGGGATATATCTGTGCATTTCGCCGTAAACCTCTATGTTCTTTACCACTATATTGCGGTAGGCCTTAAGGCCGCAGTTCATATCGTGCAGTTTTATACCGGTGACTTTGCGCGCAGTGGCATTGTAAAGCTTTGATGGAAGGTTTTTGGTTAGCTTGCTGTCGTATCGTTTCTTTTTCCAGCCGCTCACAAGGTCATATCCATCCTTCATAATCATATCATAAAGTGCCGGAATCTCTCGCGGGTCGTCCTGCAAGTCTGCATCCATGGTAATAACCACCTCTCCGTCTGCCTCCTCAAAACCGTGGAACAGGGCAGCCGACTTGCCGTAATTCTTCCTGAAACATATACCTTTTATATGAGGGTTGGTTTTTGCCATCTCCTTTATGAGCTCCCAAGAGCCGTCGGTACTGCCGTCATTTACCATTATTATATTATAGGTAAGTCCGGTTGGGGCAATGGCCTCTCCAATCCCCTTTACAAGCTCCTGAAGGGATTCCCTCTCATTATATAAAGATACTACAACTGAAATGTCCATTATTCAAAATTTTTTCTTCCCGATAATTTCTTTCTCCAACAGTTTATCCTCCCCAAATGTAACAGGGTATGAACCTGTCGGGAAGAGGATTATTCTTCAGTATTTCCAAAAGGGTTGGTTTTTTTTGTGAAGTTTGCGGTGATTGCTGCTGCAATGCCACCAAAGATTATATAGTAAAACAAACTTACAAAAAGTGAAATGCGTCCAAAGTTGCCGAGCATCATATCCATCAGATTCTCTGTATTTGAATCAAGGGTGCCCTGCTGTGCCATTGTCTCTTTTGCCATATCTATTGCCTGGGCGGTCTGCTCCGGGAAAAGCCACTCAACCTGTACATAACTGTAGCAGGCGCACATTATTGATGAGAATAGGCAAACAAGAAAGCCGTAATTGTAGCTTTGGCTGAAGCTGATTGTCTCAAACTTGTCTGACCATCTTTTCATAAACAGCCACAAAAGGTAGAGGCAACCGCTGAATTTTACCACCCATAGCAGAGATTTTATCAGAAATCCCTCCGGTTGCATTACCGCTACAAGAAGTGAATATATAATTGTAACCAATGACAGATACAGGCCATCCATTGCGGCGCAGCTCCATTTATTGCTCTGTTCCATATAGTTGTTATTTTGTTTGTTGATAAATTGTTATGTTAATGAAGACAAAGATAACAAAAATTTATACCTTTGTACGCTTAAATTATGCGTGTGTTGTAAGCACGCTGTAAAATGAATTAAAGATATGATTAATGTAACTTTTCCGGATGGAAGTGTACGCCAGTACAACAAGGGTGTAACTGGTATGGAGATTGCCAAGGGTATCAGCTCAAGATTGGCACAGGAGGTTTTGGCTGTAAGTGTAAATGACAAAGTGTTTGACTTGCTTAGACCAATTAATGAAGATTGTTCAATTAAATTGCATAAATGGGAAGACCAGGAGGCTAAACAGACGTTCTGGCACTCTTCTTCACACCTTATGGCAGAGGCTTTGCAGAGCCTTTTCCCAGGTATCAAATTTGGTATTGGACCTTCTATTGAGACTGGTTTCTATTATGATGTGGATCTTGGAGAGAAAACCATTACCGAGGCAGACCTTAAGAAAATTGAGGACAAGATGATTGAGCTTGCCCGCCAGAAAGAGACTTTTGTAAGAAAGGACATTACCAAGGCAGAGGCAATGGCTACATATACAGAGAAGGGTGACGAGTACAAATGTGACCTTATCAAAGATCTTGAGGATGGTACAATCACTTTTTATACAAACGGAAGCTTTACCGATTTGTGCCGCGGACCTCACATTGTAGATACATCTGTAATTAAGGCTGTAAAACTTACTTCTATTGCAGGTGCATACTGGAGAGGTAATGAGAAGAACAAGATGCTTACCCGTATTTATGGTGTAACATTCCCTAAGAAATCTATGTTGGATGAGTACCTTCAGATGTTGGAGGAGGCTAAAAAACGTGACCATAGAAAATTGGGCAAGGAGCTTGAGTTGTTTGCATTCTCTCAGAGAGTTGGCCAGGGTCTTCCATTGTGGTTGCCAAGAGGTGCGCAGTTGCGCGAGAAACTTGAGAACTTCCTTAAGAGTGTTCAGAAACAGCACGGTTATCTTCCTGTAATTACCCCTCATATTGGTCAGAAAGAGCTTTATGTTACTTCAGGTCACTATGCAAAATATGGCGCAGACTCGTTCCAGCCTATACATACCCCAGCAGAGGGAGAGGAGTTCTTGCTTAAACCTATGAACTGCCCTCACCACTGTGAGATTTACAAGACCAAACCACGTTCATACAAAGATCTTCCTTTGAGATTTGCAGAGTTCGGTACTGTATACCGTTACGAGCAGAGCGGTGAGTTGCACGGTCTTACAAGGGTAAGAGGATTTACTCAGGATGATGCCCACTTGTTTGTACGTCCAGACCAGTTGAAAGAGGAGTTCTGCAAAGTAATTGATATTGTTCTTTATATATTCAAAACTCTTAAGTTTGAGAACTTTACCGCTCAGGTATCTTTGAGGGACAAAGAGAACCGCGAGAAATACATTGGTACTGATGAGAACTGGGAGAGAGCAGAGAATGCAATTATTGAGGCAGCTCAGGAGAAAGGTCTCAATACTGTGGTTGAGTATGGTGAGGCTGCATTCTACGGCCCTAAACTTGACTTTATGGTTAAGGATGCAATTGGCAGAAAATGGCAGTTGGGTACAATTCAGGTAGACTACAACCTTCCTGAGAGATTTGACCTTGAGTACACAGGTGCAGATGATAAGAAATACCGTCCTATTATGATTCACCGTGCTCCGTTCGGCTCAATGGAGAGATTCGTTGCTGTACTTTTGGAGCATACAGGT
>JAZSEZ010000095.1:0-7470 GCA_045531975.1 Candidatus Egerieisoma sp. | reverse complement strand
TGTTCATTCACAAAAATGTCCCGTTTTGTTGAATAAAAAATGTGTACCCGTTTTGAGGTTTTGGGTACACATTCTACTAAATGCTATCTTACATCTGATTGATCCATTTGTTGAGTTCTGAGATTTGCTCTATGAGTTTGTTGAATGGAAGTGATTCTCCATAAATCATTGATTCCTGCATTCGCTCATAGTCTTTCTTCCATTCGGATATCACATCTGATGGTGGTACTATATTAAGCGTTGATGAAGCAAGAGTAGAGTAGTCAAATCCCTTTAGTCCTATGAAGTTTTTTCTGTGCTCTACAATTGATTGGAACAATTCTTTATCTTCCAAAGCTCGTTTTGCAATATCCGTTCTACAGATTTGTATGATATCGTATAGGTGTCTTGACATTCTCTCCACACGTATAGCTGTTGGAATGTTGGAAAATTCCTCGTGCAACAGGCATATTTTCTCCAAAAATGTTCTCTCAGGCAATACTGCATTAACACGCACCGCAGACTCAATAAATGGTGCGTCTGCAAAGTGATCCTCCAATAATGATTTAAGGTCTACTTGCTGCAATGGCTCAGACATTGATCGGCCACTAACTTCTATAATTACCGTGTTTCTTACATATGCTCCTTGTTCAAAATTGGTCTGGTAATTCACCTCTATCTTTTCTGGATCTGTGGTTGTGACAGGAGTGATATTAACATTTATTGAAAATAGTTCCTGAGGGACACCTTGTTCAATCATTTTATCCTTCAAATCATATTGAAGTTTTTCTCTCACAAATGTGCAAGCTGCTCTACGTAATTTGTCACTTACTTGAGTTTTGCTTAAAACCCCAGGAAAACCCAGATATTCTCTGGAGACAGCAATGTCTACATCTTCAGAAAACCTTTCTATAAGGTTCCAACATTTTGAAAGTGATGTTCCCCCTTTGAAAGAGAGTGCTTCTGCATATGGTAGTGCAAACAAGGCTCTAAGGACTGTTGTTACCCACCAATCTTTTTCAATAATTTGAGGATCCAATCCTGTTTCACTGCTGAGAATTCTTATAAAATTCTGTTGGGCTGCTATTGGTAGTGTTACAAATTTCATAGAGTTAAAAGTATTTTTCTAATCCAGGCCGGAGCCAGTGAGATATCGTGATTGAATTTTTCTTTACAAATTGTGCTCAAGAGACCTTTTATTGTTTCCAGCTGCTCTGCTGTTACATTTTCCTCTCCTATTTCTCTTAGGGCTGAAACTATAAGTTGAAACTCTTTTGACCAGTACGCAAAATTCCTTGCTTCATCTGAATGTTTGAAAAGAATTCCCTTTCCTTTTCCAATAGTTATCTGCCTTTGCGCACCATCTGTTACAAAGACAACATTTGCTGGAACCTGAGTTGTAAAACCTAGTGCATGCATTGCAAATGCTCCTGTAGGATATATTCTAGCTTTGTCTCTACTGGCAATTGCGTATGCTATTTCTAAAATGGTTGGAGGAATAGCCCCAAGACCATATTTAGTGTCAATTTTAGGGTAATAATAAACCCCGTGCGCCACTCTTATCAATAAACCAGAAGCCTTTAAGCGCTGAAGGCTTTTTGTAATTGATTCTGGTGTACCAAGAGACGCAAAATCTGTTGGAAATACAAACACCCCCCTCTTTCGGGATATTATCTTGCTTTCTACTTGTTTTACAATACTTTCCATTGAAAAAACAACTTAATTTTGTCCGAAATTTAGCATATATTTCGGACAAAACAAAAAATATTTACCATTACATTCCCCAAGCATTCTCAATTAACTTCATTGCATCTGCTTTTGTTTTCTCTGCTATATCAATGTATGGACGCATTGCTTTATAGTCTGAGTGTCCTGTCCACTTCATTACTATTTGAGGAGGCACACCACTGGAAAGTGCAAAACAGATAAAGGTTCTACGGCCGGCATGAGTTCCTACTAGTTCATATTTAGGGAATGTCTCTTCCACTCTGACTCCAGCACGGTAACAGACTTTTGTAATTGGAGTATTGAATCCACATAGTTCGCAAAGATCCTTAATATATTTGTTCATCTTCTGGTTGGAGATTACTGGAAGAGACAAACCTGTTTTTGGTCCGAGTGCTTTGTATTTTTCCAGGATATCTTTTGCAAACTTGTTCAAATCTATCGGGAGTCTGTCATTAGTTTTTTGAGTTGTTATGTACAAGGTTTCCCCATCAATGTCTGAAGGTTTTACTTTTGCCATATCTGAATAACGAAGAGAGGTAAAGGCACAGAAACAGAACAAATCTCTTGTCTTCTCCAGGGCACCAGCTTCCTGTACTGTCTTTTCATACTCCAGCCCATTCATGTCTGTTAGTTTCACTTTTGTTCCATTGGCCGGTATCTGGTAACTGTAGAGCTTTAGCAGCTCTTCCTTTGTAAGGAATATGACTGGTTTTTCCAGGACCTTGAATTTAGGTCTGTACTTATTGATGTATTCCTCTTTACAGTAGCCCTTACGGATAGACCAATTAAGAAACCATTTGAGATTATTGAACTGCTTTTGTACTGTTTTCTCTTCCAGTTCCCTTTCCACTCTTAGATGCCTCACAAATTTATTTATGCCCGTTTCGTTGAAATCGGCATATTCAATTTTCTTCCCGAAAGATTCAAGATGATGGGTAAAAGTTGTCCAGCACTGCACAGTAGCATAAGCCCATTGACAGGCTACACTTTGTTCACTCACAAATTCCTTTAGATCATCAAAAATTGTCCTTGGTTTTGCCGTTACTTTCTGCTCCTCTTTTTTTGTATTACCCAAAGCTTTTTGAAGTTCATGTTTGATATCTTCAGTTGAAGGCTTACCATCAAGCTCCAACTCATATTGAGCAAAATGATTTTCTATTTTACTGATAGTGGAATTTATTTCAAGGCCAGTAATTCCTTTACTGTTGGTGTACTTTTTACTCCTAACCTTACCATTATTCCAAACCTCCTCAGAAACACTGATACCAATAGACGTTGCAAGCTTCTGATTCTTTATACTGAAAGAAGCTCTAATTGGGTACTCATTGTGTTTGTTTGCTCTTGCGTCTAAGTAAAACTTTACTGCCATATCATATCCTCCACATAATTAAATTTACGCAGAAAGTTACGCAGAAATTTTGAGTTTTGCAAATAGACTGGGTAATACTCCTTTATACTTATAATGCTGATATTCTATTAGTTACAATACTCTATCAGCGTGCGCAAAATGCTACGGATAGTCCGCCCATCTCCACAATAAACACTGATTATCAGTAATTTACAAGCCTTGTACACACTTTTATACACAGTTTAGATATAAACCATATTTATAGAAATAAATACCCAAATTAGTGTGCAAATATGAATCCGAAGTATATGCGTGGTCCCATTGGCTTGTTCAAGCCGTCTGAGTTTATGGCAAGAAGCCAGTCGGCCTTAAGAGTAAGCCTGAGTGCTTTGCCTACAGCATATTCTATTCCTACATAAGGATCTATGGCAAAGAATGGCTGCTTGTGCAGTACCGATTTTTGCTCAAGTTCCCAGTCGTGTTTATCTCCTTCAAACATATAAAAGGATGTTTCCATTCCACCTCCCATTGTGGTCCCTACGTATGGAACAAGTTTCCCTTTCTGCCAATAACAATCCGCTAAAATGCCTGTCCAGAACAGTTTGTTGTGACTTCCGCTTTGCACATCTTTCCTGATTGGAGCTGTAGAAAAATATCCTTCAAATCCTGTCCTGAAATGCTTGGAAAGATGAATTTTGGCACAACCGCCAATGCCAAAAGTAGGACTGCTGATATCTAAATTGTATGGGTTGTCGCCTCCATACTGGTATCCCGAATGTATCATCATTCCACCAGAAAAACCTTTAATGCCCTTCTTTTCTTCGGCATTGGATATTGTCACAACTGATATGGATAGAATTATGCAAAGTAGCAGTCTTTGAAATTTCATAGTCAAATTTCTATTTGTATACGTAAAATTACAGGATTTCGGCTGGAATTGCAAGATGTACAGAGAGCTTGAGGGGCACCGGTTTTACTCCCGACATTGAGCTTCAGCGCCAGGTAACCATCCAGCATATCACTGATGCCGCATAGACAATAGATTACCCAGAAGACCACACTTGCCGGATGGCATAAAAGAAGGCATATGGCACCAAGAATTCTGAACGCAGAGATTATGTTTGGAACACGCTTCACTAATCAATGACCTCAATATAAAAACTGAACGGGCGGAAACCGTCATTGCAACTGATCATAGCACTCATCGGATTTTTCATCCATCCATCGTAAAAATTACCCTCTCCTTTGGCCAATGACTCCACAAACTCCCGCATGGAAGACCATGCAGAAGGACACATCCCGTTGGGACATTCACCATTAATAGAAATCCACTGCTGTCCAACCTTTACATCGCAGGCATGCTCAATGGGATTCTCGTATTTGGCCATCAAGTCTGGGTAAACCGTCTGCCTTATTGCTGTAATCCGTATTTTATTCATACAAAATGCAATTAAAAGCATAAAATTAGAGGATTTCGGCAGGAGTTGCAAGCTCTCGTGTTGCTTAGTAGTTGAAACCAAATGTCCATAGAGGAATGATGTTCATATAAGAGTTCTCAATATCGTCTTTTACTACAAATGCATCATTTACGTTCTTAATTTGTTTTTGCTTCTTGGACTTTCCTCCTACTTCAAACGTATGACCTTTGACAAGAAAATCGGCAGCAGGCGATGCTGTAACCTTATGGTTGACACACATTGCACAGTAGAAGAATGTCTCTCGAATGTTTCCAATCTCCGGACTATCATCAGCAAGAGCATAGATGAAGCACGGGTTTCCTAAGTAAATCTTATCAACTTTCTGAACAAGATCCATACCATTAGGGGCAAAATTAAGTTGTCGAATCAAGGTAGACTTCTCCATATAGACCATATGATCAGCTACAGTTCCTCTGTCAGATGAAATCGCTCTACCAATTTCTGTGAAGTTCGGTTTGAATGGAACGCTTCTGGAGATAACATAGAGAAGTTGTTTTAACTTGCGTGCAGTGGAAATATTCATCTTTGCGTATACTGGAATGTCAACTTCCATAGTCTGGTTAATAACATTCTCAAGACGCTGTAAATAATCATCCTGTTTAAAGAATGGGAAATACCCTTTGCTTAGATATTCCTTAAAGTGAGCTAATGGATATTTGACTTCTTGCGGAAGTTCTACCTTGCCATTGAGAATTTCTTCAAGAGTATATGTAGGAATATTCAGGCCAAGAGAAAAGTTCAGATATTCACGGAATGAGAGTCCCTCAAGTGTATATCTTATTGCTCTTCTACTTAGATCTGCATCTGTACCTCTGATTAGTTCAAGGATTGATGAACCAGTTACCACAACTTTAAGATCTGGAAGGAAATCATACATCATCTTAACTTCCTTTGACCAGTCCTGGTATTTATGTACTTCATCAATATAAAGAATCTTGCCTCCTCCCTGTGCAAACTTTGTTGCAATATCGTAAAGTGTGTTTCCTGCAAAGTAGGTGTTGTCAGCAGAAATATACAGAGATTCTTTCTTTGCGTCTGTCATAAGAATATGCTGAAGGACCATTGTAGTTTTACCTACGCCTCGTGCCCCCATAATTACTATCAATTGAGAATCCCAATTGATTCGATGATATAGATAGCGAACAAAGTCAGTAGAAACTGTCTTTAGTTTTTTAGAGTAGAGTTCATATAATTTTTCCATATCCTTATGATTTTATGCAAATATACAAAAGCGCGGAACAAAAACCGCACTTTTACATAAAATATGCGGAATAAAAACCGCACTTTGTGTAAAATATGCGTAACAAAACATTAATGACCGTTTGTCTGTTATTATGTAAACCATAGAGACGATGAAAAGGATTATTCAGGCATTTGTGTTGTTGCTGATTATTTTATCGGGAAAAGTATTTTCTCAGACAGCTTTTTCTCAAAGTAAATTTAATGTTTCGGGTAGGGTAATATCTTCATTGAGCAGAGAACCTGTTGGATATGCTACGGTCTTTATTGTAGGTAATGAGAAGCTTTACGCAATTACGGACACTACCGGTTCATTTGTAATTACCGGTGTGCCTGCCGGTATATACAGGATAAGTGCCTCTTCTCTGGGGTATGTTACAACAGTTACGCCTGAGTATATAATTTCAGCTGCTACTCCATTTGTAAATATCCAGATGGATGAGGATGTTGCTGTGTTAAGCGGTGTTGTTGTGAGGAGTTCCATTTTGGAGAGGGTTAAGGATGCTGGGGTTGGGAAACAGGTTATAGGGGTTGCTGATATTGAGAAGTTGCCTGGGGCCAATAAGGATATTTCAAGGGTGATCCGTTCATATCCTGGAGTTGCCTACTCCCCTATTGGTTATAGAAATGATCTGATTGTAAGGGGTGGTTCCCCTGCTGAGAATGCATATTATGTTGATGGAATAGAGATTCCAAATATCAATCATTTTTCCACTCAAGGGGCTTCTGGTGGCCCTGTGGGGATTATAAATGCAGATCTTATTGAACAGGTTCAGTTTTATACAGGTGCTCTCCCTGTTAATATGGGTGGTGTTCTGTCGTCTGTGATGGATATTAGAATGATGAGTGGTGATCCTTTGAAAAACTCATTTAAAGCCAAAATAGGTGCATCTGAAGTTGGGGTGAGCGGTATTGGACATTTTGGAGAGAATACAACTTTCATATTTTCTTCCCGACAGTCTTATCTGCAATTTCTCTTTAAATTGCTGGGACTCCCCTTCTTACCCAATTATATAGATGGACAGTTTGGGATAAAGCACAGGATAACTCCTAAAGATGAGATTTCATTTTTATTTTTGGGAGGTATAGACAGGATGAAACTCAATACGGAGGAGAAAGGGGAAAATGTGGAGTATCTGCTAAGCTATTTGCCTGTTATAAAGCAGAATACATTTACATTGGGGTCTTCTTATTCACATTATGGCAATAACAGCAAGTTTAATTTGAGTTTAAATTATAACTATTTCAATAACAGCAATATAAAGTATGCAGGAAACGACAGTTCAACAGAAGATAATCTTATCTTGAACATAAAATCCAGCGAACAGAAGATAGGGATAAGGGGAGAACAGAGATTGTATCTTGGGAGGTGGCAATTGTTGGCTGGCTTACAAACGGCGTTCAACATATATGAATGTAATTCCTACAAGAAAGAGTATGATAACGAATATTATACTAATATGAATTATTTTTCCTACGCCCCTTTTATGTCAGTAAACTATGAGTCATATGATAAGAAATTCAATGCAAAATTGGGCATAAGGGCAGATGGTGCCTCTTTTTCCAAGGAACTCAACAAGTTCTGGAAACAATTGTCGCCAAGACTCCAGTTATCATATTCAATTCTGCCACAACTAATAATAAATGGGAACAGTGGCATATATCATCAGTTACCGCCTAATACTGCTTTAGGTTATA
>JAZSEZ010000044.1:0-4023 GCA_045531975.1 Candidatus Egerieisoma sp. | reverse complement strand
CCCTGCAACACCCCTCCAATCTCTGAGGCATTTACACTTGCACCAGCACCCCATTTCCCATTGGTATAGGTGTATTTGGCATATCCGCCACCCTGAGGTTTTACATAAAATCCGCTCCCCTGCATATAATTCATGTCTCCGTTGGCTTTTAGAGCCAGTTTGAGGAATACCCCCTGTTTTCCCTCTTTCACTGCTATGTACCAGTTGGTGGAGGTCTTTATCCAAATAGTATAACTGTCGGGAAGAGAAGTTCCTGCTGTCTGTTGCAATTTCTCCGCAGCACTCAAATTTGAGACTTCTGCCGCAACAACCCCGGTTCCCTGTGGTGCTGCCGGTCCCGACGAGTATTCATCCAACTGGTTTATCCCCAATAGGGTGATTGTAAAGCCGTTCCCCTTATCTTCCAAAGTAAAACGGTGGTTGAATCCGTTTTTGGCCAGTATCCACTCATATTTCTCACCTTCCACATCCTGTACCTTTGCAATCTCCTGCAAGGCTGCTGCAAAATCAAACAGGTTAAGTTTCTCTGTACTCATTCCGGTGGTTTTTCCCTCTTGAAACGGGCGGAGTGGATTGGAAATTGAGCTTGCATAAGATTCAATATCCACTGCCGGAAAACGGCAGTTTACAACAAACATCCCCATAAGATCCACATCTTCACTTACATACTCTCCAGCTTGCGGAAGGCTTATGTAGCCGGTACCCAATTGTGAGAGGTAATGGTTCAACTCTTTCTCATACATTGCCTTGTCGGCGGCAGATGAAGAATAGTCCATTTTAAGTTCAGATGCGGCTATGGATCCAATACCGGTGGAGTTAAAATCCTCAAAGAAGATATATTTGTGTGAATCCGAGAGCTGGGAGAGAATTTTGTCCATTTTCTCCAGTACTGCAGAATTCTGCGCAGTGGCATCAGCCATTGCAATAATGCCAACTGTCAATATCATAATTATCCGTTTCATTGCAACAGTTGCGCTTTAAGGTTTTTAATTCTTCTTTTGGGTTCCCAGCAGTTCCATCAGTCCTTTCAACTGCTCCTCCTGGCTCTTTCCGCTGCTCTTGCTGTTATCAAGTTTCTCTTTAAAGGCATTCATCATCTGGGTAGCCTCATTCTTCTTCTCATCAACCATCTTGTCGTTTTCAGTTTTAGGCTTTCCGGTTATCATTTCCATCAGCCCCCCGGCAGGCAATACCATTGTTTTGTACCCCTGTGGTATATCAAAAAGATGGGACGGTTGCCCACCTATCTGTATGTTTCTCATGACAAGGGTATAATCCATAGAGTAGTGGGTGTTGTCGTGCTGGATGCTGCCATTGTAGAATTTTGTCTTGAGTGCAGGCCAAATCCACTCATTATAAGAGGCTTTTTCTTTTCCTCCTCCTTTGTATGTAGCCTCACTCTTTATCAGATAATGCTCACACTCCTTTCCTTCAATATCTTCAATCCCTTTGAACTCTTTGGAACTTGAGTGCGAAACTTCAATATCCATTCCTACAACCCTGTTAGTGGAGAGCTTGTTAACATCGTCTATAATCATTATTGTTTTCTTTGCATCATCAATGATATAGGCTTTCATCTCATCAAATTTGAATATCATAACAGTTCCTGCACCCTCTGCATCTCCGTAATACTCGCTGCGGCTTGCAGTTGGGGTATGCCACATCTTGCTGTCCAACTTGCCGCTCCCTTTGCGGTACCATTCTCCATAAAATGAGATTTGTGCATTTGTATAACTGCAAGCCAGGAACACCGACAATATTGCCAAAATATATCTTTTCATAATCATTTGTATTTCTTGATATTTAAATTGCATTTTTCACTTCAGAATACGGAACTTGCCAATAAGAGGAAGGTCTTTTGCCCTACCGTTAAGGACATTAATAATACCTATAATTGCAAGGATTGTAAATCCTATATAACAGATATCCAATACTGTAGTACATAGAGAGTAAATGCTCCACAAACCCAAGCCTTTCCATAGGATTGCCCTTAAGATTGCACTTACAATTGAATCTGCAATAATCCAGGCAATCATTGAAAGGAACAGAACCAATCCCTGATTTGCGTGGAATTTTGCAAACGGTGAGTTCTTTGCCGCTATAACCGGAACTATTACAAGAAAACCGAAATATGCCAGTACAGACATCACCTTGTTCTGCTCAATGTCCTCTTTTGAGAATTGGGCAGTACTGTCTGCAGTATTGCCAAGTTTTTGGGCAAAATTATCCACGGCTGTTGTTGCCTGCTGCAATTTCTCTTCTGCTGTAGGCTCCGGTTGCACCGGCTGCTCATATACCTGTTGTGGCTGGGGTTCTACCGGAGGCTGTACGGGTTCAGCAGGTGTTGCTGTTGTATTCATAACGTTTCCACAAGAAGGACAGAATTTTACATTATCCTCCACTTTATTTCCACAATTTCCACAGAATGCCATAATAAATTTCTCCTATTTTTAAATTATACATAAACCCATTTACAATTTATCGGGAAACTATTTCTTAAAGACTTTCTCCAATTCTTTCTGCACCTTTGGATCCTCAAGAGCTTTCTCCGCATCTTTCATTGTATCATCAAATGATTTCTGGAGTGCAGAGTAATAATTCACTTTCAATCGTGCGGGCCACTTGCTGTTTGCATCAATAAGTTCAACAGCCATTCGTTTCAATTCTCCATTTTTCTTGAATCCCCAGTCACCCATACTTATCTTTATTCCCAATATATTCTTACTCAGAATCTCTTCTACAGGAATCTCAGACATTGCCTCCTCCGGGTTGCTTTTCAACTCAAAACCATATATGGCCTTACCATCTTCTGCAATCTCTTTTGTTAAAGCATAAACCTTGTTTACATAAGCCTCATACTCCTCCCGGGTAACATCAGTCATATCTTTCTTTACATAAATTGCCGATGCCTCATATTTTCCCTGATATATAACTCCGGTGAATACTTTTATTGAATCCTCATCTCTGTAATCAAAACCCGGAGCCAGTTTGTCTACAGATAGTCCAACCTTTTTAAAGGCTGCATCAGCCGCTTTACGGGTCTTGTCTCCAAACATACCTGTTTGGGTAATCTCCTCCACTTTCTCCTTAACATTCTTTGCCGCTTTTTCCCCTTCAGATGCGCCATTACCACACGAAGAGATAATTGCAACAGATACAATGCAAATAAGAGTTGTAAAAATTCTGTTCATAGTAATATGGTTTTAAAGGTTAATAATCCAACTTTACAATTTCTGAGTACCACTGGGCAGAGATTTCTCCGTATGAGTAATACTCTGTATTTTCGGATGGGAAAATGTCTGTATGGAACATATAATCCTCCCTCATCAGCTGCAGCTGCTCCAGTGAAGCATCAAAATCCCTGTTATATGCCGTTGCCATAAGGAGTACCCTTTCTCTTCCCGACAGTTTCTCCAGTTCAGGAATCCTTTCCCTCACAAGCCTGTAGAACATTCCAAGGTAAACGCACTGCCACTGCTCATCCAGGAGCCTTTCAAGCCTTTTTTGTCGGGAAGATTGTGAATCCCTTAAATCAAAATAAAGCTTGTAATTGTGGCGGAGCGGGCTTTTCATCCATGCTGCCTCTACCTCCTCTACGAATGAGGGTTTCATCTGAAAATACCCTACTGAAAAATTTGCCGCCTGGGTGCCACCTTTTACATATAGTGCTATTGTTGCCCCCTCTTCCATCCCATTTTGCAGGCGGGAATACCTCAATTGCTCCGGGAAGATAATTGCCTCACATTCTTGAGCATCTGCACCCAAACTCTCAAAGATCTTATGCCATTGGGCTCTGTGCACCCTCACCCTCTCTGCTGCCTTTTTCCACTCTTTCCAAAAGACATTTTTCAGCTCTCTATCTTGAGAATTATCTATTGGAATCTCTTTGGTTAAGCCATCTCCCGGGGTTATGTTTACCCTGGGAGAGGCTATCCCGCTAAGCGGGGTTACCAACAACAATACTGAGATATATATTATAGTTTGTAGGTGCATTTGACAAACATTGCTTCTGAGTTTTCTGTC
>JAZSEZ010000065.1:0-4502 GCA_045531975.1 Candidatus Egerieisoma sp. | reverse complement strand
CTGCTGCTGCCGCTCTTTACGGTTCACGTGCTGCTGACGGTGTTGTATTGATCACAACTAAAAAAGGTTCTGAGGGCGCTGTAAAAGTTAACGTATCTTCTAAATATACTTACGCTTATGCATCTGCTGTTCCTGAGGTTCAGGGTGTTTACGGTGCAGGTAGCTACAATGAGGCTGGCACATTGCTAACTGAGAATGTAACTCAATCATGGGGTGAGAAAATCACTGGTCCTGTTTATGATAACATTGCTGACTTCTTCCAGGGAGCTTCTACATGGGATAACAGCTTTAGCGTATCAGGCGGGCACAAAAACGGTAATTTCTATTTGTCAGCTTCTCGTTATGACCAAGACGGTGTTATCCCAGGTACTGGTTATGATAAAACTACTTTCCGTTTCAACGGTGAGCAGAAATATGGCAAATTTACTGTAGGTGCAAACGTATCTTACTCAGTTGCAAATACTGACAAAACCCTTACTTCATCAGGTCTTTACTCAGGTGGTGGTAACGGTACTATGACTGCTCTTTACGGCTGGTCAAGAAACAACAGAATGTCAAATTGGATCACTGATGAGGGTGAGAAAATCCAATTGTTCCCTAATATCGCTCCAGAGTCTCAGGTTGAGAACCCTTACTGGATCATCAACAAAAACAAGATGACTGACAAGAACGAGCGTATTACAGGTGCTGTAAACCTTGGCTTTGAGTTCACTGAGTGGTTGAGTTTGTCTGCAAGACTCGGTCTTGACTCATATAACAATGATGCTTATACATATATCGCTCCAGGTGGTAACGTTAACGAGATGTATCAGAACGGTCGTTTGAGTAAAACTAAAGTTAAATACAACTACTTGAACACTAACATCATGTTGAACTTCCACAAAACTTGGGGAGATTTTGATGTTGCGGCATTGGTAGGTCACGCATCTGAGGCTACTGACCGTTTCTCTAACGCTATGTGGGGTTGGGATTTCACAGTTCCAGGTACAATTTCATTCAGCAATATTCTTGACGAAAACAAATTCTTCACAGACGGTACTAGCAAAAAACGTTTAGTTGGTGTATACGGTGAGGTTAGAGCATCATGGAAAAATATGATCTACTTGACAGTAACCGGCCGTAATGACTGGTCATCAACTCTTCCTACAGAGAACAGATCATACTTCTATCCATCTGTATCAGGATCATTCGTATTCACTGAGGTTCTTCCTAAGAACGATGTTCTTACATTTGGTAAAATCCGTGGTTCATGGGCTGAGGTAGGTAAGGATGCTTCTCCATATTCAACTAACACTTATATGTGGGCTTCTGCTTCAGTACTTCCTGGTTTCACAGGTATTGGTAATGAATGGTCAGCAGGACACAGATTCTTGAGACCAGAGCGTCAAAGAGCTTGGGAGGTTGGTGCTGAGTTGAAATTCTTCAACGGCCGTTTGGGAGTTGACTACACTTACTATAGATCAGAGACTCGTGATCAGATTGTAGCTCCTCGTTTGACTCAGTCAACTGGTTATATCTTCTTCGCTATGAACTCAGGTTCAGTTAAGAATGAGGGTATGGAGTTGATGATTACAGGTACTCCTATTGAGAAGAAGAACTTCACTTGGGATATCACTTTGAATATGGCGGGTAACCGTGGTACTCTTGGTGATTTCGTAGATGGTATCTCTTATTTCTACGTAACTGATGCTCAAATTGGTGGTGTTAAAGCTGCTTCAATTCCTAACGGTGGTTACTTCCTTGGTCTAACCGGTAGCGAGTGGCAGAAAGATGAAGAGACTGGCAAGTTCTTGGTAGACCCTAATAAAGGTCAGTACAAACCAACTGCAAGTGATGGTAACATCGTTGGTAACCGTGAGCCTAAATTTACTGGTGGTTTGACAAACAGTTTCCGTATCAAAGATCTTACATTCTCATTCTTGTTGGATTTCCGTGTAGGTGGCGATGTATACAACGGTACACAATACTACTTGACTCAGAGAGGTCAGTCAATGCAGACTTTGAATCGTGATGCTGTAACAGTAAGCGGTATCAATGCTGAAACTGGTGAGCCATTTGAGCAGACTTATAGAAGAGGTGAGAACTATGTTATTGGTGGTGTAAACAAATCAGGTGAGTACATGATTCAGGAGTACTGGAGCAACTACGGCAAACATGCTGATAACTTCTTGACTGAGGTTAACTGGTTGAAACTTCGTGCTTTGAACGTATCATATGATTTCTCTAACCTTATCAAAGGCCAGAACTTCCTTAAAGGTTTGTCAGCTACATTCTCAGCTAACAACTTGTTCACTTGGACTAACTACGAAGGTGGTATGGATCCAGAGGTTGCTGCTGTAGGTGCAACTGGTGGTTCAGGTTCAGTTGGTATTGATTATTGCGGTGTTCCTGTTCAGAGATCATTCGGTTTTGGTCTAAACTTAACATTCTAAAAATTTAAAAGATTACAGAAATGAAAAAATTACTATACTCAATTTTATCACTAATCTTGATTTTTGGAGCTACCTCTTGTGAGAATTGGTTGGATGTAAATACTAACCCTGATACCCCAAGTAATGAGAGTGCTTCAGTTGAGATCAGATTACCGTGGATACAGCACTACTATATGTATGCTTATGGTTCTGCAAGTGTTAGAACAACTGCTGCCGCCCAGATGCTTACCAACGTTGCCAAGAATAACCATATTTCAAGAATGGCAACTTGGGATCCATGGCAGGATATGAACATTACTCCTTACCAGCAATGGTTTGTAGGTGCAGCTAACAATATCCCTGATATTCTTAAGAAAGCTCAGGAGACTGGTGCATACCACTATGAAGCTGCAGGTCTTGTTCTTAAATCAATGGGTTATATGATGATGGCTGATTTGTTTGGTGAGATTCCTTACACAGAAGCAATCGGTCCTGACTTCTCTCCAAGTTTTGATACTGGTGATGTAGTTTACGAAGGCTGTATGGCTGACATTGACAGAGCTATTGAGTTGTTCTCTAAACCTCAAGAGTCTGGTGCTACTCCACTTTCAGCTGGTGATACCTGGAACGGTGGAGACGTTAACAAATGGATTAAACTTTGCTGGGGTTTGAAAGCTCGTTGGATGGGTACCCTATCTAAGACTGACAAATATGATATGGAGGCTATTTTGACAGCTATCAGCAAGGCTCCTCAATCTAACGCAGAGAATACAAAAGTAACTCACTACAATGTTGAGACTTCTACTACAGCTCCTATCAACGGTGATGCATTTGGTCCTAACACCATCTATAATACTGCAGCTTGGGGTACTGGTCAAAGACTTAACAGATGGTATATTGAGCTTCTTACTAACCTTAACGGTTCTGGTGTAGAGGATCCACGTGCAGACAAGCTTATCCCTTCTGCGATGTGTAACGTAGTATTGAGCGATGATGGTGCTTCAATTAAGAGCTATGAGTGGAGAAGAGATGCTGGTGTAAATGTACAAGGTTTGGATGAGGGATGGACTGTAAACAGATATGCAGGCGCATCTATTCAGTCTACTTATATGCCAGCTACTGAGGATGTTAAGAAAGTGTATAGCCAAGAGGATATCCTTAAATATTACACTTCAGTTGACGCATTTGTAAACAATGTTAAAAAATTGTTCAATGAGGCTACTGCAACTGTAAATGTTACTGCAACTGACGTAGAGATTACATATCACCCAGGTGCATTGTATTCTAACTCTGATAACGTTACTTGCGTTGAGGATGTTAAATATGTTAACTACAGAGCTGATGCAGTGTTCCAGACCTACGGTCTTTCTAAAACTGATATGAACTGTTATATTTCTGGAAACAATACAGTATCAAGAAATATGGGCTTTGTTCAGGGTACAGGTGCTTTCTATACAAGACCTGACTCAGATGCTGATATTTTGACATATTCAGAGATGTGTTTCTTGAAAGCTGAGATTTTGTTCCGTCAGAACAAAAAATCTGATGCTCTTGCTGCTTACAAAGAGGGTATCAAATCTCACTTCGCACGTATGAATGAGAAACTTGCTCATTGGCATGGTAGCGGATGCAGCACAACTGCAAGAGGTTTTGATGTTTCATTCGCATACGCTCCAATGGCTCAAGAGGATATTGATGCTTACATGGCAAGTGCTGCTGTAGCTCAAACTGCTGAGGCACTTACAATGTCTGACATTATGACTCAGAAACTCATTGCTATGGGTTATAACTATCAGACTTGGAATGATGTACGTAGATTCAACTACAATGCAGGTAATATTGAGAACTTTGGTGTAGTATATAAATTCAAAGATCCTATGTACAGGATGAAGGCTGAGTCAGAGTTCGATACAAATCCTCAATCTGACAGATACTATGTTAGAAGAATGATGCAGTGTTATTTGGAAACAGACTACAATACTGTAGAGACTGATAAAACTGTTAAAGAGCTTTATGGTCATCTTGGTGTTGAGGGTGGTTTGGATCCTAAGATTTACTCTATCCCTGTATGGTGGGACTGGACTAAATAAT
>JAZSEZ010000025.1:0-3697 GCA_045531975.1 Candidatus Egerieisoma sp. | reverse complement strand
ACCTGCAGCTGATGTTTCCGAAATAAGTTTTACACTTCCCAATCCTCTTCCTACATATCCTGCAATTCAGATTCATATCCGATATCTGTTGTTGGATACCATTACAGGGTACCGTTCCAATTACCATACTTTGTCTGCCATTGCATCTTTGCAATAGGGCTAACAGTGCAATTGGATGCATACTAAAGCATTGGAAACCAATTCTATAAATATACATGTAGCGTAAATTATTTTTGTGTATGTAAAAAGCATACGCAAAATGAAAGCACTTCCATCCATAGCATTCGGACAGTTCAGAGGTTCGGCAGGTGATGTTACTGCAAGAGTGAGCAAAGGACGTCAGATTCTTTCAGCCCGTGCAGTGCACAATCATATTACCACTGTTGCCCAGGCTGCCAGAAGGTGTTCTTTTGCTGCAATTTCCCGCAGTTACAAAAAACTTACTCAAGCCCAGATGGCAGGGTGGGCAGTATTGGCTGAAAAGCTCAAAGGAAGTGTTGTATTCGGACAGGCTGCACAGCTTACAGCCCATAATGCTTATATCCGCCTGAACATCCATAGGCGTATGGCAGGAATGCCCATTTTATCAGATGCTCCTGCATACGCTTCAGATATACCTGTCGTGGAGTTTGACGATTTGTGGATATCACCTCAAACTGTCTGCTTTATTGGTTTGCAGCAGCCCTCTCCAAATCATCTCCTTGTTTTTAAAATGACACAGTCACTCAGCCCCGGCACTTCATCCGGTTGGGAGCAGGCTGTTATCATTACTCCAGGTTATACACCAGAGTGGGGTGATGCAGAACTCACAAATTTCTACACATCGGTAATGGGTTACACCCCTGAGTTGGGTAAAAAATACTACTGCTCATTCTATTGGCTGGACAAATCCACAGGCTTTACGGGAGAAGAAGTGCAGGTTGCAGCCATCTGTCGGGAAGAGTCTGTTATGCATAATGACATCTATGCCCCAAGAGTAAGGGTTACAACAGATTCTGTAACTACAGATTCAGTGAAAGACCTGGATATGGAACTTTCTCCCGCAATTCCCATTGCCAATGTGAACGTGCAGATGTTGGGAGACAATATTGCAGCCTCCTCCAGATTCCAGCTCAATGATCTCTCTTCCCTTCCAAAGTTCTCCAATATGTGGCTTCTGGGGCGCGCCTCTGAAGAAAGGGGATATACCCCAATGCTGTTCCAGGCTTGGATAGAAACCAGAGACTCCGTATCCACCTGTATCATAGCCCATAGGGCTGGAGAACAGTCGAAAGTAGCTACAATAGACTGTACAGGATTTTACCAGTAACAAACCTAAACCACGCAGAAATGATAACTTCAAAAGGAAATAATTTTGGTGCACCGGCCATTCAGATATGTGACTTCCAGTCAGATGATTTCATTGTCCTCAATGCCAGATTTGATGTGGATACTACCACAGAGGAGTATCAGCAGGCAGAGCAACTGGAACTCTATGTCCCCAATCTTGCTATAAGCAGGAGTTCCGTAACCAGTTGCTTCATCAAATCAGAAGAACTGCTATGGGAGGGTAAGAGTTATGAAGAGCTTGTACCATTGGCTACCACTGTCAAGACTTGGGTAAAGGATGCCAATACAATCTGTTTTGAAAAGTTGGGCTGTTATGACACTCTTGGCAAGTTCACCATTCTGGTTTGTACCCTTTATGCCAGAAAAGGGACAAGAGGCCCGCTTGCAACTGTACAAACCACTCCAGTAACATTCAATTACCAGACTACCCCAATGAGGTGCAGCAACATCTGCTATGTTGCAGAAAACTGGTGCTTCCTCACATTCTATTACCGTGATGTGTATGACGGATGGGGAGAACCAATTATCGCCCAGCTAGAAGGTTTCCCTACAGACGTGGCCACTGATGTTTTTCTTGTTGGAGGCACTCACCAGGCCAATTGCCCCGGAGTATATGTGGCGGAGGGGCGGATTGAAAACGGAATGCTCAATATTCCCCAAACCAGCACCAAACAACGCTCTACAGGTTCAGACCCTTTCGTCTACCTGTTTGCCGTAAGAAACAAACAATAACCCTTAATACAAACTGTTATGAAGTACATTCCATCAATTGCTTTTGAGGAGATGTCAGGCTCCGCAAAAGGTGTTACCGCAGCCAAAGTGCGCGGACGCAAGTACATCAGAAACCGCGGATACGGCGGTGGATTCAAAACCTCTGCTCAGGGAGCAGTAAAATCAATCTTCAAACAGCTCTCACAAAGCTGGAAATCTCTCACCAATGCCCAAATCCTTGCCTGGAATGCCTTGGCACTCTCCCAGAAAGGAAAAAGCATCTTGGGTACCTCATCCAAAATCACAGGCTCCAATCTCTATTCCAGACTGAACTTCTGGATTGTAAAATGCGGTGGTGTTGCCCTCTCAGAACCCCCTACACTGGTAGGAGTGGAGGCCCCTTCAATAGCCACAGTGGTGCTTACCCCAACCACATTTACATTTACCCTGGATTCAGAGCCTGAAAATGTAGATGACCTTAAACTGGTAATTATGGCATCTGCACCGCAGAGCAACGGTGTTACCAATGCCTATAGTAAGGCAGTTCAGATTGGAGAGCCTAAAGAGGCAGTATCTGAGGAGTTTGACCTTAAAGCAGACTTTGATTCCAAGAACGGAGTTCCTACCACAGCAGCTCCAAAAGTGTTTGTCAAATACTTCTTTGTAAACACTGCAACCGGAGAAAAATCCGGAGAGATGCTTGTATTGGCCACTCTAACTGCAGATCCGCAAACTGGAGAGTAAAAAGCCTCTACAGCAGAACCAAGCCCTGTCCGCCACTACGGCTGGCGGGGCTTTTTGCTTGAACACTATAAAACCCATCACTATGAAAGCCTCACAACAAGCTTATAATCTCATCATGGAGTTTGAAGGACTCCAGTTGTCTGCCTACCGTTGCCCGTCGGGAATATGGACCATCGGATATGGACACACATCCAATGTGGCCCCCAATTCAGTCATTACACAGTTGCAGGCAAATCTCCTGTTGCAGGAAGATATTGCACAATGTGAACGCACTCTGAACAGATACAATTTGGCCCTAACCCAAAATATGTACGATGCCCTTATCTCATTCATCTACAATGTAGGGGCAGGGAATTTCCATCGCAGCGCTTTGCTCTCCAGGATCAAGGCCAATCCATACGATACCTCCATTACCGATGAATTCCTCAAATGGATCCACTCAAAAGGAAAACCCCTCGCCGGACTCCAACGCCGCAGAATGGCAGAAATGAAACTATACTTCTCAAACCAATAAACACCAACACAATGGAAACAAACAACACCCTCCAATTCATAGGAACCTATCTCATCCCGCTCATTACAGCCCTTGCAGGATGGATAGCCGGCACCCGCAAAAGAAACAACAGCTTCATACAGAACCTGCAGGACTCCATCAACCTCCTCACATCAGAAAACAAAAAACTCCTGGCAGACCTCACCTCAGTAAACAAGGAAATAGTAAACGTGCGAAAAGAAAACGAAGAACTCAAAGCCTCACTAGACCGCCTCTGCACAGAAAACGCCCAACCCAAAGACGAACCCCGCCAGCTCAAAGAAAAACTCACCAAATAACCACAGCAATGAAACACATACCACTAACACTCATCCTAACCCTAACAGCCCTAATCCCACAGGGCTGTTCCCGTAAAATATA
>JAZSEZ010000020.1:0-40996 GCA_045531975.1 Candidatus Egerieisoma sp. | reverse complement strand
AGATGCCCGGCGGAGGGCGTGTGTAACGGAAGCCCGGGAGCCGCGTGGCGCGAGCCTGAATGAAAGAGGTAGCCGCCAACTTTTAGGACCTTCAGAAGAAATTCTGGAGGTCTTTTTTTTGTATAATACCATTACTTATTTAAACTATTTGATTGCCCAATTGTTATAATCCAAAAGCAGAATTATGAGCATTCACAAATATAGAAAATCTTTAGTGTCAGACCAGCGAAGTGTTGCTGGCTACATAAGGGTTATTTCCATAGTATTGCTGTTATTGATGCTTATTTTGATTATTTTCGTTTAATTTTTGGTCCCTTTCTACTATCAGATTGATTCTGTATTCCTTTTCATTATCTTTGCATAAATAATTGAAAAATATTTGAGTATGCAAAGATATTTTGAAGATATGCTTCCTGCTGAGGAGCTGGAGCAATTGAAATTTATTCCTACAATTTCTGAATTTGTTACTTGGATAGAGCAGAAATGGCAAGATTTGCCTGCTCTTTCAGATACGGTAAATACTTTCACTTATTCACAGGTGTGCAGTGCTGTTGCCCATAAGAGGGCATTGTTGAATTCTTTGGGCTTGGAGAAAGGTGATAAAGTTGCTATACTTGACAATACAACTATAGATGCTGTTGAGATGTTTCTTGCAGTTACTTCTGCAGGTTATGTTGCCATTAATCTTCCTTCACAATTGCCAGAACCTGCTGTAGTAGGCAGTTGTATGAAATTTGGTGTAAAGGCCCTTGCTTATGGTGAGTCTTTTGCCCCAATTGCAGAGAAAGCACCTTGTGCAAAAATTAAGATTAGTGAGCAGGGAGAGAATCAGGCTCCAGTTGCTGAGGTTAATCCTGATGATCCTGCTGCAATTTTCTTTACTGGTGGTACTACTGGTGCACCTAAAGGGGCAATTCTTCCTCATAGAGCTATAATGAGAGGTTCTTTGAATGGTTGTTTTGGCCCTGGCAAACAGCTCGCTTGTCACAGATATGCCAATGTTTTGCCTCTAAGCCACGTATTTGGCCTTATCAGAGGTACTATGTCTACTTTATATACTGGATCTCTTTGGGTATCGGGAGCAAATGTTAAAGAGACTCTTGGAAAATTCCCTGCTATAAGACCTACTTGCCTGGTTGCAGTTCCAGGTATTTGTGAAATCCTTATGGGACTTGTAAAAATGTACGGTAAAGAGTTCTTGGGTGGTGAGCTCCGTTTCATTATTGCTGGTGCTGCCAATGTTCCACCAAAACTGATCAGAGAATTTGGTGAGGTAGGAATCTCATTGTTTGCCGGTTATGGTATGACTGAGGCTGGAAACCTTACTTCAGGCAATATTGATGTTGTGGAGAAACCTACATCCGTGGGTAAGATTTACCCTGGTCAGGAGGTTAAGGTTGTGGATGGAGAGTTGTGGATTAAAGGTGACAATCTGTTCTTGGGTTATTATGGGGATCCTGAAAAGACTGCGGAAGCTATGACTGAGGATGGTTGGCTTAAGACTGGTGACCTTGTGAGATTTGATGAGGAGGGGTATATGTACATTACTGGTAGAATTAAGAATCTGATTATTCTTTCAAATGGAGAGAACGTAAGCCCTGAGAGCTTGGAGGAGCCATTCTATAAATGTGACAAATTGAAAGATTGTCTTGTAAAGGAGGATGAGGTTGATGGCAGAAGTGTAATTGCAGTGGAGGTGCTTCCAAGAATGGAGGAGTTTGCAAATACCCCTTGGGAGGAGGTTGAGAAATATTTCAATGCTTTGTTGGTAGAGGTTAACCAGACTCTTCCTTCTACCCACCGTATTGCAAAACTTACTGTAAGAAAAGAGGACTTCAAACGTACAGGAACTTTGAAAGTTTCCAGAAACTAAACTATAGAACTATGACAAGAGAGAATATATTTACAGAGCTTAAAGCCATTTTCAAACAAATCAAACCAAATATTGATGCTGATGCCCTTACAGCAGATACAAGACTTATAGAGGATATGGGATTGGATTCACTTACAATTCTGCTTCTAAGTTTTGCTATTGAGAAAAAATTTGATTTTAAGTTTGAGGGAGCTCCAAAGTTTGCATCTATTGGAGAGGTAATTGACTATATAGAAAAACATACAGCATGAAAATAGCTACAGTTGCTCTTGAAAAGACGACTTCTGTACTTGTACGCCTGCTTCTCCGCCCCAAAGTATATTTTGTGGATAAACAGAGGCAGGCTCTCAAATTGAATGAGCCGTCTATACTTGTAATAAATCATACCAGCCATCTTGACGGGCCAATAGTTACCACTATGTTCAGCAAGGATATTATCCATAATCTTGCTGCAAAAGACAGGTTTGAGCAGCGTGGGTTTGGCTTCTTCTTGCGTAATACCAGATGTATTCCTATAGATCGTAAAAATCCCGACCTTTCTTGGGTACACGAGTCTTTGAAGGTGTTGCATCAGGACAGGGAAAATATTGCAATTTTTCCTGAAGGGGCTCACGGTACCCACAGGAAGCAGCTTCCTTTCCATTCTGGGGTTATAATGCTGGCAGCCCTTGCCAATGTGCCTATTGTTATGGTTTACTTGGACGGTCCCCATAAGATTGCCGGAAAAAGGACCAAATTGATAGTTGCCCCTCCATTCAGAATGGATCCTCCTACAGAAGGGCTGAACTCCGATTATATAAACGGGCAGACAGGGATTCTGCAGGAGAAGATGAAAGCTCTTATGAATGAGTTTATAAAGGTTGATGAGGGTAATGGTTCTGCCATTTAGTCAGTTTTTTCTTGTGGTATGCCATTTGATAACTATCGGGAAGAAGATTTAAATTGATATTATTATGGCAAATGGAAAGATAGGGGTTACTACTGAGAACATTTTCCCCGTTATTAAAAAGTTCTTGTATTCTGATCATGAGATTTTCTTGAGAGAGCTTGTGGCAAATGCTGTTGATGCCTCGCAGAAGATGAAGGCTATTGCTTCTAAGGGTGAGTTTAAAGGCGAGTTGGGTGACCTTACCATTAGAGTGGCTGTGGATGATAAGGAGAATACCCTTACAATTACTGACAGGGGTATTGGTATGACTGCAGAGGAGGTTGACAAATATATCAATCAGATTGCCTTTTCAAGTGCAGGTGAATTCCTTGAGAAATATAAAGACCAGCTGAACAGCATTATTGGTCATTTTGGCTTGGGTTTCTACTCTTCTTTTATGGTTTCAAAGAAGGTGGAGATTAAAACATTGTCTTGGAAAGAGGGGGCTAAAGCCGTTAAATGGAGCTGTGACGGTTCTCCTGAGTACAATATGGAGGAGATTGACAAGAGTGACAGAGGAACCGAGATTGTATTGTATTTGGATGATGAGAGCAAGGAGTTTGCAGGCAAGAGCAAGATTAACGAGCTTTTGAACAAGTACTGCAAATTTATGCCTGTTCCAATTGCATTTGGCAAGGAGGAGGAGTGGAAAGACGGCAAATATGAGGAGACAGATAAGGACAAGATCATTAATGATACGGCACCTCTTTGGAGCAAGACCCCATCTGAGATTACTCCCGACGAATATATGGAGTTTTACCGCAAACTCTACCCAATGCAGGATGATCCTTTGTTCTACATACATTTGAATGTAGATTATCCGTTCAACCTTACAGGTATCCTTTATTTTCCTAAGATTAAGGACAGGATGGATATCTCAAAAAACAAGATTCAGCTGTACTGCAACCAGATGTTTGTAACAGATTCTGTAGAGAATATTGTTCCGGATTTCCTTACATTGCTTTATGGCGTGATTGATTCACCGGATATTCCGCTGAACGTTTCTAGAAGCTATTTGCAGAGTGATGCAAATGTGAAGAAAATCTCTACATACATTACCAGAAAGGTGGCAGACCGTTTGGATGAGATTTCAAGGAACGAGAAAGAGGCATTCCAGGAGAAATGGGACAATCTTAAACTGTTCATTGAGTATGGAATGCTTTCAGAAGAGAAGTTCTATGACAAGGCTGTAAAATTTGCTTTGTTCAAGACAACTGAGGGCAAGTATTTCAAGTATGATGAGTACAAGACCCTTATTGAGGGCGAGCAGACCGACAAGAACAACAAACTGGTATACTTGTACACTACAGATCCTGTAGCGCAGTATTCATATATTGAGGCAGCAAAGAACAGAGGTTACCAGGTGCTTGTATTTGACAGCCAGTTGGATGCGCACTTTGTGAACTTGTTGGAGAGCAAGTTTGAGAACTCCACTTTTGCACGTGTTGATGCAGATAGCATTGACAATCTTATTCAGAAGGAGAACAAAGAGAAACCTGTGCTTAAGGCTGGGCAGGAGAAAGATTTGGGATATGCTTTTGAGGCTGTATTGCCAGAGGGTGCCCACTATCACGTACAGGTAGACAACCTTGGTGCAACTGCTGCTCCAATTGTAATTACCCAGAGTGAGTTCATGCGCCGTTACAGAGAGATGAGCGCCCTTAACGGAGGCCTTAACTTCTACGGCTCTATGCCTGATTCGTACACCATTACCCTTAACTACGAGAGCCCTATCATTAAGGATATTATTGATTCTATGGAGGGTGAAACAGCTTGTAAGGTGGCAGATATACAGAGCAAGAGCGATACTGCAAACAACTCACTGAAGGTATTGGATGAGAAGAACAAGGATGTGAAACCTGAGGATATTCCTGTTGCAGACAAGGATGAGAAGGAAAAGCTTAACAAGGAGATTGAGGAGCTGACTGCACAGAGAAAATCTTTGATGGAGGAGTTTGCAAAAGGCAATGATCTTATGAAACAGACAGTAGATCTTGCGCTCCTTTCAAACAATATGCTTAAGGGCAAGGAGTTACATACATTTATCCAGAGAAGTCTTGAACTTTTGAAGAAATAAGGAAATCCTTATATAAACAGAACTGTCGGGAAGAAAATGTTATTCCCGACAGTTTTTGTGTAATATACCGTGAAAATACCTTTGCATTCTGTCAAACAGTTTCTGGAGAGGTTTCTGCAGTGCCCAAATCAGGCAAGTGCTGGAGATAATGCCAATGGCATCGGCCAGGAAGTCGAGGCTGTCGGGTTGGCGGTAGGTGGTAAGGAGTCCCTGTGCCATTTCGGTGAAGGCGGCAAAGAGGAGTCCTGTGATAAGGAGCACCGGGAAGATGAAACTTGGGCGCAACCTAAGCGCTTTGTTGTAGGTGAGCATAAGCCAGCCCATAGCGGGGTATGCAAAGAACATAAGGAAATGGACCAATTTGTCCATTGGGATACCCAAAAAGAATTTTGGGAGTTCTGGGGTTTTGTCTGACAAGTTCAGCAGACAGAGCAATATAACTGCAGTAATATACAGAAGGAACAATGCCGTTACTGCAATATATGTTATTCTTTTTTCCATTATCTTTGTATAAATGTTTCTCTGTTGCAGGCTGCTTGCCTTCAAAATCTATGCTTGCATCAGTGTTTTGTTTTATGTAATAGCAGTAATATTATGAACATAAAAATGGTTGACTTGGTTGGGCAGTACCTTAAAATTAAAGATGAGGTAGATGCCTCCATGCAAACAGTAATAAATACAGCTCAATTCATAAACGGTGCCAAATGTAAGGATTTTTCAGCAAATCTTGCTGAATATTTGGGAGTTGGAACAGCAATTACCTGTGCCAACGGTACAGATGCCCTTCAGATAGCACTTATGGGACTGGGGCTGCAGAGGGGAGACGAGGTAATTGTTCCGGCATTCACTTATGTTGCTACAGCAGAGGTGATTGCATTGTTGGGACTTACCCCTGTGCTGGTGGATGTGGAGTGGGATACTTTCAACATTGATCCTTCAAAGATAGAGGAGGCTATAACTCCCCGTACAAGGGCAATTGTACCGGTGCATCTGTTCGGGCAGTGTGCAGATATGGGGCGTATAATGGAGATAGCCCGCAAATATAATCTGTATGTGGTGGAGGACAATGCTCAGGCAATAGGGGCGCATTGGAAAGGGAATATTAACGGCGTGGAAAATCCTAAAACAGGCACAATAGGGGATATTGGATGCACATCTTTCTTCCCGTCAAAGAACCTGGGGTGTTTTGGAGACGGAGGGGCAATGTTCACCAATAACGCAGACCTGGCAGGGAAGCTGCATTGCATAGCCAACCATGGCCAGAAGGTGAAGTACCACCACAGTATGATTGGGTGCAACTCACGCCTGGATACCCTGCAGGCAGCTGTTTTGGATGTAAAGCTCAAACATTTGGATGAATATATTTCTTCCCGACAGCGTGCAGCCGGGTATTACCTCCTGGAGCTTGCATCGGTAGAGGGAATAGAGCTCCCTGTAACAGCTGAATATACCACACACGTATACCATCAGTTTACCCTTAAGGTGGCAGATGGGAAAAGGGATACCCTGAAGGAATTCCTGGCAAAAAGGGACATCCCTTCAATGATATATTACCCGCTGCCATTGCAGAGGCAGGAGGCATTTGCTCCAATTGCAAAAGTTGCCGGAGGGGGACCGGCATTGGATGGGGAGAGTGTATTGTCCAACAGCATAGAATTGTCGGGAAGAGTATTGTCTTTGCCTATGCATACTGAACTTACAGAGGAACAATTGCATTATATTTGCAAAGGAATTAAAGCATTTTACAGATAGGATATGAAGAATTTTGCATTGATAGGGGCGGCAGGCTACATTGCGCCGCGTCACCTTAGAGCAATTAAAGATACAGGGAACAAACTTGTAGCTGCATACGATCCGTTTGACAGTGTGGGAATTATGGACAGCTTCTTTCCACAGGCAAGTTTCTTTACCCAACAGGAGCTTTTTGACAGGCATTGCACAAAACTTAAAGGTACTCCCGATAAAATTGACTTTGTATCGGTATGTACCCCAAATTACCTTCACGATGCCCATGTCCGTTATGGAATGCGTTTGGGGGCAAATGTGATTTGTGAGAAGCCGTTGGTGTTGCAGGCCCGTAATATTGAGGCTCTTGAGCAGATTGAGAAAGAGACAGGTTGTTGTGCATACAACATTTTACAGTTGAGATTGCACGATTCTATAGTGGCTCTGAAAGAGAAGATTCAGAATGGCCCTGCAGACAAGATTTATGATGTGGATCTTACTTATATAACTTCCCGTGGAAACTGGTACTACACCAGCTGGAAAGGGGATGAGCGCAAGAGCGGTGGCGTGGCAACCAATATTGGTGTCCATTTTTATGATATGCTTCAGTGGATTTTTGGTCCTGTGCAACGCAATATTGTACACGTAAAATCACACGACAGGGTTGCCGGATTCCTTGAACTGAAAAGGGCGAGAGTGCGTTACTTCTTGAGTATAAATGCAGACCATCTTCCTGCAAATGCGGTGCAAGGGGAGAAGAGGACCTACCGTACCATTATGATTGACGGCACTGAGTTTGAGTTCAGCGAGGGCTTTACAGAGTTGCATACCAAGAGTTATCAGGAGATTCTTGCCGGCAGAGGATTCAGAATTTCAGAGGCCCGCAACTGTATTCAGATTGTAAACGACATTAACGCTGCAACTCCGGTAGGACTGGTTGGGGATTATCATCCGTTGGCTGGGATTCCATTATGCAAGCATCCATTCGGGTGGTAAATTTAAAAAAGAAGAGATTTCTTCGTTACGCTTCTCCTTCAAATCCTCATTACCGTAAGGTAACTCCGGTTTTCAGGAGTTCGCAAGCCTTGAAATCTCTTCTTTTTTGAAATTTACATAGATAGATTGAAAGGGGATTATCAATCCCCTTTTCTTATGTTTGTGTTTTTGTTAAGGTCTATGATGTTAGGATTGCCGTAGTGGGTGAGTTTGCTGGTGCGGCTAACCATTACTTTAAGGTCTCCGGTACATCTTATTTTGGCATTGCTGGCACCTGTTACCTCTGCGTAGCCGTTTGCTGCAGTATAGTTCTCCGCTTTTAAGCTGCTGGCTCCGGATGTTACAGATTTAAGGTAGGCTGTTTCTCCTTCAAGAGTTACTTTAGAGGCACCTGAACAGGTTACTTCTGTGTTGTTGTGGTCTCCGTAGATAGCTGCTGTAACCGCTCCGCTGAATTCACCTTCAAAGTAGTAGCTGTCACCGTTTATTGAAACTGTGCTGGCCCCTGAGCAATCTACCTCCATATTTTTGAAGTCACCGGCCATAGTTAGGTTGGATGCTCCGCTGCACTCTACAGAGAGTTCCAGTCCCTCTATCTCCAATCCCGAAATTGAGGATGCCCCGCTAAGGTCTATTTCAAGTTCTTCTGTTTTGAATTTGCCTGTGGCTTTTAGTGAAGATGCTCCCGACAGTTCCAAGTCTTTTATTGTAGGCATCTGAAGGTATACTTTAATGCCATTTTTGGATTTTTTGTCATTTCTGAAAATATTGCCTTGTTTGGAGTCTATACCAAGTTCAAGTTCACCGTTCTCATATTTTACAATAAGTCTCTCTTTAAATGCTTCATCATATTCAATTGTTACCTTTCCTGAATTTCCTTGAGTAACCTCTATCTCATATATAGAGCTTGCATCAATGCCGGTAATTTTTCCAAAGTTGTACTCTTTAGTTAATGTATTCTGGGCAAACAGGGAAACTGTTCCTATTGCCAATACTGCCAATGATAGAAAGAATCTTTTCATATTAGTGTGTTTTTTAATTTGTTAATCTATTGGTTGGTCACTCTGCGCATAAAGTGTTTTTATCTGTCTCAAGCTGGCTGTTTTTGCCTTATAGTATTCCTTCAGAATCTCTGCACGTCTTGCAGGGGAGAGTTCGTCGGGAAGCTGGTCTGCCAGTGGAATTGCCTCTTCTGTAATGGATTTTACGGAGTTTATCATATATTGCTCCTCTTCTGTAAACATCTGAAGGATTTCTGCCTCCTCCAAATACATTTCGTGGGCAAGTTCCTGAATGGCAATTATATCGAGCTGCTCCTGTGAAGGGGTTCCAATTGTAAAGTAAAGGGCTATGATGGCTGCTGCAGCTGAAATAGCTCCGGCAAGTCTCCAAGGGAGCCTTTTCCTTACTGGTGCAGGTTGTGGCTGCTGGGCTTTCAGTTTTGCCATAAAGCGTTCTGCGTGTCCTTGTGGCAATTCTCCGCGGTTGAACTGCTCCAAGTTGCTCTGTATGTATTTTTCCAAGTTTTCCATTTTACTGCTTTTTGTTTTCCATTATTGTTGCCGCCAGTTTCTCTTTTCCCCTTTTGTACAGGCTCCTCAGTGTGGCTTCTTTTGTTCCGGTTATCTGCTCAATCTCCTGGTAGTCATACCCCTCAAAGAGGTGGAGGGAGAGGATTGTACGGTAGTTGTCGGGAAGAAGGAGGAGTGCCTTTTTAATCTCCTCTACCGTGTATTGGAGTTGTGGAGGTGGTGCTGCAATCTGCTCTTCTTTGTATTCCTCCAGAAACTCTTTGGTACGGTGTTTCTCCCTAAGTTTGTCAAGTGCCTTGCGGATACATATACTCTTTAGCCAGCTTCCCAATTTTTCTATACTCTCTTTTTGTTGGAAGTTGTAGTATTTGAGTATGGAATCCTGCATTATCTCCTCTGCCTCAAAACAGCAGCCTGTTATCCGCAATGCTGTGAAATAGAGCGGAGCAGAATATTTGCTGTATATCTCTTCTATGTTAGTTTGCCGGTTCATTCTCTTTGCTTTTCACTTATAAGACGGGCGGTTTTTGCGTTTGTTGCAGTTTGTGATAAAAATTTTACTAAATTTGTTGACACCCGGTGACCAAGTACAGTGTCACCCGGTGACCGAGTACAAATTTAATAATTATACATTATGACAGCAGCAGAACTTCATAAAGAGGCCTTTGTGCTTGATTCCCATTCAGATACTCCATTGGCAATTATTCGTGGACAGGATGTTTCAAAAAGGAGAAAACTTGGACATATAGATTTTGACCGCCTTAAAGAGGGTGGGGTAGATGGTGTATTCTTTGCAGCATATACTTCAAATTCCCTTTCTCCCGACGAAGCAACACGCCGTGCATTGCAACTTATTGCTCTAACTCACCAAGTGATTGATGAGAATCCTAAGAAGGTGGGTTTGGCAACTACTGTGCGTCAGGCACGCGAACTGAAGGCACAGGGAAGGACTGCCATTTTTATTGGATTGGAGAACGGTTCTCCTATTCAGAAAGACCTATCTTTATTGAAACTTTTCTATAAGATGGGTGTACGTTATATGACACTTACCCACGCAGGAAATAACGAGATTTGTGATTCTTGTGCCCCTAAAGAGAAGAGATGGGGTGGTGTGAGTCCGTTTGGACAGGAGGTTATTGCCCTTATGAACCGTTTGGGTATGATGATTGATGTTTCGCATCTTTCTGATGAATCTTTCTATGATTGTTTGAAGTATTCTAAGGCTCCAATTGTGGCTACACACTCTTGTTGCAGGGCTTTGTGCAATCATCCGCGCAATATGACAGACCAGATGATTAAGGATTTGGCTGCTGCCGGTGGTGTTATTCAGATAAACTTCTACTCTTCTTTCATTGATCCGGAGTATTCTAAAGTTGCCGGCCATTTGTGTGATGAGTTTGATGAGGCTTTGATTGATTATCAGTTGCATCCGCGCTGCAAACGCCGCAAGGAGAGATATGAGAAAGCATACGAGGCATTGTATTCAACTCCAAGACCTTCATATAAGGTATTGGTTGACCATATAGATCACGTAGTGAAGCTTGTAGGTGTTAAACACGTTGGATTGGGTTCTGATTTTGACGGTATTGAGTCACCTCCTGCAGGTTTGGAGGATGCTTCAAAATTTGGTGTAATTACAGAGGAGTTGAAATTGAGAGGTTACTCAGATGAGGATATAAAATGTATCCTTGGAGAGAATTTCTTGAGGGTAATGAATGAGGTGGAAGCTGTTGCATATACATTGTAATTTAAATGGGAAATTAGGCGTTATGAGTAAAATTGCATTGGTAACCGGTGCCACATCGGGAATAGGAGAGGCAGTTGCAGCCCTTTTGGCAAAGGAGGGTTACAGACTTATTATTACGGGGCGTAGGGGAGACAGGCTTGAAACACTGGCTTTTGAGCTTGAGAACGAATATGGCCTTAAAGTTTTGCCATTGGTATTTGATGTCCGTTCACAAGAGGAGGTGGAGAAGCATTTGGGCAATCTTCCCGATGAATGGAAGGCAATTGATGTGCTTGTAAACAATGCAGGTCTTGCTGTTGGGCTTAACCCTGTGCAGGATGGTGTGGTGGATGACTGGGAGAGGATGATTGATACCAATGTAAAGGGTTTGCTGTATGTAACCCGCGTGGTTTCCAACTATATGAAAGAGCGCCGCAGCGGACACATTGTAAATCTGTGTTCAATTGCAGGCAAGGAGGCATACGCCAACGGAAATGTTTATTGTGCAACCAAACACGCTGTAGATGCCCTTACAAAGGGTATGAGAATTGATTTATTGCCTTATGGAGTAAGGGTTTCCCAGATATGCCCTGGAGCTGTAGAGACAGAATTCTCTGTAGTCCGTTTCAAGGGAGACCAGGAGCGTGCAGACAATGTGTATAAAGGGTTTACCCCACTTACCGCAATGGATGTGGCAGATGCTATTATGTATATGGTAAAATGCCCGCCTCACGTAAACATTAACGATATGGTTATAATGCCAACAGCACAGGCAAACTCTTATACATTCCATAAGGTGTTGTAGGTCTCATTTGCAGGCCTAATAAACAATAAGAGCTGTCATCGCCCTTGATGATAGCTCTTTTCATTGCTTTTCTGTCGTACTTCTTCTTTGACTTGTGTACCATTCTGCGGTTGTGCACCTGCTGGCCATACTTTTCAATTTCTTCTGCCCTTGAGGCCCTTCTGTTGGCCAGGATAAAGTCCTTAAGTGTAATTCTCATTTTCTTTTGTTTCATAAATAACTCTATTTTAAGCTAGTATAAATTTACAGGCGCAATAAGCAGGCCGTTTTTGCTTAATATGACAGATTGTCTGTTAATTTTTTTTGGAGAATAGAAATCTCTTTATATCTTTGCAGTGTACTACAACACTAATACACTAATAAAATATATAAATTATGATTTCAGTAAAGAATGCAAATTTTTCATACGGCAAGCACAAGGTGTTTGATAACGTATGTCTGGAGTTGGAGAAAGGGAAGATTTATGGTCTTCTTGGGGAGAACGGGGTTGGTAAGAGTACTCTTTTGAAAGTGCTGGGTGGATTATTGAAATTGGATTCTGGAGAGTGCCTGGTAGGGGGAGAGAGTTCTTACGGCAGAACTCCTTCATTTTTGGAGAAGATCTTTTATATCCCAGAGGATTTTGTTGGTGAAAACCTTGAAATTGAGAAATATGCTCTTCAGTTGGGTGAATTCTATCCTAATTTTTCCAAGGAGAAGTTTTATAAGATAATTGAAGAGTTTGGGGTAAATCCAAAATCAAAATTCAACAAGCTTTCTCACGGCCAGCAGAAAAAGGGGATTATTGCAATTGCACTCTCTTTGCAGACAGACGTGCTTGTTATGGATGAACCAAGCAACGGACTGGATATCCCTTCAAAGGCTTTGTTAAGGAGAATGATTTCAGAGAATGCTTCTGATGAGCAGCTGATAATAATCTCAACACACCAGGTGAAAGATCTGGAGAACTTGATTGATCCAATAATCATTATGGACAGGGAGGGAATAGTGATGAACGCTTCCATTGAGGAGATTTCCGGCAAGCTTTCATTTACTATTGAGAATGAGAAAGATTCAGGAGCCTTGTTTGTACAGCAGGATTTGAGAGGTTACTATACAGTAAAACAGAATTTTACAGGAATTGAGACACCTGTGGATCTTGAGGTGCTTTTCAATTGTGCACTGCAGAACAAGGCATTATTCAAAGAGATGTTCAACAATAACAGGAGATAAGACTATGAAAAATACATTTTTATTTGAGAGATTTGTTAAGGTGTTGAAATATGACCTTAAGTTCAGGGTGCCAGGTATTGCAACGGCGTTTGTGTTACTGCTGGTTATTGCCCACGTGATCCGTTTTATGTTTGATTTGGGAGGTACATTTTCCCCTACAGAAAGAGAAATAGCATTTCAGGCAGGTTGGATGTTCCTTTCATTCTACGCTCCGTTTGTAATATATTCTGCAGTAAGTAAGAAGCACGGCAGAGCCTCTTTCATTATGTTGCCTGCTTCTGGGTTGGAGAAATTTGCAAGTATGTTTGCAATCTCAGTGTTGGTTATCCCTGTAGCATTTTTCCTGAGTGCATATCTGCTGGATTCACTTCTTGTAGCGCTGTTTAAGGAGAAATATATGGATTTTCTCTCTTTAAAACAGTTAGATATATGGCTATGTTACAAATGCATACTTTGCTCAGTAGCTACCGCTTTATTGGGTAGGGTGCTATTCCGCAAAAGGGCTGTAGGGAAAACAATCCTTTGTGTATTGGCTGCAACAACTTTATGGTGTTATTGCGCAGGAAAATTTATTGCATGGAACTTCTCAGATGTTGGAATTGTAGATGGTGAGGCCGTAGAGGTTCAGCTCATACATTTGAAAGATATAACCCAATATGTATATCTGATAGTATCTGCAATAATATATAGCCTTACATACTTGCGTATAAAGAAAATGCAAATATCATAAACGGGAGGAACAGATATGGATTTTAATCAGAACAAACCAATATACCTCCAGATTGCAGACTCAATCTGTGAGAAAATCCTTCAAGGAGAGCATCTTCCCGACAGTCGTATCCTCTCTGTGAGGGAACTGGGTGTGAACCTTGGAGTAAATCCCAACACCATTGCCAGAGTGTATGACCACCTGCAAGGAATGGAAATAATTTACAACAAAAGGGGAATAGGATATTTTGTTTCTCCCGATGCACCGCAGAAGATTATTCAGCTGCAGCGTGAAGAATTCATTAAAAATGAACTCCCTGCTATAGTAAAGAAAATGAAGTTGCTTGGAATACCGTTAGAGGTATTGAATGAAATGTAAATTAACATGAAAAAAACTTTAATATTAACCCTGCTTTTTTTTCTATTTACCAATATTGCAGTTGCACAAACCATTACAGGCAAGGTAACTGATGAACAGAACCAGCCTTTCCAATATGTAAACATCCTGCTTCAGACAGCAGATTCAACATATCTGGCAGGAACCATAACTGCAGAAGACGGAACCTTTGCAATTGCAGCACATCCGCAAGGCAAACTGTTGAGTATTTCATTTGTAGGGTATAAATCTGTATGCAAAGAAATTATGGCAGAAAATATGGGAACAGTCCAACTTCTTCCCGATAATCTTCTCTTGTCAGAGGTTGTTGTAAAAGCAGAACTCCCAAAACCTGAATACAGAGGGGATGCTCTTGTAACCACTATTCAGGGAACGGTACTTGAAAAGGCAGGAACTGCAGAGAACCTGTTGGATAAAATTCCAAATGTTACAGCGCAGGATGGAACAATAGAGGTATTTGGCAGGGGAACACCGGAAATATACATCAATGGCCGAAAAATGAGGGATGTATCAGAATTGGACCAGCTATCTTCCCAAAATGTAAAATCGGTAGAAGTAGTTTCAAATCCTGGTGCAAGATATAATGCTTCAGTGAAATCTGTAATACGCATTATAACTAAGAAAATTACAGGCGAAGGGTTTGGAATCAACAATAGAACAGTAATCAGGTACAGGGAGGATTATGGGATGTCATACCAAGATCAGATTGACCTTAATTACCGCAAAAATGGTTTTGAATTGCAGGGTATATTGTTCGGGGCAAGAAATAAGAATGGCAATGATGCCATTACTTCAGTGAATACATATTTGGACAAGCATTGGAAACAAATTCTGGATCTTACGGATCAGGAGTATGAAACAAAGAAACTGCAGGCAACACTATCATTGAACTACCAGTTCAATGAAAACCATGCTGCAGGTGCCCGTTATAGTTATGACAGAACCCCGGATGAGGATTATTATGTTAATCAGTTTGTTGATACTTACTGCAATGACAAGTTGTATGAATCACTTTACAGCAATGTCTATATCTACAATCCGGTCACTTACCATAGGACAAACATCTATTATAGTGGCAGGATTAACAAATGGAGTATAGATTTCAATGCAGACGGATTATGGAATGATTCATATTCTGCACAAGATACACAGGAGCAGGTAACTGATGGAAATAGCGGCAATCCGGACAGGAAAGTTACAACTGTAGATACCAAGAAGAATGACCTGTATGCAGCAAAATTGATGGCATCTCATCCAGTTGCCAAAGGAAATTTGTCATTTGGAGCAGAGTATTCATATAACAACCGCAACACCACATATTTTAATGAAGAGGGGGTTCTTGCAAATGACAAGGCTCAGATAAAAGAGGGTGCGGCATCTGCATTTGTACAATATGGCCGCAAATTCAAAAAGGTTAATGTACAGGCAGGTGTACGTTATGAGAATGTGGATTTTGATTACTATAATGCAGGAAGATATGTAAAGGAACAAAGTAAAATATACAATAATGTATTTCCTTCAATTACACTTAGTTTCCCTGTAAAAAAGGTACAGATGCAGTTGAGTTATGCCAGTGACATTAACCGCCCTTCTTACGGTCAGCTAGGGACAAATACCACTTACGCAAACAGATATACATTGGAAAAAGGAAATCCTTTTCTAATGCCATCTGTAAGCAATAACTTAACTTTTGGAGCATCATACAAGTGGATAAATATATACTTGGCTTATTCTCACGTGATGGATGCCATAACAAACCAGACTGTGGCTTATTCAGATGATGACCCAACAATATCTTTGCTTACTTTTCTTAATGCTCCAGCTTATGACCATATTGCAGCATCTGTAAATTTGGGGCCAAAAATTGGGATATGGAGACCACAATTGGGGCTGGCTGTGCAGAAACAATGGTATTGGGGGGAAACACCTGATGGTAGAGAGTTGTTTGGAAAACCTGTTGGAAATATAAACTTTAGAAATAATTTTACTTTACCCGCAAATATATTACTGGATGTAAATGCTTCATACCTTACAAAAGGTAATACTGAGAATATCTATATTGAAAAGGGAAGATTTGATATAAATGCTTCGTTGAGCAAGAGTTTCTTTAAAGGAGCTTTCACGGCACAATTGAATGGATATAATCTGCTTCAAGCAAAACAGAAAGTAACTGTTTATAGCGGTATAAGGGTTATACAGAATGTACAGGTTTCTCACAGGAATATCTACCTGACACTCAGGTACAAATTCAATAGTACCAAGAGCAAATACAAGGGGACAGGTGCCGGTGAAAGTCAGAAAAGCCGAATGTAAAAAAATCCACCTTTATAGGTGGATTTTTTTATACTAACGAGCAGATGTTGATTAGTCCAACCAACCTGCCTCTTTTGCAATTGCGTCAAGTTTTTCAACCATTTTCCAGCGGCTGTGGTCGTTACGGTTCTCAAATACAAGCATAAGCACCTCTTTCTCCGGGAAGCGGCCTGCGTAAATCTGGAATCCGCCGTTGTCACCAGTGTGGTATACTTTTCTTGGCATTCCAGGGTTCTCCTCAATGAACCAGCCGTAACCGTATGAAGTGTTAGGTCTGTTCTGGTATGAGCTGTATTTGCTGCCAGAAATAGGGTTTACAGGGCCGTGAGCTTCAGCTGTCATAGCTGGAGTCATAAACAAGTTGTTTCTTAGGGCTTTCTCCCACTGAACAAACTCGTGAGTAGAGGTATAGATACCGCCGTCTGCTTTGGTTGCAAAGAAAGTCTCCTCGCCGTAATCATACTGGCGGAACTCTTTTGTCTCAGCTGGTGCATCGTCATCCTCAGTTACATAGCCGTGAGCCATTCTTGGGATCTCTCTATCTGCCTGGAAATATAGAGTCTCCTCCATACCTGCAGGGGTGAAGATCATCTCTCTCATATACTGCTCAAACGGCATTCCGCTTGCTGCCTCAATCATTATATAAAGCAACTGGAATGTAGGGTTCATATACTCATAAGCAGTACCTGGCTCAAAATTAAGCTCTTTAAGGTCTTTCATATACTGCAAAGACTCCATATCTGTAGCAGTAAGCATAAAGTTGCGGTCTGTACGGGGTCTTGCATCAGGAATACCTGAAGAGTGAGCCATAAGGTCTTTTACAGTGATGTCAGAGAACGGTTTTTTCTTCTTAGGAAGGAATTTGGTTACACTTGGAGCAACATCATAAATGCTCTTGTAAATGTCAATTTTACCCTCCTCGTGCAATTTAAGGATAGCTACTGCAGTAAACTGTTTTGAAACAGATGCAATGTTAAAGAAGGTGTTACCGTCAATTTTAGTGTTAAGCTCTGTGTCTGCAATACCCCAGCTGTTCTCATAAAGGATTGAGTCACCTTTCATAATAAGTACTGTACCACCCGGATTAGGTTGTGGTGAGTATCTTTCTGTAAAAAGAGAGTCCAGTTTTGCAACTGCAATCTCATCCTTGGTAGGAGCGGGGCTTGAACAAGAAATCATAGTTCCCATAGTTGTTGCGGCTGCAAGGGTGCAAGCCAAAGTTTTAAAATTCATAGTGTTATTGTTTTATAAGTTGTAATCTCAGCAAATTGAGAGCATTTGATGCAAACCGCTCAATATTAATGTTGCGGCGGGTACTGTTGAATGAGAATTTTTTGCTTACAACACCCTCCGGAGAAGCAACAGCAATCCAAACTGTACCTACCGGTTTCTCTGGTGTCCCTCCATCGGGGCCGGCAATACCGGTAGTGGCAATTGCGTAATCTGTTCCAAGTACTTTTCGGGCACCTGCCGCCATCTGCACTGCACACTCTTTGCTTACAGCACCGTAAGTGTCAAGGATCTCTTTTCCAACCTCCAAAACATTCATTTTAACAGAGTTGTCGTATGAAACAATACCTCCGTAGAAATATGCGGAAGAACCGGGTTGTGAGGTAAATAATGAGGCCAGAAAACCGCCTGTACAAGACTCTGCAACACCCACAGTCATACCCCTTTCCTTTAAGGTATTCCCGATAACTTTTTGCAGAGAGTCTGTCCCCTGTCCATATATGGCATCACCCAGAATTTGTTGCAGTTTTGCCTCATTTTCTGCCAGTTCAGCCTGGCCAGTCTGCTCGTCAACGCCATAAATTGAGAGTCTCAGACGCACTCCAAGGACAGGGTTAGGCAGATATGCCAGGTGTAAATTGTCGGGAAGATTGTTTTCCCACTCCTCTATCTGCTGTGCAAGGGTAGATTCGGGGATTCCAAATGTGCAGATTGTTTTGTGGAATATTTTGTCCAATGAAAAGTGTCCTTGAATGGATTCCAAAACCTTTGGAATGGCTGCCTCTGCCTCAAAAGGTACCCCAGGAAGGGAGTAGATGAGGGCTTTGTGGCCATATTTTTCATCGGGAAGAAGAAATTCCATACAAGGTGCTGTGCCAAACTGGTTTGGAATTACTTTGCAGCTGTTTGGAACCATTGCTTGCCCTCTGTTGAGTGAGCTTAGCGGAACCATTCCTCTGGCAGAGAGGATGCGGGTAATGATTTCCAGCTGTTCCTGGTTCTCCACATCTGCAGTTGCACCTGTGAGTTTTCCAAGGGTTTTCTTGGTAATATCATCCTTGGTAGGGCCTAAACCTCCCGTAATTACAACCACATTGCTGGTTTTAAGGGCACTCTCTACTGTGTTGATTATATCTGACTCTGTATCTGAGGTAGATACCATAGAGATAACCTTAACTCCAATAGAGTTAAGGGCTGTGGATATCTTGGATGAATTGGTGTCTACAATCTGGCCAATGAGAATTTCATCGCCAATTGTACATATTGTAGCGGTAACCATATTGAATTACAGTTTCTTAGCCAAATATTTGTTAATATCTTTAACAAATCCGGGGCCGTTGTAGACAAAGCCTGAGTAAATCTGAACCAATGAAGCTCCAGCCTGTAGCATCTGGTGCGCCTGTTCTGGGCTCATAATACCTCCAACTGCAATGATAGGAAGCTGTCCTTCAGTCTTTTTGTGGATATATTTAACCCTCTCAAGGCTTCTTTCAAATAATGGGGCACCGCTCAAGCCGCCGTTTCCAATGGCTTCAACCTCTTCTTTGCTGGTTTTCAATCCTTCACGGCTCTGGGTTGTATTGGTTGCAATAACACCATCCAAACCTGAAACCATTACAAGATCAATAATCTCATCGAGTTGTTCCTGAGGTACATCTGGAGAAACTTTAAGTAGAATAGGGCGGTAGTCGTCATAGTATCTTCTAAGAGTAAGAAGACGGTCAATAATCTCAGAAAGGAACCCTATATCCTGTAACTGGCACAAGTTCTTTACATTAGGACAAGATACATTAAGTGCGAAATAGTCTACAAAATCATACAGGATTGCAAATGATTTCTCTATATCTTTTGGTGCATCCTCATTTGGTGAAGTTGTACATTTGCTCAAACTTGCTCCAATCACACATTTTGGGTGGTGTTTTTTCAAATACTCAACGGTATATTTTACACCATTGTTGTTGATACCAAAACGGTTTATGATTGCTTTGTCTTTTGGAAGTCTGAAACATCTTGGTTTGGCATTGCCAGGTTGTGGAGTAGGGGTAATTGAGCCTATCTCAACAAAACTGAATCCAAGGCTTGAAAATTCATTATAGCAGTTTCCGTTTTTATCAAATCCTGCTGCCAGACCCACTGGGTTTTTGAACTTGATTCCAAAAACCTCCCTCTCAAGTTTAGGATTCTTGTAGCAGAAGATACTTCTTAGTAGCCATCCCATTCCGGGGATGTGGTGAACACCCTTAAGAAGTTTTACAGTAAGGTTATGAGCCTGCTCACAATTAAGCAGGAAGAAAATGATGGGTCGGATTAATTTATACATATTATATATAATAAGGTGTCAAATTTGATAAAAGACAAATTTAACACAAATTATCTAATATAGGGAAACAACTCCTCAAAACTTCCGTCGCTATAGAACACAATAACCCTTTTTATACTCTTTTTTTTACATCCATTCCCCCTGTTTGTACCATTTACGCAATTCTCAGAGGGTTTAAACTGTGTATTGTTTGATTCAATACACTGATTATCAGTAATATCAGTATTGTTTTTCCCATTACATACAGCATGAGATTCTGGAGAAGGAGTGCTATTTCCATCAAATATAAGTGAAGAGGCATTCTGTATATCATTATAAAGTACACCATTATTTGGTATACCACTATAAGGTATACCATTACCTTGTACTATATTACCATATACACCATTACTCTGTATACTATTATCTTGTATATTGTCATATAGTATACTATCATACATATTGTGATTTTGCAAAGATGATGACAACCCTGAATTTCCCGTATTGGAATTTTGCTTGTTCCGGTTGGAAAGGAGAGGGGAGGAGCCATCTTCTCCATCAGTAAAATTCTTGTAAGGTTTCCCTTTTCCAAGGAGCAACCAATCTGAATTTATATGAGGAAATTTGGTGAGAAGTTTTGTTAAAAACTCATATCCAGGTTTGTTTCTTCCCGACAAAATATGAGATAGTCCGGAACGCTGTACACCAAGGGTGTCTGCAAGACGTGCCGGAGTGATGTTCTCAAGCTCCAAAAATTGCTGTAAACGGTTATTCATAGTTGTAAAAAATACTTTGTACAAATGTAAGCAAAAATATTACAAACGTAAAACTTGGTTAAAGTTTACTTTTGTAGCTGGAATTTTACAAATATAACCCAGAAGTATCTGGGACAGGGAATACGTTACCCTAAGCTTTACCTAATGTTTGACAATATATAAGGTATGATAAAACGCAGGAAATCAGTAATATAAAGTTTGAATTAGTGTTGAATTTTCAAGGATTTGGAGCAAAACGGGCTGCTTTGAGGTGATGTGAGTTAACTTTTATGTTTATATAAAGTTTGTAAAGTATTGGTAATAAATAGTATAAGATTTAAAGTATAGGTTTATAAAAAATAGTTATAACTTCGCTGAGGCTTCAGTTTTAAGGGGTTAAACAATGGAACAGAATGTTTACAAAAATACAAAATATTGGTTTAGAAATGTGATTTACAAAAGTGAACAAATCTTCAAATTTCAATTATTTTTTGTTTGAGGTACATTTGTATACCTTTGCACAAAATAATTGATTGTGGAGCCTAAAATTAAGATTCAGGATTATTCATATATTTTGCCCGATGAGAGGATAGCAAAATATCCGTTGCAGAAAAGAGATTCGTCAAAACTGCTTATATATAAAAGTGGAGAGATTTCTGAGAGTTGTTTCAGCACTCTCCCTTCTTACCTACCCTCAGGTTCGTTAATGGTATTCAATAATACCAAGGTGGTTCCTGCCAGGCTTCTTTTCAGGAAAGAGACAGGTGCAATTATTGAAATATTCTGTCTGGAGCCGGTAGAACCTAATGATTATGCGGTTTCTTTTGCATCTGTAGGGGCTTGCAGCTGGAATGTTGTAATAGGTAACGCCAGAAAATGGAAAGGTGGAGACGTACATTTTATATGTGATGACCCTCATAATGATGCAGCCATGCTTAATTTAAGGGCAGAATTGCTTCATAAGGGGGATAATAATGGCTCTATAGTAAAGTTTAAGTGGGATGGCAGTTTGTCTTTCTCAGAGGTATTGGATATCTGCGGCCGGATCCCTATCCCTCCATATCTTAATAGAGATACGGAAGAACTTGATATTGAGAGATATCAGACACTATATGCCAAAATAAAGGGGTCTGTTGCTGCCCCTACTGCAGGGCTGCATTTTACAGATGAAGTATTGGAGCAGGTAAGGAATTCTGGAATTGAAACTGCTCAGGTGTGTCTTCACGTTGGAGCAGGTACCTTTGTTCCTGTTAAGAGTGAGTATATTGCAGATCACAAGATGCATACAGAACCGTTTGAGGTTACAAAAGAATTCCTGATGAAAATAAGGGATTTGAAGGAAAATGCAAAGGTTATTGCGGTGGGAACTACCTCTACAAGAACTTTGGAGTCTCTGTATTTTATTGGTGTACAGTGTATTGAAAATGGCAAGCCAGATGCTGTACAGCAGTGGGAGCCGTATAAAAAGGAATACAATTATACTATGAAAGAGTCTTTTGGTGCCATCATAAGATATATGGAGCAGAATGGTATGGAGAAACTGGTAGCCAGAACAGGTATAATTATAGTTCCTTCGTATAAATTCAGGGTTGTAGATGTGCTGGTAACCAATTTCCATCAGCCTCAGAGTACATTATTGCTCCTTATTTCTGCCTTTATTGGGGAAAAATGGAAAGAGGTTTACAAATATGCACTTGAAAACGGGTTCCGTTTCCTCAGTTATGGCGACAGCTCACTGTTGTTCCGTACTCAAGGTTAATTCCTCTGTAAGATAATTTAGAACCTGCATACCCCATCCTGCCATAAATGGTCCGCTGCCAATTAGCTGTGGCTGAATATTGTATATCTGCTGTTTGAAAGTTTTAATATAAATGTCATTTCCAGTAATTTTATATAACAGCAGCAGATTGTCGGCCATTATGGAATTGGATGAAAGGGTATTGTAATCTATTACAGGAGCCCTTTTTACAGGGATTCTGGCCTCATATCTGGCGGTTTTTGTAAACATTCCGTTTGAAGGCTGGTAATGGTTGAAGATGATGTATGCAGCGTAATTTTTTGCCAGATCCCCGTACTTGACATCTCTGGTCAGAATGTAGTAATTTAACAGGCAATTAAGGAATAGGGAGTAATCATACAAGTCTGATGTAGAGTATTCTACACGTGTTGAACTGATGTATTTGTATAGATTTGCCTTCCCTTTTATACGATGGTTTATAATATTGTCTATAATCTCTCTTGCCATAGACAAATACTCTTGTTTGCAGGCTTTGCAGGTATGTTTTGCCATAGTGCAAAATGCAATGGCAGTTCTACAGTTGTAACCTGTCATTATCCTTTTGTCGTATATTATCTCTTTCCTTTTTTCACTCCTTATTTTCTTTAATGTTTTAAGCTCTTCGTGGGTTATATCCCAATATTCCGGTCTGTTTGAGATTATTTGAGGCGTTTCTGCGTCTGTATTGGTATCCATTCCAAGTATTTTGGCAATCTTGCCGTATCTGCCCGGAAAAGCCTTTTTAAGTTCGTTTAAGGTGTATTTGTAGTATGTGGAATCCTTTCCCACTTTGTTGAGAGTAATATAGGTTATATACCCCTTATTTTGCAGATTCATCTGTTCCTCAAGGAATTGTACAATTCTCTCTGCAGCTTCTTTATAGATTTTCTTTCTGAGGTATTTGTATGCGGTAGAGTAGAGGATTACAGCATTTGCATTCTCATATATATTTTTCTCATATGAGGGCGTTTTAAATGTGTAATCTGCTGATGCACTGAATATTCCTCCATCTATAGGGTCAAATACGGCAGAGTGGTAAACGTGCTCAAGTGTCTGGTTTATGTAGTTGAGATATTCTTTTATGTTGTATTTATAGGCGTATTCAAGTATAAATGTAAGGTTTCTGGCACTCAAGGTGTAAGGTGCTCTGCTGTTTTTTATATCCGGGTCCAGAAACCTTTTGGACCAGCTCTTTATATATGCGTGAAGCAGTTTTGGTGAAATGGTTTCTCCCTTCTCTTTCTGGGTTACAATTCCCGAAAATTTCAGTTTTTGGGTAAGGTAGTTCCCCGCTTTTTCAAGTTTTTCCCTGTTATGGCGGAAGGAGTGGAGTATATTCCTTGCAATATACAGGAAATCTTTAGGGACAAGGCTTGAAAATGAGGTGATTGGCTTTATTCCTGGAAGTGAAAATATATTTATGTGTTCAGAGATTTTCTTTTCGTTTATAAGCAGCAGATCCATACCAATAAGATATGCTTCCGGCACATCTTCTGTATCAAGGGCCACTGAAATGAAATTCTCGTTGAGTGTTTGAATTATTTCCTTGTTTTTGAACAGGTTATATGCGCAGTTCCTGTTCTCTATATTGGAAATGTTTCCAATATGCACAAATATTGGTTTATCCTCTTTAATGGCTCTCTTAAGGGCATTTGGGGAGAAAGGCAACCAGTTTATTTCCCCTTTCAGCAGTTCTTTAATATATGGAGATGCAGTCTTATACACTTGTTTCACATTTATTTATTACCTTTGTAAGGTAAGGTTTCCAATATAGATTTTCTATGCACGTTAGAAATTTATACAAAACATTAGCGTTCTACGCATGTGTGATAGTGGCCGTTGTTATTGCACTGGAGTTTTATCCGTTTTACAGCATCAATGGCAGAGACTCTTTGGACTTTTCCGCTCAAAGAGTATCTGATGATATTAGGGTAATCAGTAAGGAACCACACTCTATACAACACCCGAAAGAGAGAAAAGTTCTGAGAGAATTTCTGTTTCACAGGCTGCAACAGATGGGAGGGGAGACACAAATCATTGAATATGATACTATTCCAAGCAAAATAGGGGGTGAATTTTTTTATTCAAATGTTTATTCAGAGTTCAAACCGGCAGAGAATACAGCTGTAAAAGAGGGTATTCTTCCCGACAATAACTCATCATATGTTTTGTTGGTGGCACATTACGATTCCCGATTCAGACAGGTGGTAGGAAAAGATACGGTATTTTCTTATGGTGCTGCCGATGACGGATATGGATTGGGTGTGATAATAGAACTTGTAGAAGGTGCTTTGAGGTACAGAAATGAATGGAAGCAGGGTATAAAGGTGCTTTTTACAGATGCTGAGGAGCACAATCTTGATGGAATGAAAGGGGCCTGGAGGGAGAATCCTGAAATTTTTGAGGGTGTTAATTTTATGGTGAATGTTGATGCCAGAGGGGTTAAAGGGCCTGCATTGCTGTTTGAAACATCTGCTGGAAATGAGAAGGTTATGGAATTGTATGGTAAAGCGCACAGACCGTCGGGAATGTCATTAACCTCTTTTGTGTACAGATTTTTGCCAAATGATACAGATTTTTCGGTGGTTAAAGATTCCATTCCTGGGATGAATTTTGCCGTTATAGACAATCTGAAGTATTATCATACCAATTTGGACAACTATTCCAACATTTCACTCAAATCTATCCAGCATTACGGAGACCAGCTGGAGCCCGTTTTGCGTGAATACCTGTTGGGGGAGAAATATGGTGCACGGGATGCTTTTAAGGGGGAATCTGATGTGAAATTCTTCACTTTGCCGGTTCTGGGACTGTTTGTCTTCTCAAAAATGGGCTATTTGGTGATAAATCTGGCTGTATATGCCCTGTTCCTTTTTGTGCTGTATGTATATGTGAGGTACAAGATGATATCTGTAAAGGGTATTTTAAGGGCTTTCAGACACGTGCTTACTTTTGCCGTTGCTTCACTGGCCGGAGGAATTGCATTGTCTTACGGTTTTGCCAAGTATTATGGTTTTAAGTTTGATATGCTCAATCTAAAGTATATTCCATACGACAACAATATTCTTCTTGCGGTCGTTCTGGTGCTGGTGGTATGGCTGCTGGTGTTTATAAGGCTGCAGGAGAGAAAATTCAAGTTCTATGTATGGGAGATGCTGTTGGGAAGCAATTTGCTGGTATTTATAATGGCTGCAGGGTTGCTTGTTGGGGCAGGGGAGAACTATTTTATGTTATTGCCATTGGCAACATCATCTGTTGCAATGTTCTTTAGTGTAGCTAAAAACTTCAAGTGGCTGTATCTGGTTTCCTGCTTCCTTACAGTTCTGGTTGCGGTACATTTCTTGTACATTGTGTATGTTGGAATAACATTCGGCTCTTTGGGCGTAATATTATTTTTAGCCATAATTTACTCTAATTCAATAATTTCACAGTATTATTGCCTTAAGAGGAGAGAGCTTTAATTGTATTTCTGCTCCTTATTTAATAACTTTGTCTGATAAACATACTTTTTGTAATTATGGATTTGAAGAAGTTTGATGATATCAGACCATATAATGATTCCGAAGTTCATCCGGCTTTGGAAAGGATTGTGGCTAACCCTTTGCTTTCAAACATATCAAAATATCTGTTCCCAGGAATGGATGAGAATCTGTTTAAAGCCAGTTTGTTGTCTTGTTATACAAAAGATGACTTTCAGGTTAAGATAATGTCTAAAGTTGTTGAAAAGATTCTTTCAGATACCACTTCGGGACTTTCTTTTGGCGGTTTGGAGCATTTTGATGGCGGAAAGAGGCATCTGATAGTATCAAACCACAGGGATATTGTACTTGATTCTGCAATTATTCAGCTGATTCTGTACAAGCACGATGTGCCAAGAACTGAGATTGCGGTAGGGGATAATCTTATAACCTCATCATTCATTGAGGATATAACCAGATGTAACAGAATGATAAAGGTGATAAGGAGCACTTCTCCAAGAGAAGTTTATACCACCTCCAAGATATTGTCTGAGTATATGAGATACCGTGTTGCAAACCAGGTGAGTTCTATTTGGATTGCGCAAAGGAACGGCCGTACAAAGGATGGTATTGATGTAACAGAGCAAGGTTTGTTGAAGATGTTTGATATGAGTGGAAGCGGTGATTTTGTAAAGGATTTTACAGAATTGTCAATTATGCCAACTTCAATCTCATACGAGTATGAACCTTGTGATATTCTTAAAGCGGTAGAATTGTATATTAAACGCCGTCAGAAATACGTTAAGGCGGAGGGGGAGGATTTGAACAGTATACTTACCGGAATAATGCAGCCTAAGGGTAGGATTCATATACAATTTAATGCGCCTCTTACCCCAGCAGAGGTTAATTCAGCTGCTGAGTTGGACAAGAACGAGAGATTTAAGGAGTTGGGTATGGCTATGGACAGAAAGATTATTTCAAACTACAAGTTGTGGCCTAACAATTATATAGCTTATGATATGCTTAATGGAGCGGATAAGTTTGCAGATAAATATACTGCAGAGGCGAAAGCCGCATTTGAGGGGTATGTGAATGCAAGATTACAGAAAGTGGAGGGGGATAAAGAGGAGATAAAGGAGATATTCCTTGGTATATACGCAAACCCAGTGGCTGGTATGCTTGCTTTGTAAGGTTATAACTTTGTATTGCAATAAAGAAAAAGGTTGGTTCCTGTGTGGAACCAACCTTTTTTAACGCCGGATTGTGGCTTATTTTCTGTAATCGTAGAAACCAACGCCAGTTTTTCTACCAAGCAATTTGGCTCTAACCATTTTTCTAAGAAGTGGGTGAGGACGATATTTGGTGTCACCGAACTCATTGTAAAGAACCTCCATAATAGCAAGGCAAACATCCAAACCAATAAGGTCTGCAAGAGCCAAAGGTCCCATAGGGTGGTTTGCACCAAGTTTCATAGCCTCATCAATCTCCTCTTTAGTGGCAACGCCGTCAGCAAGGATGCCGATACCCTCATTTACCATAGGGATAAGGATTCTGTTTACTACAAATCCTGGAGCCTCGTTAACTGTTACAGGAGTTTTGCCAATCTGTTTTGAAATCTCTACGATAGTCTGGTGTACCTCTTCTGAAGTAAGCTGGCCTTTGATAACCTCTACAAGTTTCATCATTGGAACAGGGTTGAAGAAGTGCATTCCAATAACTCTCTCAGGACGGTTTGTATAAGAAGCAACCTGAGTGATAGACAAAGAAGATGTGTTGGTTGCAAGGATTGCCTCAGGTTTGCAAATCTGATCCAAAGTTTTGAAGATTTCCTCTTTGATAGCCATATCCTCAGCTACTACCTCTACTACCAAATCAACGTCTGCAAGATCCTCATATACTTTGGTGTCTTTGATTCTTGCCAATGTTGCATCTCTGTCGGCAGCGTCCATTTTGCCTTTCTCAACCATTTTTGCAAGGCTTTTCTCAATTGAAGCGTGTGCTTTTGCCAATGAAGCATCTGAGCGGCCTTTAATGATTACATCGTGGCCTGCTACTGCAAATGTCTGGGCAATACCATTACCCATTGTACCATTACCTACTACTGCTACTTTCATAGTGTTTTAAATTTTTAATTTATTATGTGTCAGTTATTTGTTCTTGAATTCTGGAGCTGTTTTGTTAAGGAACGCACCCATTCCCTCTTTCTGGTCTTCGCTTGCAAAGCACAAGCCAAACAAGTTTGCCTCAATTGCAATTGCAGAATCAATGTCTGTTTGAATACCTGTGTTTATGGCCTCTTTGCTGTATCTCACTGCTATAGGTGCTTTTGATGCAATCTTGTTGGCCATTTTCATAGCCTCATCCATAAGAGTTTCAGGTTCTGCAACCTTATTTACAAGACCTATTCTATATGCCTCAGCTGCATCAATGATGTCTGCTGTGTAGATAAGCTCTTTTGCAATACCCATTCCAACTATTCTTGGAAGTCTTTGTGTACCTGAGAAACCAGGTGTGATGCCCAAACCAACCTCTGGCTGGCCGAATTTTGCTTTTGCAGATGCAATTCTTATGTCGCAAGCCATAGCAAGTTCACAACCACCTCCCAATGCAAATCCATTTACGGCTGCAATTACAGGAATAGGGAGTTTCTCAATTTTTCTGAAAACTGCAGCGCCCTGCTCTCCAAAAGCTTTACCTTCTGTAGCATTCATTGTGCTCATTTGTGAGATATCTGCTCCAGCTACAAAAGCTCTTCCTTCTCCGGTTATAATAACAACTTTAAGATCTTTGTCCTTTTCAATTTCTGTAAAGGCTGAGTCCAACTCGCTGAGAACGGTAGTGTTTAGAGCGTTCATAGCTTGTGGATTATTAATTTTTACAATGCATACAGCATTCTGTTTCTCTACAATCAGTTTGGTGTATTCCATAGTGTTTTACGATATATTGTTATACATTTTTTACTGTAACATCCATTTTTGGGATAGGTGCGTTAAGCCCATTTTTAGGGAATTCCTTATAAATCTGCTCGTTGATATCAAAGAACAGACCCCAATAATCGTCTACTTTAACCCAGGCCCTGAAAGACAACACTACATATCCTGCTTCAAAACTTGTAAGGAATACGTGAGGGGCCTCAGGTGAAGTTTCAATTGCAGAATGGGATTTTATTATTGCCAGTCCAGTGCTTTTTGCTTTTTCAAGGTCTGTTCCATATGGAATGGATACGTTCCAGTCGCATCTTCTGAGTCCAGTTGTTGAATAGTTGTTTATTGTGCCGTTGGACAGTATTCCATTTGGAAGTATGATCTTTTTATTGTCGGGAGTATTGATGTGTGTAGAGGTAATTTCAATTGAGGTAACTGTTCCACTGTATCCTTGAGCCTCAATGTAGTCCCCCACCTTAAATGGTTTGAAAGCAAGAATCATTATGCCTCCCGAAAAATTTTGCAGTGTTCCGCTCAATGCCATACCTATTGCAACTCCGGAACCGGCTAAAAGTGCAACAAATGAGGTGGTGTCTACTCCCAATACGCTGATTGTGGTTACAATGAGCAATATAGACAATGATATTCCTGTAAAACTGAGCAGAAATGTTGTTAACGATGCATCAAGGTTTCTCTTTTCGCATATTTTTCTTATAATTTTCTTGATTTTCTTTATAAGCCATGCTCCTATGATGTAAATAAGAATTGCAGCCAGAATCTTTACTCCAAATTTAAGTCCGTAATCCAACCCTGTGGAGATGAGTTGTTCTGCCGGAGTTTGCATAATTGTTCTGATTGTCTGGTCCAGTACGGCAGCTGGCTCTTTTAGCGAATCAGCTGGAATAACTTGAGCTTGAAGCATATTTGTATACAACATAGTAGAAAAATATTAGTATGTGGTTAACAATTTTTTTTTAAGCATCACAAATGTACTAACAATACTTCAATAATCAGAATTAAAATTTCTTTTTTTTGTTAAATTTATAACACGTTTGTTATTTGAAATGATATTATAATTACCTAAATTTGCCTTGCCGTTGGTACAGGCTATAATAAAGTACCTGTTTTTGGTAAAATTTTAACAAAAATTATAATGAACAAAAGAATTTCTTTGCAGGATGCCGTTGCTAAAGTAAAGGACGGTATGACAGTAATGGTTGGCGGTTTCTTGGCTGCCGGAAGTCCAATTGCAATTCTTGATGAGTTGGCTAAAAGTGGTGTTAAGGATCTTACCCTTATCTGTAATGACACAGCCTTTGCAGATGTAGCACACGGAAAACTTATTACAAACAAGCAGGTGAAAAAAGTTATTGTTTCTCACATTGGAACTAACCCTAATACCAGTGAGCAGATGAATTCAGGTGAGTTGGAGATTGAGTTCAGCCCACAGGGTACACTTGCAGAGAGAGTAAGAGCCGGTGGAGCCGGTTTGGGTGGTGTACTTACCCCTACAGGTCTTGGTACCGTTGTTGCTGAGGGCAAATCTGTTGTAGTTGTAGACGGCAAAGAATATCTTTTGGAGAAACCTCTTAAAGCTGATATTGCCCTTTTGGGTGCTACTCTTGCTGATGAGGACGGTAATCTTGTATATGTTGGTACAACCCAGAACTTCAACCCGCTTATGGCTACAGCTGCTGAAGTTGTTGTAGTGGAGGCTGAGAAGGTTGTTAAAACCGGTGAGATTGCTCCTGAGCAGGTTCATACTCCTGCAATTTTCGTAGACTATATTTACTCAAAATAAACATTTAAATACTTTTCCTATGACTAAAAAAGCTTTAATTAGAGTTAGAATGAGCTGTCACGATGCTCATTATGGCGGAAATCTTGTTGACGGTGCAAGAATGCTTAACCTTTTTGGTGATGTTGCTACCGAGCTTCTTATTATCAATGATGGTGATGAGGGTTTGTTTAAAGCTTATGACAGCGTGGAGTTTATGGCTCCAGTTTATGCTGGCGACTACATTGAGGCTACTGGTGAGATTGTTTCTACCGGTAATTCTTCAAGAAAAATGGTATTTGAGGCTAAGAAAGTTATCGTTCCTCGCCCAGATATCTCTGATTCAGCTGCAGATGTACTTGAGGTGCCAATCCTTGTATGTAAAGCAAGCGGTACTTGCGTAGTTCCAGTTAAATGTCAGAGAAATAAAAAATAACAGACAATTATGGCTAAACTTATAATTACTGCCGCTATTTGCGGTGCAGAGGTTACAAAAGAGCAGAATCCTGCGGTTCCATACACTGTAGAGGAGATTGTACGTGAGGCTAAATCTGCTGTTGATGCTGGTGCTGCTATTGTACACGTTCACGTTCGTGAGGATGATGGTACTCCAACCCAGAGCAAAGAGCGTTTCAAAGTTTGTATGGATGCCATCAAGGCTGCTTGTCCTGATGTTATCCTTATCCCTTCTACTGGTGGTGCTGTTGGTATGACTGCTGAGGAGCGTCTTCAGCCAACTGAGCTTTATCCTGAGATGGCAACATTGGATTGTGGAACTTGCAACTTTGGTGATGAGGTATTTGAGAATACTATGCCTATGATGCGTGAGTTTGGCAAGAGAATGCTTGAGAACAATATCAAGCCGGAGTATGAGTGCTTTGAGATGGGTCACCTTGATACTATCCTTGCTATGGCTAAGAAAGGTCAGGTTCCTGGAGCTCCAATGCAGTTCAACTTTGTACTTGGTGTACCTGGTTGTACTCCTGCAACTGTACAGAACCTTTGCTGGTTGGTAAACGGTATCCCTGCAGGTTCTACCTGGACTGCTACCGGTATTGGCCGCCACGCTTTCACATTGGCTGCTGCAGCTATTGCAATGGGCGGTAACGTGAGAGTAGGTTTTGAGGATAATCTGTACCTTGAGAAAGGTGTTCTTGCAAAATCAAACGGTGAGTTGGTAGCTAAAGTTGCAAGAATTGCCAAAGAGATGGGTAGAGAGATTGCCACTCCTGCTGAGGCAAGAGAGATTTTGGGTTTGAAACCTCTAAAATAATTTGATAAACAAGTTAAAACATATTAAAAGTATTACTACAATGAAAAAAGGTAATAAATACGGTGTACACCGCGTGATTGAGCCTGTTGGAGTTCTTCCACAGCCTGCTAATAAAATTGACAACAACATGGACGAAATCTATGATAACGAAATCTTGATTGACGTTCAGACACTTAATATTGACTCAGCTTCTTTCACTGATATTCACAACTATGCCAAACAACAGGCAGGTGAGGGTGCTACTGAAGAGCAGATCTTGGAAGAGGTTAAGAAAGAGATGTTCCTTAACGTAGAGTTGCAGGGTAAACACCGTAACCGTCGTACCGGTTCAGGTGGTATGCTACTTGGTAAAGTTGAGAAAATTGGTGATGCTCTTAAAGGTAAAATTGACCTTAAAGAGGGTGACCGCATTGCTACACTAGTTTCATTGTCACTTACTCCACTTAGAATTGATGAGATTTTGGAGATCCGTGCTGATGTAGACCAGGTTGACATTAAAGGTAAAGCTATTCTATTTGAGAGTGGTATTTACGCTAAGATTCCAGATGATATGCTTGAGAAACTTGCATTGTCTGCTCTTGACGTAGCTGGTGCTCCTGCACAAACTGCAAAACTTTGCCAATATGGCCAGAACGTAGTTATTCTTGGTGCTGGTGGCAAATCAGGTATGCTTTGCTGCTACGAGGCTAAAAAACGTGTTGGTGTAACTGGTAAAGTTATTGGTTTGACCAACTCTCAGAGAAGTACTCAGCGTATCAAAGATCTTGGTTTCTGTGATGTAGTTGAGAGTATTGGCGGTATGACTCCTGTTCAGGTTAATGAGCTTGTTTCAAACCTTACAAATGGTCAGATGGCTGATGTTACCATTAACTGTGTAAACGTTCCGGATCAGGAGATGACAGCTGTTCTTTGTACTAAAGATGACGGTGTTGTTTACTTCTTCTCTATGGCTACAAGCTTTACTAAAGCTGCTCTAGGTGCTGAGGGAATTGGTTCAGACGTTAATATGATTATCGGTAACGGTTATACTAAAGGTCACGCAGAGTTTACTCTACAGGAGTTGAGAGAGTGTGAGGCTCTAAGAAAAATCTTTACTGAACTTTACGCTTAATTTTTAACCATTTAATTTACAAATATGGAATCAAGAAGATTTGAGCTGTTCCCAAATGTTACAGATGAGCAATGGAACGATTGGAAATGGCAGGTAAAAAATAGAATAGAGACTCTTGAGGATCTTAAGAAATACGTTACTCTTACTCCAGAGGAGGAGGAAGGTGTTAAGAAGACTCTTCAGACTCTAAGAATGGCAATCACTCCTTATTATATAAGCTTGATTGATCCTAACAATCCGGATTGTCCAGTAAGAAAACAGGCTGTTCCTACAGGTAAAGAGACTTACCAGTCTCCTGCAGACCTTTTGGACCCTCTACACGAGGATGAGGATTCTCCAGTTCCTGGTTTGACTCACAGATACCCGGACCGCGTTCTTCTTCTTATTACTGATATGTGCTCTATGTACTGCCGTCACTGTACCAGAAGACGTTTTGCAGGCCAGAAAGATGGTGAGAGCGCTATTGACAGAATTGACAAGGCTATTGAGTATATTGCTAAAACTCCACAGGTTAGAGACGTGCTTCTTTCAGGTGGTGACTCTTTGTGCGTAAGCGACGAGAGATTGGAGTATATTATCTCAAAAGTAAGAGCAATCCCTCACGTAGAGATTATCAGACTTGGTTCAAGAACTCCAGTTGTTTGTCCTCAGCGTATCACTGATGACCTTGTAAATATGCTTAAGAAGTATCATCCAGTATGGTTGAACACTCACTTCAACCATCCACAGGAGGTAACTAAAGAGGCTGCAGAGGCTTGTGCCAAATTGGCTAACGCAGGTATTCCTCTTGGTAACCAGACAGTGCTTCTACGTGGTGTAAATGACTGTGTTAACACTATGAAGAAACTTATGCACGAGTTGGTTAAGATGCGTGTAAGACCTTACTACATCTACCAGTGTGACCTTTCTATGGGTATTGAGCACTTCAGAACTCCAGTATCTAAAGGTATTGAGATTATTGAGGGCTTGAGAGGACATACTTCAGGTTATGCAGTTCCTACATTTGTAGTTGATGCTCCAGGTGGTGGTGGAAAAACCCCTGTTATGCCTCAGTACGTCATTTCACAGGCTCCTGGCAAAGTTGTCCTTAGAAACTTTGAGGGTGTTATCACCACTTACACAGAGCCTACAGATTACAAGAACGAGTGCAATTGTGAGTACTGTAAAGCTGCTCAGAACAAATCTATTGAGGGTGTTTCTTCATTGCTTGAGGGTAAAGGAATGGCTATTGAGCCTTCTGTACTTAGCAGAAAAGAGAGATCTAAGAAATAGCATTAATACTTCTGTCTATGCCTTTCATTAATGATATCCTCAAATATGACAGTTTGTCTATTGTAGGCTTGGAAAAGAATGTGGGCAAGACAGAGTGTTTGAATTATATCCTGTACAGGTTACCGCTGCAAACAAAAAAAGTGGCGGTAACCTCTATAGGTATAGATGGAGAGAATAAAGATCAGGTTACATCTACAAAGAAACCTGAGATTTTCTTGAGGGAAGGGATGTATTTCTCAACGGCAGAAGCACATTATAAGGAGAGACGTCTTGTGAGTGAACTTGTTGAGATTACAAATGAGAGAAGTTCTTTGGGAAGGATTGTTACAGCAAAGGTGTCTGTAGGGGGGAAGGCCTTGATTTCCGGACCTTCGTCGGGAGTATCATTGAGAAGATGGGTTGCTGGAATGGAGAAATTTGGGGTTGACCTTACCATTATTGATGGTGCAATTTCAAGGTTGAGTTCTGCTTCACCGGCAATCAGCAAAGCTATGGTGCTTGCTACTGGGGCGGCGTTTTCGTCCAATATAAATACATTGGTGCAGAAGACCAAGTTTGTAGTGGAGATGATTGGCTTGCCCAAATTGGAGGATGAGACAAGAGATGCCTTGTGTGATATTGAGAGTGGTGTGTGGGGTGTTGATAAAGAGGGGAATATAATAGATTTCAAACTTACCTCGGCTTTGGCTATAAGTGCCCTTAAGGTTGATATTACCAAAGGTATGAGGTTGGTTTATACTGTGGGTGCACTTACTGACAAACTTCTGAATCTGGTTGCAGATTCTAAGAATGTTAAGGATGTTACCCTTGTGGTGAAGGATTTTACAAAGATTTTTGTGAGCGAGCAGGCTTACAGAATATTTTGTTCGAGAGGAGGTACAATTAAGGTTTTACAGAAGAGCAAGCTGATTGCTGTTTGTGTAAATCCCACTGCTCCAAACGGTTATGTTTTGGACAGTGATATTTTGTGTGGAAAATTACAGGAGGCGTTAAAGCTTCCGGTTTATGATATAGTTAAGAATACTTATGACATTTAAGTCTGCGCTTGATATAGATTGCGGCATAAGATATATGTATGACACTTTGGAGCTTATGTCTCCTTGTGGCAGAAAGATGCTTTTGGAAGGGGAGATGATGGTTTCCAAAAGGGAGCTGGATTTCTATTACCGCAGACTGAATGAAATATATGACAAGGATTGCTCCAAGATAGCGGTTAAGTTAATGTGTCTTAAGGATATACATACAACCTTAAGCAGATTGGATGATGGAGCAGTTCTTGATGATATTGAGCTCTTTGAAGTAAAATATCTTTCAATTGTTTCAGGTGAGGTTCTGGAGCTGTTGAAGCAGCAGAACATTTTGGCAGTTGGATTGCCTGATTTGGTGAAAGTTGTGGAGATTCTTGATCCCGACAAGCTGAATATCCCGTCTTTCTATGTATATGACTCATATTCAGAGGAGTTGAAACAAGTTAGAAAGCAGATGAGGGTTCTTCAGGGAAATGGGGAGGAGCTTCCCGATGAAAAAAGGGCTGAACTGGCAATGCTGTTACAGAAGAATGCCGATCTGGAACTTGAGATAAGAGGGGAGTTGTCGGGAAGATTAAGGGAGTTTGCTGGGAATCTTATTTTGGCCTTGAGGAATCTTTCATTTTTGGATATTCTGGTGGCCAAGGCTGCCCAGATGAGGAAAATGGGGTTGTGTTTCCCTGTGGTTGTGGAAGAAGGTGAGACATTCTACAATGGAATGTTCAATCCGGCGGTGAAGGATGTTTTGGCTGGGCAAGGGAAGGATTATATGCCGGTAGATATTGCATTTGAGAGGGAGCCGGTTACAATTATAGGTGCCAATATGGGTGGTAAGAGTGTGGTTCTGAAGTCATTGGCTTTGAATCAATTGCTTGCCCAATTTGGATCTGGAGTGGCTGCGCATGATTGTTGCGTAAATCTTGTATCTGAAGTGGCACTTTGTATTGGTGATGAACAGAGCATTGTGAAAGGGGTATCTTCTTTTGCAGGTGAGATTCTGGCCATAAATGCTGTAATTAAGAAGATAAGGGATGGAAAATCTATTCTTGCCCTTATTGATGAGCCTGCCAGAACTACAAATCCTGTAGAGGGTACTGCTTTGGTGGAGGGACTGCTTGAGGTGATTGGTAACGTTAATGGGGGATTTGTACTTACTACCCATTACAACATTTTGAATGACACGGTGAAGAGATATAGGGTAAAGGGATTGAGAAACGGTGCTATGGATTATACCCTTGAGGTTACACATTGCGGTGATGTGCCGCACGAGGCTGTTGCCATTGCGGAGAGCCTTGGAATTGATGCTGAATGGATAGAATTTACCAAGAGAAACTTAAATAACTAATATTCAATTATATGCAAAGTAAATTAGGATTGGATTTTAAAAAGGTTGAACACGCCAAATCGTTGGCAAAGGATATTGCCAATGAGGTTCAGGCCTTTGTTGAGTCTAAAACAACTGTTGCTGTTGAGCGTACATTGTGCAGACTTATGGGAATTGATGGAGTTGATGAGAATCAGGTTCCACTTCCAAACGTTGTAGTAGATGACCTTAAATCTAAAGGTGTTCTTGGTGAGGGTGTATTGTTCTACATTGCAAATGCAATGGTAAGTACTGGCCTTACTCCTCAGGAGGTTGCAGAGAAGGTTGCAACCGGCGCTTTGGATCTTACTAAAATAGAGGTTGCTGACAAAGCAGCTATTGAGGCTGTCCTTCAGCCTGTTATTGATGGCAGTATTGCTAAAATCAGAGCCAGAAGAGAGAGAAGGGAGAATTACCTTAATACAATTGGTGAGGGTCCTAAACCTTACTTGTATGTAATTGTTGCTACAGGTAACATTTATGAGGATGTTGTTCAGGCAGAGGCTGCTGCAAGACAGGGTGCTGATATCATTGCAGTTATCAGAACTACCGGACAGAGCTTGTTGGACTATGTTCCTTACGGTGTTACAACTGAGGGATTTGGTGGTACATACGCTACCCAGGCCAACTTCAAGATTATGCGTGAGGCTATGGATAAAGTAGGGGAGGAGCTTGGCAGATATATTAGAGTATGTAACTACTGTTCTGGTTTGTGTATGCCTGAGATTGCAATTATGGGTGCATTTGAGGGTCTTGATGTTATGTTGAACGATGCACTTTATGGTATCCTTTTCCGTGATATCAATATGCAGAGAACACTTATTGACCAGTTCATGAGTAGAGTTATCAACGGTTTTGCTGGCGTTATCATCAATACCGGTGAGGATAACTACCTTACAACTGCAGATGCAGTAGAGGCTGCCCACACAGTGCTTGCTTCAGACCTTATCAACGAGCAGTTGGCTCTATTGGCAGGTCTTCCAGAGGAGCAGATGGGTCTTGGTCACGCTTTTGAGATGGATCCTATGTTGGAGAATGGTTTCTTGTATGAGCTTGCACAGGCTCAGATGGCAAGAGAAATCTTCCCTAAGGCACCGCTTAAATATATGCCTCCTACAAAATTCATGACAGGTAATATCTTCAGAGGCCACTTGCAGGATGCTTTGTTCAATATGATTGGTATTTGGACAAGCCAGGGTCTTCAGCTTCTTGGTATGCCTACTGAGGCTATCCATACTCCATTTATGAGCGACCGTTTCTTGTCTATTGAGAATGCCAAATATATCTTCAACAATATGAAGAGCATTGGTGATGAGATGGAGTTCAAAGAGGGCGGTATCATCAGAAACAGAGCTAAAGAGGTTCTTGACAATGCAATTGCACTTTTGGAGCAGATGACTTCAGAGGGCTTGTTCAATGCATTGGAGAAAGGTATTTTTGGTGATGTTAAGAGAAGCAGAGTTGGCGGTAAAGGTCTTGACGGTGTTGTTGAGAAGGGTGCCAACTATATGAATCCATTTATTAACTTAATGAAAGGGAGAAAATAATTATGGCAGGTGGACTATATTCAATGTCGGCTAAAGATTTTGACCAGACACTAGACTTGTCAAAAGTAAAGCCATACGGTGATACAATGAACGATGGTAAAGTTCAGGTGAGCTTTACATTGCCTGTTCCTAACGGAGCAGAGGCAGAGGAGGCAGCTAAAATGCTTATGAAAAAGATGGGTTTTGAGAATCCTCTTGTAGCATTTGCAAAAGAGCTAACTCCTGGTTTTACATTCTTCAACTGCTACGGCAACCTTACACATACTGTAGATTACTCAAATATCTATGTTCCAAAGGTAGAGAGCAACACTATGGATATGCACGAGTGTGATGAGTACATTAAAGAGAACATTGGCAGAAAACTAGTTCTTGTTGGTGCTTCTACAGGTACTGATGCCCACACTGTAGGTATTGATGCCATTATGAACATGAAGGGTTATGCAGGCCACTATGGTTTGGAGAGATATGATATGGTGGAGGCATACAACTTGGGTAGCCAGGTTCCTAATGAGGAGTTCCTTGCAAAAGCTATTGAGTTGAAAGCTGATGCTATCCTAGTTTCACAGACTGTTACTCAGAAGGATGTACATATCCAGAACCTTACAGAGCTTATTGAGCTTATGGAGGCTGAGGGCTTGAGAGACAAGATGATTGTAGTTTGCGGTGGTCCTAGAATTAGCCACGAGCTTGCTAAAGAACTTGGCTTTGATGCAGGATTTGGTGCAAATACATACGCTGATGACGTTGCATCATTTGTTGCTCAGGAGTTTGTGAAGAGAAACAGCAAATAAAACTAACTTAATACATTATGGATAAAAATCAAATTAGAGAATTCATTGCCAAAAGGGCAGCTCTAGAGATTAAAGACGGTGATGTTGTAAACTTGGGTATTGGTTTGCCTACCATTATCCCTAACTACCTTCCAGCGGGTGTTAGCGTAACATTGCAGTCAGAGAATGGTTTGCTTGGTATGGGACCTACACCTGCAGAGGGTACTGAGGATCCGCACTGGGTAAATGCCGGTGGTGGATATATCACTTATCAGCCAGGTGCTGCTTCATTTGATTCTGCTACCAGTTTTGGTATTATCAGAGGTGGTCACGTAAATGTAACTTTCCTTGGTGCACTTGAGGTTGATGAGAAAGGTGATTTGGCTAACTGGATGATTCCTGGCAAGAAAACCCCTGGTATGGGTGGTGCTATGGATTTGCTTGTTGGTGCAAAGAAGGTTATCCTTACTATGGAGCACACTGCTAAAGGAAACCATAAAATCCTTAAAAAATGCCGTTTGCCTCTAACTGCAGCAGGTCAGGTAAATATGATCATTACTGAGATGGGTGTAATGGAGATTACTCCAGATGGCATTATGCTTACTGAGATTAACCCTGAATTTACAGTTGAGCAGATTCAGGAGGCTACAGAGGCTAAACTTATCATTTCTGAAAACTTAAAACAGGTTAACTTAAATTAAATAACTAAAGTATGAATTTCGGACTTACTAAAACACAGCAATTGTTCCAGCAAATGATTAGAGAGTTTGCTGAGAAAGAGGTAAAACCTCTTGCTGCAGAGGTGGATGATACTGAGAGATTCCCTATGGAGACCGTTGAGAAAATGGCTAAACTAGGTCTATTTGGTATCTACATTCCTAAAAACTATGGTGGTGCTGGTGGTGACCACATTATGTATTCTATAGCTGTAGAGGAGCTTTCTAGAGTATGTGCAACTACCGGTGTAATTCTTTCAGCTCACACTTCATTGTGTATGTCTCCAATTTGGGAGTTCGGTACTGAGGAGCAGAAACAGAAATACCTTCCAAAACTTGCCAGCGGTGAGTGGATTGGTGCTTTTGGTCTTACTGAGCCTAACGCAGGTACTGATGCTGCCGGCCAGCAGACAACTGCTGTAGAGGATGGTGACGACTATATCATTAACGGTAGCAAGATTTTCATTACCAATGCAGGTCCTGCTCACGTATATGTAGTTGCTACTATGACTGACAAATCAAAAGGAAACAAAGGTATCACTACTTTCATTGTAGAGGCTGGTACTCCTGGTTTCTCAATTGGTAAAAAAGAGCACAAACTAGGTATCAGAGGTTCTGCTACTTGTGAACTTATTTTTGAGAACTGCCGTGTTCCTAAAACTAATATGCTAGGTAAATTGGGTGAGGGCTTCAAAGTTGCAATGAAGACTCTTGACGGTGGCCGTATTGGTATTGCTTCTCAGGCTCTAGGTATAGCTCAGGGTGCTATGGATGAGACTGTTAAATATACTAAAGAGAGAAAACAGTTTGGCAGATCAATCTCTGCATTCCAGAATACTCAGTTCCAGATGGCTGACCTTGAGACTAAAGTACAGGCTGCTCGTCTGTTGGTTAGACAGTCTGCTTGGAAACAGGATATGGGTATGCCTTTCTCTGCTGATGCAGCTATGGGTAAATTGTTCGCTGCTGAGACTGCAATGGAGGTAACTACTAAAGCAGTTCAGTTCCACGGCGGTTATGGTTACACTAGAGAGTATCCAGTAGAGAGAATGATGCGTGATGCTAAGATCACCGAGATCTATGAGGGAACTTCAGAGGTTCAGAGAATGGTAATTGCAGCAAAATTATTTAAGTAAAATCACACAGTATGAAAATAGTAGTTTGTATTAAACAAGTACCTGATACTACAGTAATTAAAATTAACCCTGTAACAGGTACACTTATCCGTGACGGCGTTCCAAGCATTATGAACCCTGATGATAAAGGTGGCTTGGAGATGGCTCTACAGTTGAAAGACCAGTATGGTGCACACGTAACAGTAATCACAATGGGTCCTCCTCAGGCTGATGCTATTCTAAGAGAGGCATACGCTATGGGTGCTGACGAGGCTATTTTGCTAACAGG
>JAZSEZ010000057.1:0-4634 GCA_045531975.1 Candidatus Egerieisoma sp. | reverse complement strand
GTTGTCTTCCTAAGACCGCTTGGCCTCCGACTTCATTTTCTTTTCCCGACAACTTATCCTCCGGGAGAATGCCCATTTTGCGGACAAAATCCCCCCGGCCCTACATTTTGTCCGGGATTCCCTGCGATTCCCGGACATTTTCTTTTCCCTATGCAATATATCGTCGTTAAATGGCGTAAATTTTCCGTGTATATATGCATATACTCCCAAAAAAAGTGATAACTTTACGAAAATTTACCCAAACTAAAATGCAAAAGTTTGATTACATAGTTGTAGGTAGCGGACTTGCAGGGTTATATGCGGCGTATAAGGCTTCATTTAAGGGGAGCGTTGCTGTAATAACCAAATCATTTGTAAGGGAGAGCAATTCATTTAATGCCCAGGGCGGAATTGCGGCCGTTACTTCTTTTGAGGATAATCCTCAAATTCACAAATCAGATACTTTGATTGCCGGCAGGGGGTTGTGTGAAGATTCAGTTGTGGATGTGCTGGTAAATGAAGGCCCAACCAGAATTCAGGAGATTATAGCAGACGGAATGAAGTTTGATACCGTAAATGGTGCCCTTGCCCTTGGTCTTGAGGGCGGTCATCACAAAAGGAGGATTCTTCACGCGGGAGGTGATTCTACAGGGCGCTGGATAACGGAATTTGTTATCTCAAAAGTTGAGGAGAAAGAGAATATTACCGTTTACGAGAATACATCTTTGTTGGATTTGCTTGTGGCTGACGGCGTTTGTTATGGTATCCGTTGCTGGAGCGAGAATCCTGCGTTGGGTGAGCCTCTGAACGATAAGGAGAAAGGTAGGGAGGTACTGCTTTATGCAAACAATGTTTTCTTAACGTCGGGAGGAACATCTGCAATCTATGCAAGAACTACAAATCCTCAGACAACAATCGGAGACGGACTGGCAGTTGCATACAAGAATGGCTGCAGGATTATGGATATGGAGTTCATACAGTTCCATCCGTCGGGATTATATATAAAAGATTCTTCAAAGGCATTTCTTATAAGTGAGGCTGTAAGGGGTGAGGGGGCCCATCTTATGGGTAAGGACGGCAAGAGGTTTATGGTTCCTATCCACGAACTTGCTGAGCTGGCACCAAGGGATATTGTTGCCCGTTCCATCTACAAACAGATGTACAAAGACAATATGCCTTATGTGATTCTTTCACTCAAACATCTCAGCAGTGAGGAGATTCTCAGCCGATTCCCTTCAATTGCTGCAAAATGTAAGGAGTTCGGGTATGACCTTACCCAGGAGATTCCGGTTGCTCCGGCAGCGCATTATACAGTTGGTGGTGTGGTTTCAAATGTTAACGGCCGTACAGATATTAAGAGACTTTATGTTTGCGGTGAGATAGCAGCTACTGGAATTATGGGCGCCAACAGATTGGCTTCCAACTCTTTGCTGGAGTGCCTTGTATTTGCAAACAGGGCAGTAGAGGACTCTGTGCAAAATGGGGAGCCTGAAAAAATGCCTGCATTCAGAGAGGAGTATTATAGAGATGAGACAAATGCACCGTTCTACCAGAGCCTGAAAGAGAGAGTATCTGAGATTATGAATGCACACGCCGGTATTGTAAGGAGCCAGGAGGGTTTGCAGGAGGGATTGCGCAAAATAGAGGAGCTTGCAACCGAACTTATGATGAGCAGAAAAGTTGTCTCAACTGTTCCGGTTAAAGAGTATTATGAGGATGCTGCCTGGAGACTTCTTATTGTAGCTTCCCTTATTATGAATCCTGCACTGCAGAGAAAAGAGAGCAGGGGAGGACACTACAGAGAGGATTACCCTTGTACCGATGAGGGGTACGAGGTGCACTCAATCCAGCAGATGGGACAGGAGATTACCACTGTACCTGTAAACCGCGGGTATTTGAACTTTTAAAACTTTTTCTTCCCGACAGCAATGCCCAAGCAGATTTGGGAAATGGGGGAGGGAGATATAATCAGAATAATTTATTTAAGATATGATACAATACGAAAATTTGATTGAGAAACTGATAGACCTTGGCCTTGAAGAGGATATCAACACCGGTGATGTAACAACCGATTCCATTATTCCTGAATCTATGAATGCCGTTGCAACAATGACTGCAAAACAGGATGGTGTAATTTCTGGTATTGAGGTTATTAAAAAGGTTTATGAGAGATTCCAGAAAGATATAGTTTACACCCCATATTTCAAGAACGGAGACCACGTTAAGAAAGGTGATGTGCTTCTAAAGATTGAGGCTTCATATCCTACATTGCTCAAAGGAGAAAGACTTTCTTTGAACATTTTCCAGAGGATGTGCGGTATTGCAACTGAAACTGCAAAATATGTAAAAGAGCTTGTGGGAACCTCTACCGAGCTTTTGGATACCCGTAAAACTGCCCCAGGCTTGCGCGTGTTGGACAAAATGGCCGTTAAAGACGGTGGCGGTACAAACCACAGAATGGGCCTTTATGATATGGCAATGATTAAAGACAACCATATTAAAATGGCTGGCGGCATCACTAAAGCTGTTGGGCAGGTTAGAGGCAATATCCCTGCAACCATTAAGATTGAGGTTGAGACTACCAATCTTGCAGAGGTAGATGAGGCAATTGCAGCAGGTGCAGATATCATAATGCTTGACAATATGGACAATGCAACAATGACTGCTGCTGTGCAGAAAATTAAGGCATCGGGCAAGGCAATCAAAACAGAGGCTTCAGGCAATATGAGCATTCCACGCCTTGTTGAGGTAGCTGCAACAGGTGTAGACTACATTAGTGTAGGAGCCCTTACCCATACAGTAAAAGGTATGGACATTAGTATGAACATACAGGTAGAGAAATAATTTAAAACAGATTATATGACAAAACAGGAGCTTGTACAGAAGATAGAAGAGCTTAAAAAACAGAAAAATGCAATAGTGCTGGCCCATTACTACTCAAATCCTGATGTGCAGGATATAGCAGATTTTTTGGGTGATTCCCTTGAACTGTCACGCAAGGCGGGTACAGCAGATGCAGACATAATAGTTTTTGCCGGAGTCCATTTTATGGCAGAGACAGCAGCCCTCATATCTCCACAGAAAAAAGTACTTGTTCCCGCTTTGGGGGCAGGGTGTACCCTTGCAGACGGCGTAAGCGGAAAAGATCTGGCAGATTGGAAAGCGGCCAATCCAAACGGCACAATTGTAAGTTATGTAAATACCACTGCTGAGGTTAAGGCATACACAGATATATGCTGTACCAGTGCAAATGCCCTTTCAATTGTAAAAGGTCTCCCAACAGATGCAAAAGTTTTTTTTGTTCCCGACAAAAACTTGGGGTCATACATAATTTCCCAAACAGGACGCCCAATGGAGCTGTATGACGGATGTTGCAAAGTACACGATCAGGTAACAACCCGGATGGTACAGGATATGATGGCCAAATACCCTGAGGCAGATGTCCTTATTCACCCTGAGAGTGCCTGCTCAAGCGACCCTGTAATCCTGGAGAACCCTAACTGCTATATGTACTCTACATCGGGCATTTTGAGGCACGCAACCCAGAGCCCTAAAAAGCAGTTCATAATAGCAACAGAGGTTGGAACTTTGCATAAATTGCAGAAAGACAATCCGGATAAAGAGTTTATCCCGGTTTCGGAGAACATAGTTTGCAAATATATGAAACTGGCTACACTTGAGGCAGTTTACGAGGCGTTGAGGGATGAGAAATTTGAGGTGAAAGTGCCACAGGATATATCGGGAAGAGCATTGGAACCTATTACTTTAATGATGAGCAAATAATTATGAAAAAGATAGTATTTTTAGATGCAGACACAATAGGAGGGGACATCTCCCTTGAGCCTATTGCAGCACAAGGAGAACTTATTACATACCCTTTTACTAAACCTGAAGAGGTTTTTGAGAGAATTCAGGGAGTTGATGTAATTATTACTAACAAGGTAATTATAGGGAAAGAGCAGATAGATGCTTGTCCAACCCTTAAACTTATTTGCGTGGCTGCAACAGGTACAAATAATGTGGATATTCCATACGCAAACAGCAAAGGTATTCCTGTAAAAAATGCTATAGGTTATTCAACTGAGAGTGTTGTGCAGGTAACATTTGGAATGGTTCTTTCAATGGTTGGCCAGATGCAATATTTTGATAGTGCAGTAAAGAGCGGCAATTACTCAAAAGGGCAATCATTTACAGATGTCAGCAAAGTGTTCTGGGAACTCAAAGGGAAGAAATATGGAGTTGTAGGTTTGGGTAACATTGGCGGTAAAGTTGCTAAAATTGCCCAGGCATTTGGAATGGAGGTGGTTTATTATTCAACCAGCGGAAACCCTCACTCAGATGAGTTCAAAGTAGTTTCTTTGGAGGAGCTTATGAGTGAGTGCGATGTTATCTCTGTTCACTGCCCGTTGAACGAGCGTACAAACAACCTTATCACATATGACAAATTGAAGCTGATGAAGCCTACTGCCTATATCTTCAATCTTGGCCGTGGCGGCATTATAAATGAGGCTGATTTGGTAGCAGCGCTAAACGACGGTCTGTTGGCAGGTGCTGGAGTGGATGTGTTTGCAAAAGAGCCTCTACCACTTGATTCACCATACTTTAAGGTTACAGACCCTTCTAAAATTCTAAGTCGGATCGTAGCCATGTCGTTC
>JAZSEZ010000089.1:0-22522 GCA_045531975.1 Candidatus Egerieisoma sp. | reverse complement strand
CTTCCTAAGACCGCTTGGCCTCCGACTTGGCATCTTTGGCCATATCTTGCAATTCTGCGCCACAGGAGCGCCCTATACCGGTTATTCCGCAGACCCCTCAGGAGGCACTGCAGGTGCTTTTGGACGGAAATGGAAGATATGTTTCCCAAACGAAGTTGAACCCCAACTGCACTTTGGAGAGGATTGCCCAAACTGCACCGCATCAGGAGCCTTTTGCGGCAGTTGTGGGATGTTCAGATTCAAGGGTTCCGGTAGAGTTGCTGTTTGATTGTGGAGTAGGTGATGTTTTTGTTATCCGCACTGCTGGAAATAATGTAGGGAATGAGAATGTTATGGGGAGCATTGAGTATGCGGTTGAGCATTTGGGTGTGAAGGTTCTGGTTGTACTGGGCCACGAGTCTTGCGGAGGTGTTACAAGTGCCATTTCAGGTGGTGAACATCACGGGGCTGTGGGTGCTTTGTTGCATCATATAGAGTCTGATATTCCCGAATTTGTGGGGAAACTCAACGAACTGGATGCTGCAATTCAGCGTCATACTCACGTGCAGGTTGAGGATGTGATGAGTAATCCTGTTGTTGCGGAGAAAGTGAAGGAGGGGAAACTGGCCGTTGTGGCTGCCCATTACGATGTGGACAATGGTAAAGTTACGCTGTTGGATTGATACAGTTTTTTGCAGATTCTACCGGGAAATGGTAATAAAAGAGAGGACAACCGCAAAAAATTGGTTGCCCTCTCTTTGTATATAAATGAGTTTTTTGTTATTTGTGCCTAGTTCAGACTTCGTCTGCAATAACGGCTGGGCCTCGGCATAACTCAAATGAATTTGGTTCTGCGCTCGGCTTGCACGTTATTTTACCTCCTCAAAGTCAACGTCGGTTACCTCGCCGTCTTTGCCGTTGTTCTGTGCACCTGCACCTGGGTTAGGACCCTGTGCGCCACCCTGAGGGCCTGCTGCCTGAGCTGCTTTAGCCATATCCTCGCTTGCTGCATGCCAAGCTGCGTTAAGAGCCTCGGTTAGTTTGTCAAGCTCTGCAATATTGGCAGCCTTGTGAGCCTCCTTAAGTTTGTTGGTAGCATCCTCAATTGCAGATTTCTTGTCTGCTGGAATCTTGTCGCCATACTCTTTAAGGTTCTTCTCGCTCTGGAATACCATTGCGTCAGCGTTGTTCAACTTGTCAATTCTCTCGCGCTCCTCTTTATCTTTAGCCTCGTTAGCCTTAGCCTCGTCGCGCATTCTCTTAATCTCGTCCTCTGAAAGTCCAGATGAAGCCTCAATTCTGATCTGCTGCTCTTTGCCGGTAGCTTTATCTTTTGCAGATACGTTAAGGATACCGTTAGCGTCAATATCAAATGTTACCTCAATCTGTGGAACGCCACGTGGAGCAGGGGTAATTCCATCCAAGTGGAAACGGCCTATTGTCTTGTCATCTTTAGCCATTGGTCTCTCACCCTGAAGAACGTGAATCTCTACTGATGGCTGGTTGTCTGCTGCAGTTGAGAACACCTGAGATTTTCTTGTAGGGATTGTGGTGTTGCTCTCAATAAGTTTTGTGAACACGCCACCGAAAGTCTCAATACCCAAAGAAAGTGGAGTTACGTCCAAAAGAAGCACATCTTTAACATCACCGGTAAGAACACCACCCTGGATAGCTGCACCAATAGCTACAACCTCATCTGGGTTAACGCTCTTGTTAGGCTCTTTGCCAAAGAACTTCTTAACAATCTCCTGAATTGCAGGGATACGGGTTGAACCACCAACCAAAAGTACCTCGTTGATATCTGAAGCAGAAAGACCTGCATCTGAAAGTGCTTTGCGGCAAGGCTCAATTGTTCTCTGAATCAAAGAATCAGCCAACTGCTCAAATTTTGCTCTTGTAAGGGTCTTAACCAAGTGTTTTGGAATACCGTTTACAGGCATAATGTAAGGCAAGTTGATCTCAGTAGAAGTCTGGCTTGAAAGCTCAATTTTAGCTTTCTCAGCAGCCTCTTTCAATCTCTGAAGAGCCATAGGGTCTTTAGAAAGATCAATACCGTCGTTCTCGCTCTTGAACTCGTTAACCAACCACTCAATGATTACGTGGTCAAAGTCATCACCACCAAGGTGAGTGTCACCGTTAGTAGATTTTACCTCAAACACACCGTCTCCCAACTCAAGGATAGAGATATCAAATGTACCACCACCAAGGTCAAATACTGCAACTTTAGACTCCTGGTCTTTTTTGTCCAAACCGTATGCAAGAGCAGCTGCGGTAGGCTCATTGATAATACGTCTTACTTTAAGACCTGCAATCTCACCAGCCTCTTTGGTAGCCTGTCTCTGAGCATCGTTAAAGTAAGCAGGAACTGTAATTACAGCCTCGTTTACCTCCTGACCAAGATAATCCTCTGCAGTTTTCTTCATTTTCTGAAGAACCATTGCAGAAATCTCCTGTGGAGAGTACATTCTGCCGTTGATGTCAATTCTTGGAGTGTTGTTGTCGCCTTTAATCACTTTATAAGGTACGCGTGAAATCTCACTTGTAACATTGTCATAAGTCTCACCCATAAATCTCTTGATAGAGAAAATGGTGTTGGTAGGATTGGTAATAGCCTGTCTTTTGGCAGGATCACCAACTTTTCTCTCGCCACCCTCTGTAAATGCAACTACAGATGGGGTAGTTCTTTTGCCCTCGCTGTTAATGATAACTGCAGGCTCATTACCCTCCATAACTGCTACGCAGCTGTTGGTAGTACCAAGGTCAATTCCAATAATTTTTCCCATAATCTTATATTCTAATTTAAAATTTATATTTCATTTAATCTTCCCGACAGATTTTCACCCTCCGGTTTATCCGTCAAGGATACTAACCTTATCGCCAACTTTGTGCCAAAGGAAATTTTATGACAAAGTGGCAGAAATGGTACCCGGTCCCCGGGTGTACCCGTACTCGGTCTTCGAGTGTAGCTGTACTCGGTGACCGAGTTACATATCAACTATCTGAAAACCACTATGTTGATATTTTTTAATAGAAGCAGAACTGTTATCTCTGCCACATCCTTTTTTTGCTTTTATTATTTTTTTTCAGTTGCTTTGTAGATTGATTTAACTCTTAAAAAAACAATTATGTCAGTAGAGGGAAAACAGAGAGTGATAACCACTCATAAACTATTGGAAATGAAAGTTAAAGGCGAGAAGATTGCAATGATCACCGCCTATGATTATACCTTTGCCGGAATAGTTGACCAGGCAGGGATTGATATTATTCTTGTTGGAGATTCTGCAGCCAATGTAATGGCAGGACACGAGACAACACTGCCAATTACCATAGACCAGATGATTTACCACGCACAGAGCGTGATGCGTGCCGTAAAAAATCCGTTGGTAGTTTGCGATATGCCGTTCGGCACATACCAGGGAAACCCTAAAGAGGCTGTGAGAAGTGCTATAAGAATAATGAAAGAGTCTGAGGTAGATGCAGTTAAAATGGAAGGTGGAAGCGAGATTATGGAGAGTGTTGAGCGTATCCTTTCAACTGGAATCCCGGTTATGGGACATCTTGGCCTAACCCCACAGTCTATCCATAAATTTGGTACATATGCAGTTAGAGCAAAAGAGGAGGCCGAGGCAAACAAACTTATAGAAGATGCCATTGCCCTTGAAAAAGCCGGCTGTTTTGCAATTGTGCTTGAGAAGATTCCTGCAGCTTTGGCAAAAAAGGTGTCAGAAGCCCTGAAAATTCCTACAATAGGTATTGGTGCAGGTCCTCACTGCGATGGTCAGGTACTTGTAATGCACGATATGCTTGGATTGAACAATTCTTTCTCTCCGCGGTTTTTACGTAGGTACGCCAACCTTCACGAGGAGTCCCTTAACGCCATCCGCAACTATGTGGCAGATGTGAAAAGTTGCGACTTCCCTAACGAGAAGGAGGCATATTAAAAGTTTTTTCTTCCCGACAGTAATTGTCGGGAGCAAAATGAGCCCCGAACTTGCAATGTGTGTGGATACTGGTGCTTGGGGAACAAAATTGCCCCAAAACGTGCCCCAAGTGTGAGCGATGGTTAGTTGGGGAACAAAATTGTCCCAAAATGTGCCCCAAGTGGGAGCAGCAGATGGTTGGGGAACAGAATTGTCCCAAAACGTGCCCCAAGTGGGAGCAGAAGATGGTTGGGGAACGAAACCGCCCCAAAACGTGCCCCAAGTGGGAGCAGCAGATGGTTGGGGAACGAAATCGCCCCAAAACGTGCCCCAAGTGGGAGCAGCAGATGGTTGGGGAACAAAATTGTCCCAAAATGTGCCACAAGTGAAAATGTCAGGCAGTTGGGGAACAAAAATGAATGAATATGTGCCAACAGGAAAGAAATATGAGTACAGAAGGGGGATCTCCTGTATACAGAGCCCTTCCGCAGCAGGAATTCAATGATATAGCAGGGAGGATTCTTTATGAGGACAACCACCTGCTTATTTTCAATAAGCGTTCGGGAGAGATTGTGCAGGCAGATAAAACTGAAGATGAGTGCCTTAGCACAACTCTTAAGGCGTTTGTTGCACAGAGGGACAACAAGCCGGGGGCAGTGTTTATGGGGGTAGTGCACCGCTTGGACCGTCCGGTGAGCGGAGCGGTGATTTTTGCCAAAACTTCAAAAGCCCTTGGTCGCCTGAATGAGGCATTCCGCACAGGTCAGATGCACAAGTTTTACTGGGCAGTTGTGTGCAACCGCCCTAAAGAGGATGAGAAACTCCTCACCCACTACCTTACCCGCAACGAAAAACAAAACAAAACATACACAAGCCCCACTCCAAAACAAGGGGCCAAGGAGGCAAAGCTGCGCTATAAGTTCCTGCAGGCTACAGAGCGATACTATCTGCTTGAAGTAGAGCTTTATACCGGCAGACATCACCAGATTAGGGCGCAACTCTCTGCAATAGGATGTGTAATAAAGGGAGACCTGAAATACGGTGCACCCCGTTCTAATCCCGACGGCAGCATTTCCCTTCATTCCCGCCGCATAAAATTTGTCCACCCTGTCCGTAAGGAGGAGATGGAGATCATTGCACCGCCATTCTGTCCAATTATGAGGAGTTGCTTGTAGCAACTCTTTTTGTTTTCAGATACAGAATACAGGATGAAGGACGGTAGGACAGTAACTGTCGGGAAGAAAAACTCCCCTCTACTGGGCTGCACGGCTGCGGCTTACCACAAATACTCCGGCAAAGACCATAAGGGCAGCAAGGATTTTTTGCCAGGAGAGGGTGTCCATTCCCAGGCATATACCTAATACTGTGGCAATTATTGGCTGCATATAGCTGTACATACTTACAAGGGTTGGACGGATTCTTTTTTGTCCATATGGGATAAGGAAGTAACACACGCACGTTGCAAAAACTACAAGAAATCCCAGTTCCCAAAGTTGCGTAGAAGGGATACTGAGCCAGGCAAATGAAAATACCTCGCCAAAAGAGAACGGAAGTGACATTACTACAGCAAACAGAAATATCCACTTCATAAAGGTGACAACAGAGTATTTTACAATTACTGGTCGGAAGATTCCAAGGTACAGAGCAAAACTCAATCCGTTGAGGAACATAAGCATAATACCGCTGAGGGAGCTCTCTGCTACAGCACCTCCTTGTGAATTATTGAGTATCAGGAATATTATTCCGCAGAGGCTCAAAAGCACTCCACCCCCCTTCTTTAAAGTAATTGGCTCACGCACAGCCACAGCTGCTATGAACATTGTATAGATTGGGGTGAGGGCACTTATTATGGAGCAGTGCATTGGGGTAATGCTTGGAATGGCCTTTAGGAATGTGAGCTGGCATAGGAAAAATCCCAGGAATGAAGCTGCCAGAATTTTTGGGAAGTCCCTCTTTTCCACTTTCTCCGCAGGGGAGAAAAAAGACATTATCCAGAAAAATGCACCAGCCCCCAACGAGCGTAGAGTAAACAGCGCCAACGGAGAGACTTCCCCTCCGCTGGTAAGATCTTTGCAAACCACAATGTTTATTCCAAAAAGGGCATATGCCGCAAAGCATGCCAGATGCCCCAATATACTGTTTTTGTTATCCATTTGTGTTACCTTTTTTCTCCAACCATTCACACTCCGGTGCTGTAAGTTTAAACCACTTGTGCATCTTGTTCTTAGCCTTGCTGTGCACCTGAGTGTTAACATTTTTTACAACTCTTGATATTGCCCAAGCCAGTGCCACAAAATCGTCTGCAATACCGGCAAAAGGGAGCCAGTCGTGAATGAAGTCAAACGGCAAAATGAAATACCCCAACGCCGCATAAATTAGAGTCTTGTCCTTTGCAGAAACAGAAGGCTCTCCAAGTGCATACCAGCACACAAGTATTGCATAAACTGTCTTAAGCCAAATTTTACGCACAAATTTTTTCATAATCAGCTACATTTAAATATTCCCTTCTCAGGCTCAAAACAATGGGTTGCATCCTCCAAACCCAATTCACCCCTGTAGAAATCATATATATTTCTGGCAATAAGCCCCATTGTCATCCTAAGATTTATCTCCACTGCCGGATTTAGCAAGTATTTTTCCCCTTGGAACTCCGCTGCATTTTCCTCAGCTCCGTTTCCCTCAGAACCTTTTCCCTCAAAACCCTTTCCCTCAGCTCCGTTTCCCTCAGCTCCGTTTCCCTTGCACAGAAACTGGTCTACCCCTACAAACCCTTTATATTTGCCAAGCAATTTCCCCTCCAAAAACCTCTCCACCGCTGCACGCACTCCCTGCAACTCCTCTACCGGAAACATATCCCCCAATTTCTGCAAAATATATTCATTTGAAGCCAGCAGATTTCCCTTGTAGGCCCCATTAGCTGCATAAAAAAGGGAATAACCAACAAAACGGACACTCTCCCCAACCTCAAACAGCATTGCAAACTCCTGCACAACCTCCCTCCTCTCCTCCACAATAACTGCCCCCTGCCGCTGCAAAATCCTCCTGCACCACCCCCTGTCGGTTTCCATAAGTTCTCCCGTACAAAATCTTATCCCTTTTCCGCTTCCCGACAAAGGTGCTTTCAGCACCACTCTCTCCCTGCTGTGCAAAAACTCCTCTATCTCCTCCATTGAACGGGCAGTAACCCTATAATCAGATGGAATTACATTCAAATTTTTCACCTCACCCGCCTGTAATCCCTTATGCACAAAATCCAGCAATTCTACAGCCATCTCCCTACGGGAAAATTCCCTGATAAAATCCAACTGGGCATCTGTAGGCATCAGCTCCTGCGGATACCCCTCTTTCAACATTTGCTCCCTAAGCGTTCTGTCCCACCCCCAAGGGACAATCTCCTCCAATTCCCTGCTGGGGACCTTGTCTTCACCCCCAGATGGCCTCTCCATAAACCGCTCAATCCAACTGCACCTTTGGGCAAACTCCACAACAGAAGCCGGAGGGATAAAACTCACTCCACCATCTGCAAGACACAAATCATGCTGGGGGTTAAACACAAATCTTCTCATGCCACCACAAATTTATAACTTTTTTTGTGACGTTGTCCTAATTTGCAATTACTTGGGCCACAAGTAATTAATTTTCCAGCTCCTACAGGCGCTGGAAAATTATCTCTCTGAATTTCAGAGAGATACAAATTAGGACAACGTCACAAAAAAAAACGTACCTTTGTATAACTATCACACAACTATGAAAACCACTAAAAAACTAAAATATTGCGCTCTGGGGGATTCAATTACCTATGGATTCATTCCGCGCAATTATCCGGGACATCCTGGTCAGTTGGAGAGCTATGCCGCCCTTACCGCAAAAATGCTTGATATGGAACTGGAGAACCACGGAATATCAGACTCCACAATTGCCAATCTGCCGGAAAATACCCCTATGTGTTTCAGATACGCACAAATGTCGGATGATGCAGACCTTGTAACCGTTACAGGAGGCACCAACGATGTAAGGCTTGGAGTGAAACTGGGCACAATGGAAGACAGAGGTACAGACACTTTCTACGGAGCCTGGCATACACTTATAACCGGGCTGCAGGAAAAATACAATAACAGAGACACCAAAATAGTGATCCTGACCCCCATAAAGTTATTGGATGCGGCAAAATCACATTTACCGAATACAGATGAGAACAACGCTCAGGTACTTTACCGTTGGGATGAGTGGATTAACGCAATAAAGGAAGTTGCAGCTTACTACAACCTTCCGGTAGTGGATATGCACAACAACAGCGGCATAAACCCACACCTGAACAGAACAATAAAAGGTACCCATCCCGAGTATACTGGCTACTACAGTCCGTTCATCTCAGACGGAACACACCCTACCCAAGAGGGGGCACAACTGATGGCAAATACTCTGGTAGAATTCCTGAAACAACAGAAATCCAAATAATATGCTTACAGGAACAACACTTATAATAGTTTTTGCAGCAGCCATTGTACTGCTCATAATTACAATCTCAAAATGGGGAGTACACCCGTTTCTGGCAATTATGGGAATTGCCCTTACCCTTGCCGTAATAATTGGAATTCCGTTGGATACAATTCCAACAACTATAGGGAAGGGATTCTCCTCAATATTTACCAGTATAGGAATTGTAATTATCCTTGGAACCCTCATAGGCCTTATCCTTGAAAAAACCGGAGCAGCTATCCGCCTGGCAGATGCCATTATCCGCATCATTGGAGTGAAACACCCCCAACTTGCAATTATGCTTATAGGTTGGATTATATCCATCCCTGTCTTCTGCGACAGCGGTTTTGTAATTGTTAACCCCATAAGAAAATGGCTTAGCAAAAAAACAAACTTCTCCTCTGTAACCCTTACAGTAGCCCTCTCCGCCGGCCTGTATGTTGCCCACGTGTTCATTCCACCAACACCCGGCCCAATTGCCACTGCCGGACTCATTGGCTTGGAGAACAATCTGTTGCTGGTAATAGGCGCCGGAGTATTAGTCTCAATATTCCCTCTTACAGCTGCATATTTCTTTGCAACAGCAATAGGCAAAAAAGTAAAATCGGCAGAAGAGCTGAACATAGAAAAAATCAGTGCGGCATATAATGAGCACAACCTTCCAAGCACCTGGGCATCACTAACCCCTATTCTCCTCCCGATAGTTTTAATGGCAGGGGGATCAATAGCATCCTTTGCAAAAATGGAGAATCAGGCAGGCGAACTGCTCATTTTCCTTGGCAAACCTATAATTGCCCTTGCAGCAGGACTTGTATCGGCACTGCCGCTGCTATGGAAGCAAAAGATGGGAAAACAACTATATGACTTTACACAGGAAGCGCTAAAGACGTCGGGACCAATAATATTCATAACTGCTGCAGGAAGTGTGCTGGGACAGGTTATTGTAGAGGCGGGATTTGTGCAATATATACAGCAGAATGCCTCTGCACTGGCAAACATAGGACTCTTCTTCCCGTTTGTGGTGGCGGCAATCATCAAAACTTCCCAGGGTTCCTCTACAGTTGCAATGACCACCACCGCCGGTATGATGGGACTTTACTTCTCCGATGCCTCCCTTATGGCAGCCCTTGGAATGACCACTCCAATTGATGCAGCCCTTGTGGTAATGGCAATTGGTGCCGGAGCAATGACAGTTTCCCACGCAAACGACAGCTACTTCTGGGTAGTCACCAACTTTGGAGGCCTTACCCCTCAGAACGGCTACAAAACCCAAACAGCCCTAACCTTTATAATGGGCATAACCTCAATAATAACACTGTTTATAATTTCACTATTTTTTTAGTCCTGGCTGTACCCGGTCCCCGGGTGTAGCTGTACTCGGTGACCGAGTGACATACCATATAACTGATTACCACGCTTAAAGGCCAAATAAAAGAGACGAAAAATAAAATTACACTTTATGAAAAAAATAGCACTTGTAATCATATCTGCAATAATGTTCTGCACAAATGCGCCAGCACAGCAGAAACATAATGCATCTACCCCAAAGGATCCGGCAAACACTCCGTTGGCAGCAGATGAAAAGGGGTTGGTTATTGACGGAAAAATTGAGAATTCACGGATTTATCCAAATACAGTAAGGACATTTCAGGTGTTAGTGCCAAAGCAATATGACGGTAAAACACCCGCTTGCCTGGTAGTAGGGCTTGACGGCAATCTGTTCAATGCCATAACAGTTATAGACAACCTTATAAAAACCGGAGAAATGCCGGTAACCATTGGAATATTTGTGCAACCAGGAGTAAGTTACAGCCAGGATGGCACAGTAATCCGTTACAACCGCAGCAATGAGTTTGACCGCACAGATGCCCGCCTGGCAACATTCCTGGAGAAAGAGGTAATTCCACTTGTGGAAGGTATGACTACTCCCGACGGCCGCAAGATAATAATCTCTTCAAACCCTAATGATCGTGCAATTACCGGTGCCAGCAGCAGCGGCATTGCAGCTTTCACCGTAGCCTGGGAGAGACCGGACCTGTTCAGCAGAGTATACAGCTCAGTAGGAACATTTGTAGCTATGAGAGGAGGCCACGAATACCCTGTACTTGTTAGAAAAACCGAACCAAAACCGCTCCGCATATTCTTGCAGGATGGTGTAAACGATACCTGGAACCATATTTTTGGAGACTGGTGGGAGCAGAACCAGCTTATGGCTTCGGCCCTCAATTACGCCGGCTATGAGTTTGACTACAAATGGGACCGCGGCTCACACAGCATCTACTACGGCACCCGCGCCTACCCCGATGCAATGCGCTGGCTATGGAGGGGATGGCCCGCTCCGGTTAAAGCCGGCAACACTATGAACGCCACAATTTTTGAGACAGTTTCACCGGAAAAAGGGTGGGAAGAGGCAGATCCTTCCACCATAGTTGCCTTGAAAGATACACTGGCCGTTCTGATTTGCTCCCCAGAAGAGATACACAAACTCTCATCAAAACCAGGCGCAAACAAAATAATCAGCCACAACGGAAATGCCATAAGCAAATATGTATCAAATCCATACAGGGTACTTCCCCTGCACAATGGCAACAAATACATAACAAACACCAACGGGGAAATATTCCTTTTGCAAGCTGGTGCCAAAAAGGCAAAAAAACTGGAAAGCCTCCCTTCATCGGGAAGAGAAATTGCAATCTACCCCAACGGAAAAATGCTTGTTGCCTCTGAAAAAAATTCCAACTGGCTCATAAGTTACATTATTGCTCCCGACGGTTCATTGCAGGCAGGTCAGCAATTCTACTGGTTGCACAACACAGACAACCACAACAATACCCCATACGGGAACATTGCATTTGACACTTTGGGCAACCTTTACATTGCAACCCCAATTGGAATACAGATTTGCGACCACAACGGCCGTGTAAGGGGTATCCTCCCACTCCCTGGCGCCGGCAGAGCAGTTGAATCCATTGCCTTCATTGGCAACAGACTGTTTGCAAAATGCGGCAACAAACTCTACATAAGAGAGGTATCAAAAACCGGTTACAACAGCTGGGAGGCTCCAATTGATGTTAAATCCCAAGGTCAAGGTTGACGTTGTCCTAATTTATAACTAACTGTATAACAGCTATTTAAAAATTAGAGCATCCATATACCCCAAAAATTAAAACCCTTATTTTCAATAAATTACAAAAAAGGACAACGTCACAATGAACAGAAGTCTTATACTACCAATAGCAATTATTTTTGGTCTGCTGTTCCATCACTGGTGCAGTGTGCTTGCAGCATACGTTCCATACCTGATTTTTACAATATTGCTGCTCAATTTTACGGCGGTAGACATAAAAAAACTGAAACTTATGAGGCTTACAGGGATGAACATATCATTGCTGCTGTTTCAGATTGTTGTGAGTTTGGGTTGCTATTTTTTGGCAAAAGCTGCCGGAGGGAATGAAATTATTGCACAAGGGGCCCTGATTGCAATAATATGCCCGGTGGCGGCATCATCCGTAGTGATTTCCTGCATTTTGGGAGCAAACAGGGAGACAGTAACCGCACACGTAATATTGGGAAACCTTATGGTGGCAATAGTGGCCCCAATATTCTTCTCATTCATTGGAGTACAGCAGCAGATGCCGTTCCTGGAATCGTTCTGGCTGATTCTTAAACGTGTAAGCCCAATCATAGCCTTCCCGTTCTTCATAGCATTTGCCCTCCAGTTGTGGTTACCGGCAGGCAACAATCTCATAAGCCGCTTTAAAGGGTGGTCACTCTATATTTGGGCACTGGCACTTGCCATCACACTTGGCCAGACAATAAACTTCATATTCCTGCACGGTGCAGATAATGTAAACAGCATAATTATCCTGGGTATAATCTCTGTTGTAATCTGTGCCGTACAATTTGCAGTTGGGAAACTCATAGGCAAAAAATACGGAGACATTGTAGCAGGCGGGCAGATGCTTGGACAGAAAAATACTGCACTGGGTATTTGGATGGCCAACATATACCTTAACCCGCTGGCCTCAGTTTCAATTGCCCTCTACTCAATCTGGCAGAACCTGTTCAACAGCTGGCAGATGTATATGCACGAAAAAAAGAAAAAAAATAGTGCTTAATTAAAAGCACCATTTATAAAGGACTCCGTAGGCCAGAAGAATTGTCTTGCGGAGTTTTATCCAATAAATTTTATCGGGAGTATCGGTAGGTTTGTGGTAATCCTCGTGCATTTCATCCTCCATCCAAGCCACAAACGGAATATTGCGGGCAGAAAATGGAGCATAATCAGAACCGCCCTTTCCATCTCCAAAACGCTGGTCATAAAGCACTTTGAAAGGCCCTGGAATCTCCCCATAAGCAGTCTCACACTGCTCGCGCAAATATGGATAATTATCATTCCAGGCAAAAGTAACCGCAGGATTCGCAGCATCAGCAGTGCGGCCAACCATATCAAAATTCATATAGAAGCACAAAGAATCATACGATTTACGGTGTGCATACCAGTCTGAAACAAAATATTTGGAACCCAACAAACCCTTCTCCTCACCATCCCAGGCGCAGAAAAGTACAGTGTACTCAGGTGTTCTTCCCGATGATTTAAGCATTTTTGCAAGTGAGAGCAAAGCAACAACCCCCGATGCATTATCATCAGCACCCGGATGGATACCCAATCCCTTCTTCTTTCCAAGATGATCATAATGGGCGCCCACAACAACAAGTTTATATGGATCCTTCCCGGGAATTTGTGCAATTACATTGGTCATCTTCTGAGGGTATACCCTACCCGGTCTTGGCTGCCCTATTGCATCTGTAAGGGACTCAGCAGTAATTTCCTGCCTCATTACCTTAATACCAGCTTTTTCAAATTCCCCTACAATATAATCTGCTATTTTTGCATTCTCCTTTGTACCTGCCTCACGCCCCTTAAACCTCTTGTGGGCCATAAAATCTATCACCTGCTGAGCATACTTTGAACTGTAAACATCAAACTGGCGGGTAAAATCCTCTTTGCTGTTCTCCTGTCCAAAAACAACAAAAGCAGAGAACAGCAGCACAATTGTAAAAATCTTTTTCATAGCACAAACGTTAACAACACAAAGTTAGGATTAAAATTGCTATATTTGGAAATTCACAACATTTTAATACGTACATCAGATGAAAAAATGTATTCTTACCATCTTGTTTGCCGCATTGTGCAGTTTCACATTCGCCCAAAAGGTTACACATATGTATCCCAACAAGGAGAGCAGGATATTTTTTGACAGTGTGAAATATGTAAACCCGCAATTCATAAACGGAGTGGTAATTTTCAATGACGGAAAACAGGCTGCCGGAAAAATGAACATAAGCACCATAAACCAGGGAATCCATTTTGTAGACAGCAAAAATGACACCCTTGCCATCAATACCAATGATGCTGTAGACAGGGCATACATAAACGGCAAACTGTATGTAAAAAGCAAGTTCGGGTTTATAGAAATTCTGGAGATGACCGAAAACGGTGGTGTTGGAGAACTCAAATCTATAATAGTTCACTCCGATGCACAGACCGGAGCTTACGGACTACAAACACAAACCAGTACCGTACAAACAGTTACATCATTTGATGAGACCGATGTAAACCTTTATCTTAAAACCAAACAGGACAAACCTTTTGCTTACATTAAGGAACCGTACCTTATGATAAAAGGCTCAATTTACCCGTTTACCAAAAAGAATCTTGCCAAAATATTCCCACAGAAAAAGGCTCAGATAGAGAGCTATATGAAAGAGCATAACCCCAATCTGAATGCCGTAGCACCGGCAGTGGAGATGTTCAAGGCAATTGAAGCCCTGTAATGTATTAAAAAGTTAATGGAACAATATTTGGAGCGGCTGTAACAGGCCGCTCTTTTTAGTTGCTATATAAATTGAAAAATAGTATTTTTGTAGGTTATTAAAACATAAAAATATGAAAAAACTGCTATCAATAACCCTATTGCTTTTTTTAGGCACAACAGCATTCGCACAAACAGTAAGTTTCACCAGTCCAAATGCCCAGAGCCAGAAAATGTTGGACAGCGTACAATATGTACTGCCTGAATTTGCTGCAGGAATGGTTCTCTTCAACAATGGGGAGCAATCCAATGGTGCAGTGAACATTAACACAATAGACCAGAAAATACACTTTATAGACCCTAGCGGCAAAATCCTTGTAATTACAAACAACGATGAGGTTTCCAGAATATTTGTTAAAGGGCGTACATTTGTAAACAGCAGATACGGCTATGTAGAGATTTATGAAACTGCTGGAGATATATTTATGGGAGAAGTGAGAAAAGTTGGTTTCATCTCTGAAGACAAAGTTGGTGCATTCGGTTCAAAATCACAGACAACAGCAATACAGTCAATAAGTGGAGTGCAGACAACCGGAGGATATATGGTAGATTTTGAGAAGCAGAAAAACTCACCATACATCTACAAAAAAATCCCTTACCTGTTCAGAAAAGGTCTGATTCAGCAGGTAACAAAGAAGACATTGCAGAAATGTTTCCCAGACAAGAAAGAGTTGATAGAGCAATATATAAATGAACACGACCCTAATTTGAGCCATGTGGAGGATGTAAGGGAGATGTTCAAGGCAATTACAAAATAAAACAATTAAACAGAGAGGAATGAAGGAGTTAGAAGTACTGTTTGAGCAATACACAAGACAAAAACCAGACAACATATACGAGCTTCCATCAAGCGGAAGCAACAGACGCTACTTCAGAATAACCGGAAGCGGAATGTCGCTGATTGGAGCAAAAGGACTTGACGTAGAGGAAAACATAGCATTTATGGAGATAGCAAAGCACTTCAAGCTTAAAGGGCTGCCTGTTCCACAAGTGCTGTGTGCAAGCAAAGACAATATGTTCTACCTGCAGGAAGATTTGGGAGACATAACCCTTTTCAACACCATCCAGCAGGGAAGGGAGACCAGCAATTTTTCTCCCGACGAAATAGCGCTGTTGAAGAAAACCATCTCCACCCTTCCAAAACTGCAGTTTGAAGGTGGAAAGGGGCTTGATTACAGCATCTGCTTCCCACAACCCGAATTTGATGAGCGTAACGTATGGTTCGACTGCAACTACTTCAAATACTGTTTCCTCAAAACCACAGGATTGGAGTTCAGTGAAATAAAACTTCACGACGACCTTACCAGAATGGCGGCAGATCTCCTTGAGGATGGAAATCAGGAGACATTTATGTACAGGGATTTCCAGGCAAGAAATGTAATGCTTGTAGACGGGAACCCTTACTTCATAGACTTCCAGGGTGGCCGAAAAGGACCTTTGTACTACGACCTTGCATCTTTTGTATGGCAGGCAAAAGCCAACTACCCAACCTCCCTTAAAGAGGAGCTGATTGAGACATACAGGGAAGCTCTAAAAAAATATGTTGATATTCCTAAAGATGTATTCTACAAGAAATTGCGTCTGTTTGTCCTTTTCCGCACTATGCAGGTGCTTGGGGCATACGGTTTCAGAGGATATTTTGAGAAAAAGCCGCACTTCTTGCAGAGTGTTCCGTTTGCAATAGACAACTTGCGCAAACTTATACAGGAACAGCCATTTGTTGAATACCCATACATTCAGGAACTTTTGGAGCAGCTGACAACTATGCGCCAGTTCTCTGACCTTAGAGTTGAAAGGAAACTTGAAGTGAGAATTTTCAGCTTCTCATACAAGAAAGGGATTCCGGTAGATACCAGCGGAAACGGCGGAGGATATGTATTTGACTGCCGCGCTATAAACAACCCTGGAAAATATGACCACTTCAAGCACTTTACAGGTTTGGACAAAGAGGTTATTGAGTTCCTTGAGGAAGATGGGGAGGTAACAAAATTCCTTTCGCACGTCTACGAACTTGCAGATGCCCACGTAACCCGCTATATGGAGCGCAAATTCACCAACCTTATGTTCAGTTTCGGCTGCACAGGTGGGCAGCACCGCTCTGTATACTGCGCTCAGCATCTGGCAGAATACCTTGCAAAAAAATATAACATTACTGTAAAAGTTTACCACAGGGAACAGGATATTCAACAGGAATTTTAGAAGATATGAAAGCAATGATTTTTGCAGCCGGTATGGGCACAAGGCTCAAACCCATTACAGATACCATTCCAAAAGCACTGGTACCCGTATGCTCACAACCATTGCTCAAACACCTTATAGACAAGCTGAAAGATGCAGGTTATACCAGTGTGGTAATAAATGTGCACCACTTTGCAGAGAAGATAAGGGAGTATGTTGCACAAAACAACAATTTTGGAATTGAAATCTCCTTCTCCGACGAATCTGACCTGCTTAGGGAGACCGGAGGTGGAATTAAGCACGCAGCTGCACTGCTGAATGACGGGGAGCCGTTTCTTGTGCACAATGTTGACATCCTCTCCAACCTTAATCTTGAGGCTTTTTATGAAGCCCATCTGGCTGAATCAATTTCCATTGACACCCCACTGGCAACCATTCTGGTAAGTGAGAGGGAGACTGCAAGGTATTTTCTGTTTGATGCACAGAATAACCTTGTAGGGTGGATGAACAAATTGTCGGGAGAAGTAAAATCTCCTTATGGGGAGTTAAGGAGGGAACCTTCTGAAAATTTTGATTGGGAAAAATTCCTTAAGGAGAATTCCCTTAAAAAATATGCCTTTGCAGGGACACACATTATGTCAAGTGAGATTTTCAGGTTGATGGAAGATTGGCCTGAGAGGTTCCCAATTGTGGATTTTTATCTTAAAATGGCAGACAAATACATAATTAAGGGTTATGTAAAGAATGATCTGGAAATGGTGGATGTAGGCAAACTGGATTCACTTGAACAGGCTGAGAAGTTTTTATTATGCAGATGATTGAAGGAAAGAGAATATTCAGATTTTTCATTTTGCTGGCAGCAGTGATGCTGTACGGTATGGTTATATATGCCCAGAACCCCGATTCACTTAAAACCAATGTTGCAGATAGTGCAAAATTGTCTGCACTTGTTAATGTTGCAAAAGACTCTCTTGCAGTTGGGGCAGACTCACTTGCAGTTGGGGCTGATTCGTTGAATGTAGCCTCTGACACACTTGGTAACCGGCAGGACAGTTCTGCAATAGTGGTGCCGCCAAGCAAAAAGGAGATAAGAAGACTACAGAGAGACAGCATTAGAACACGTAGGGACAGCGTTATACGAAACACCCCAAGAATCCTCCTTACATACGTGTTCAGTGATACAATAAAGAACCAGAGGATGTTCCTTTGGAATGCAGACACATATTTCAACAAACCTGTGAATATTGATCCCGATACAACCTATAACGACTGGTTTGTTGAGACCCCTAACCAGAAAAATGATGTTGGGGCGGCTTATCTTGGAGTTGCAGGTTCGGCAATGCTCTACAACAACTGGTTTATAAGACCTCATTTGAAAGAGTTCCCGTTTTTTGAGTACTATCTCCCTTACTCGTATACTCCGGAGACCCTTCCGTTCTACAACACCAAAACACCATATACGGAGCTGGCTTATTGGGGAACATTGTTTGCCAACAAAAAGATGGAGGAAACAAATATACGCTTCCTTCATACCCAGAATCTTACCCCTTCTTTAAACATTAACTTCCTGTATGAGCGTTTTGGAGGTGGTGGTATGCTGGAATATGAGAAAACCGACAACCGTACACTTGCCTTTACCGGAAACTATTTGGGCAAACGGTATGTGGCACAGGGTGGGTATCTGTTCAACAGAATCAAGAGAGATGAGAATGGTGGTGTTTCCGACCCTTCAATGGTTCTGGATACACTGCTTGAGGCAAAGGTCATTCCTATTACACTTACAAACGCAAAGAATACCCTGAAAAGGAATACCCTGTTCCTTACCCATTCTTACGGAATACCATTCAAAGGGTTAAAAAAACAGGCAACACCCGTTGCGCAAGACTCCCTGCTATTGGATGAGATGCACCCGGAAGAGATGCTGCAAAATGAGATGTTGCCACAGAATGCAGATGATAAAACATCTGCAAAAGCAGACTCACTTGTATTTGGAGAGGGTACAATGGCATATCTGGGACACTCGTTGGATGCATCGTTCTACACCAAAAAATATACGGATGCAATAGGTTTGGATGATGAACTGGGGCGCAGTTTCTATCACAACAAGTTTTATATAAACCCTACGGAGAGTGCAGACTCCATGAGGGTATTCAAGTTTGAGAACAGGTTCTTCATAAATCTGCAGCCTTGGGCAAAAGAGGCCATTGTTTCCAAACTCAGTGCAGGTCTGGGACATCAGTATTTGAGCCTTTACGGGTTCAAACAAGAGTATTTCCTTACCGGAAATTCATCGGAGAAGATGAATAACCTTTATATGTATTTTGGGGCAGGCGGTACTCTTAAAAAATATTTCTCCTGGGATGGAACCGGCATTTACAATTTTGCAGGTTACTACCAGAATGACTTCTCAATTGATGGAAGGATGACATTCTCCTCTTATCCAAAAGGGATGCAGCAGGGATTGCACCTTACCGGAAAACTTCATATTTCGCAGGAGAGACCAAACTATTTCTTCAATCATATCTACACCAACCATTATGTTTGGGAGAATGATTTTGCAAAGACTACCCAAACCCGTGTTGAGGCCAAACTGGAGATACCTGATTGGAAAATGGAGGCATTTTTCGGATATGCAATGCTGAACAACAATACATATTTTGATTCATTGGCTGTTGTAAGGCAAAACACAGATCCAATGAGCATTATTACAGCTTACCTGAAGAAGGATATCCGTTTGTGGAAGTTCCATATGGATAATAAAATCCTGTTCCAGATGTCGTCAGATGAGGATGTGGTACCTCTTCCAAAACTTGCTTTGGATTTGAAATACTACTTCCAGTTCAATCTTGTTAAAGATGTACTTACAGCCCAATTGGGTGCCAATGCAACATTTGCAACCCAATATTATGCACCCGGATATTCCCCCGCTTTGGGTGTATTCTACAACCAGAAGGTTGAAAAGATTGGAGAGGCACCATATATAGACCTGTTTGTAAATTTGCAGTGGAAACGTGCATCAATATTTGTAAAATACATAAATATGGCGCAAGGATGGCCTACAAGTGACTACTTCAGCACTTTCAGGTATATAAGATCTCAGAAAGCCTTTAAGTTTGGTATACACTGGCCATTCTACACCAAGTAATTTTTATATGGGTAAAATTTGGAGAAATAAATATTTCCAGTACTCATTCTCATTCATTCTGGCATTCTGTTTCATCTCTCTTCCCGATTGGGAAGCGGAAAAGACAGATGTCCCCTCTCCTTTACTCTTTGCCGGAGATACCCTCAACTGCTCAATAATGCTGGACAAGACACTAAGGGCCAAAGGGTATAGTATAGGATACCTGTACGAATTGTTCCAGAAGTTTGAAAACCATCAGAGATGCAAAATAAATCTTACCATTGTTGAACAGAATGCAATGCAACAATGGGTTCAGCTTATTACCGGTAAAACAGATATGCTTATCCTCAATTCACAGAAGGATACAGTTCCATCCATTTTTGAGGATGAAGTGGTTTCCAGTTCAATATTGGACAGGGATGAAGATGTTTGCGTGGTAAGGAAAGACAAATACAATATTGTGCAGACCCTCAACTACTGGTTTCCTTATTTCAGGCAGACACAGGATTACTCCCAAACACAGAGGTATCACAAGAGCTACAGGATTGCCCACCGAAACGGAGCACCTATCTCCCGTACAACCATTTCTCCATACGATGTATATGTAAAGAAATATGCCCCAATTCTGGGATGGGACTGGAGGCTGATATGCTCACTCATTTACCAGGAATCAAAATTCAAAATGGGTGTAAGTTCCAGCCGTGGAGCCATTGGACTGATGCAGATTAAGGAGAGTGTGGGCAAGACATACGGCATAAACGACATTTACGACCCTGAACAGAACATAAAGGCAGGTATATGCCACCTGGCACGTCTTCAGAAACTTTACAAGAAAGCAGGTGCCGATTCAACAAATGTAATAAAGCTAACTCTGGCCGCATATAATTGCGGTGAAGGGCGCCTGCAGGATTGTATGGCTCTGGCTCAGCAGAAAGGGCTTGATCCGTTGGTTTGGGAAAACCTTGCAGAGGTAATTCCACTTATGAAAGAGGAAGAACATTACAAAAATGATGCAGTGAAACTGGGCCGCTTCAATGGAGGCGAAACCCTCAAGTTTGTAGAACTTATCCTTGAAAGATACGGTCAGTATTGCCAGTCTGTAGTAAAATAACGGCCTTGTTTATTTCACCCTCATAGTTGCTGCCGGGTCAATTCTGGAGATAAAATGGCAAGGGAGCATCATTATAAGCATAATTGCCGCAAAGGCTGTTCCGTTCATTGCCAGAATCCACGGCAGATTGAAATCAATTGGGACAGAGGATACAAAGTAATTATCGGGATTAAGGGTAATTACATTAAATTTCATCTGAATAAGGCATAATGCCACTGCAATTGCATTTCCCCACAACATACCCTGCAGAACCACCATTGCCGATTTGGTAAGGAATATTCTTGAAACGGCACTGTTGGTCATACCAAGAGATTTGAGAAGTCCAATCTGGGAAATCCTCTCAAACAGCATTATCAATAACCCCGAAACCATATTGAACCCAGCTACGGCAATCATAAGGGCAAGGATTATAAATACATTCAAATCCAACAGGTGCAGCCAGTCATAAAGTATATAATATTTCTGGCGCAACGATGTTGGTACAACCGGTGTATCATCCTCAGTTGTGTATGTGTAAATCACATCCTCCAATGCATCCTCCTGTAGTTGCTCCTGCCCATCTTTTACAAATACTTCATAACCCGAAACCCCGTTCTCCCACCCGTTCAAACGGGTAATATGCCTCATATCCGCCACTGCCAGATATTTGTCCAACTGCTCCAGCTGGGCATCAAAAATTCCAACAAGATCAAACCTGCGCACCTTCACCTGCTCATCCACAAAATAGGCAGTAACCTTATCCCCCACTTTGTATCCCAGCATCTGAGCAAGCCTTTGTGAAACCATAATTTCATTGGAAATTCTTCTTCCCGATAGTTTTGGCAGCCTACCATCAGTAATATATCGGGAATAAAAATCCATATTATACGTGGAATCAACCCCTTTGAACAATACACCCCCTATCTCCTCATCTGTTTTTAAGATTCCCCTCCTGTAGGAAACTCCACTGATTCTCTCCACAAACGGGAGGGCTTCAAGTTTTTCCATATAGGAGAGATTGGCCGATACAGGGCCGCTCTCGCCGGTAATATCCATTCCAGGCTCTGCCAGGGTAAAATCTCCCATAAAGCCCCTTGCCTTCCCCCCTATCTCACTTCTGAAACCGTTGGAAACAGATACGGCAACAATTATTACAGCAATGCTCAAGGCTACAGAAACAACAGAAATTACTGTTCCCGTTCTGCTGAGCTTGCCCGTAGAATCTGCCTTGCTCCCTATTTTATTTGCCAGAAAAAGATTGAAGTTCATAGTTGCAAAGATAATAAAAGGGGGCGAGATTGCACAAATGGTATTTGGGGAGGGAGGTGGCGGGTAATTGATGTATAGTGAAAAACTATCATTCAAGAGGTTAAGCGGGCGCATCGTCTATGTGGGAATTGTATCGCAGGGTAAGACGCTTAACCTCCAGTTGCAACCTGAGGTTAAGAGAGATGATATGCCCTGCAAGGGGCTCTATTGATGGATTGGTTGCTTAACCTCTTGCGGTGCAGGACGGGATTTGGCCTCCGGCATTCCCGTACGCTCCCGCGGGAGGTTAGCCCCTCCCCCACCATTACGGGATTGTGCTCGCCCTGGCGGGCTGCGCATTCCCGTAATGGTGGGGGCTCTTAAAAGGAGACCGTTGTGCTGTGCACAACTTTTTTAGTACCCTTGCAGTCCCCTCAGCAAACAAGTTTGCCAGGGGCTGCCCGGGTACTAAAAAACCGGATGACTTGCGTCATCCGGCCTCCTTTTGAGCGGAAAACGGGATTCGAACCCGCGGCCCTCAGCTTGGGAAGCTGATGCTCTACCAACTGAGCTATTTCCGCAACTGCGGGTACAAAGGTAACAATTAATTTTATAAATATGTTCCCAA
>JAZSEZ010000064.1:0-9278 GCA_045531975.1 Candidatus Egerieisoma sp. | reverse complement strand
CGACATGGCTACGATCCGACTTGGAAGAAATGTCCGTGAAACGCCACAAATCCCGGACAAAATCAGCGAGCAGGGAAGAAATGTCCGTAAAATGCCACAAATCCCGGACAAAACCAATGAGCAGAGAAGAAATGTCCGTGAAAACGCCACAAATCCCGGACAAAACCAATGAGCAGAGAAGAAACGTCCGTGAAATGCCACAAATCCCGGACAAACTCAGCGAGCAGAGAAGAAACGTCCGTGAAATGCCACAAATTCCGGACAAAACCAATGAGCAGAGAAGAAATGTCCGTGAAACGCCACAAATCCCGGACAAACTCAGCGAGCAGAGAAGAAACGTCCGTGAAACGCCACAAATCCCGGACAAACTCAGCGAGCAGAGAAGAAATGTCCGTGAAATGCCACAATTTTGCAGTAAAACATAGTGTGGTAAGTGCCTGAGGGTGTTTACAGAATATTTTGTAACATAGTTGGCAGAATCTCTAATTTTTGTTAGGATTTTTTTGTATTTTTGCGTGATTATAACTTGAAAAACATTATTACACTATGTTACTAATTGCCGATTGTGGTTCTACAAAAGTTGACTGGCGTGCCATTGCAGCTGATGGTTCTGTAAAATCAGTTAATACAGAGGGTATTAACCCAGTATTCCTATCATCTGAGGATATTTCAAAAATATTGGTTGAGAAAGTTGTTCCAGTTATTGGATCAGAGGTCAAAGAGATATATTTCTATGGTGCAGGTATTCTTGCTCCGGAGCTTGCCAAGGTTCTTAGCGATGCTTTTGACAAGGTTTTCCCTGGAAACAAATCTTTTGTGGCATCAGATCTTTTGGCTGCAGCAAGAGCTCTTTGTGGTCATAGTGCGGGTATTGCTTGTATTATGGGTACAGGTGCAAATACTTGTTTCTATGATGGTAACGAGATTGTAAACAATGTTAGAGCTGGCGGTTTCATCCTTGGTGATGAGGCATCAGGTGGAGTTCTTGGTAAAAAACTTATGGCTGACTTTATCAAAGGTCTTCTTCCAAAAGAGATTGAGGAGGAGTTTGTTAAGAGATATGACCTTGATTATATGAAGATTGTGCAGAAAGTTTACAGAGAGCCGCTTCCAAGCAAATGGTTGGCTTCATTCTCACCTTTCATTTCTGAGTTCAGAGACAATCCGCACATCAATAATCTTATCAGAACCAGCTTTGACGAGTTCTTCAAGAGAAATATTGTTCACTACGACTACAAGAACTACCCAGTAAATCTTGTAGGTTCAATTGCCCACTACTATGAGGATATCCTTAAAGATGTGGCAGCTCAGAATGGTGCAACAATTGGCAAGATTATCAAATCTCCAATTGACGGCCTTGTAGAGTACCATACAAATGCAATTTAATCTCATCCCGACAGTTAAAACTGACTCAATAGGAGCAGGCAATATGAAGTCCTGCACTACTGGTGGGAAGGTAACATACAGAAAAACAAATATTAACAATATACAATTATGACAAAAGTTACAGAGCAATCTTCAAATTATGCCAATTTGGATCAGATGACAACTGCAGAGTTGTTGATGAATATGAACAAAGAGGACAAATCAGTTCCTCTAGCAGTTGAGAAATGTATTCCTGAGATTGAGAAATTGGTTGATGGTATTGTTGAGAGAATGAAAAAAGGTGGTAGACTTTTCTACCTTGGTGCTGGTACCAGTGGAAGACTTGGTATCTTGGATGCATCTGAGATTCCTCCTACATACGGTGCTCCATTTGATCTTATCATTGGTCTTATTGCAGGTGGTGATACAGCTATCAGAAAAGCTGTAGAGAATGCAGAGGATGACTGGGAGGGAGGCTGGAGAGATATGCAGCCTTACAATGTTGGTGAGAATGACGTTGTAGTAGGTATTGCAGCCAGCGGTAGTACTCCTTACGTTATTGGTGCTGTTAAAGAGGCTAAAAAACGTGGTATCCTAACAGGTTGTATTACTTGTAACCCTGGTGCTGCTGTAGCTGCTGAGGTTGATATTCCAATTGTTGCAGTTGTAGGTCCAGAGTTTGTAACAGGTTCAACAAGAATGAAATCAGGTACTGCACAGAAACTTATCCTTAATATGATCTCAACTTCAACTATGATTAAGATGGGTCACGTTAAAGGTAACAAGATGGTTGATATGCAGCTTTCAAATGCCAAATTGGTTGACAGAGGTACCAGAATGATTATGGGTGAGACTGATATTACAGACTACGATTACGCTAAATCATTGCTACTTGAGCACGGTTCTGTAAGAAATGCAGTTGACTACTACAACACTATAAAGAAATAATTGATTCTAAATAAAATATTCTTCACAACAGGGCTTTTGCAGTTGTGAAGAATATTTTTCTGTATAAACAATGTTCAAACAGAAATATTCTTCTCAGTTACTTGAAAAGGCGGTTGATGAGTTTGCTTCTCTCCCGGGAATTGGGAGAAAGAGTGCTCTCAGACTTGCCCTTCATCTTTTAAAGCAGCCGGTGGAGAATATAGAGAGATTCGGAAACTCTTTCATTGCTCTACGCAGGGGTGTAAAATATTGTAACACCTGCAATATGATTACTGATGGGGAAGTTTGCTCGGTTTGTGCAGATTCCCGCAGAGACAAATCGGTAATTTGTGTTGTAGAGAGCATCAGGGATGTTTTGAGCATTGAAAATACCGAGCAGTATAATGGTCTGTATCACGTATTGGGTGGAATCATTTCCCCAATGGATGGTATTGGACCTGCAGACTTGCCTATCGGGAAGCTAATTGAGAGGGTAGAGGAGGGGAATGTGCAGGAGGTTATCCTTGCACTCAGTACAAGTATGGAGGGTGAGACAACCTCTTTTTTCCTTTACAAGAAACTCAGTTCCCTTAATATTAAGATTAGTACAATTGCCCGCGGTGTAGGTTTTGGAGATGACCTTGAGTATACCGATGAGCTTACTTTGGGCAAATCAATTCAGAACAGACATCTATTTAAACTTTAAAAAGCTATTATGAATTCAACTATTCTACTGATTACTTTTGTTCTGTACACACTTTTGTTGTTTGCAATTGCGTGGCTGACCAGTCGTAATGCCGACAGCAAAACTTATTTTACAGGAAACAAGAGCTCAAACTGGTTCCTTGTGGCTTTTGGTATGATTGGCTCTTCAATGAGTGGAGTGTCATTTATGTCATTGCCAGGAAACGTAATTAACGAGAACTTCTACTATATGCCAATGGTATTTGGTATGTTTTTCGGTTATGCAATTATTGCAGGACTTCTGCTTCCGTTGTATTTTAAATTGAACCTTACTTCCATTTATACTTACCTTGAGCAGCGTTTTGGAACCCACAGCTACAAAACAGGAGCTTCATTCTTTATTGTTTCAAGACTTTTGGGAGCAACAGTAAGGACATTCCTTGTAATTTTTGTGCTTTACAACTTTGTGCTTCAACCACTTGGCATTCCATTTATTGTAGCAGCAATTGTATTTGTTGGCTTGGCTATCCTCTACACTATGAAGGGTGGTGTTAAGACAATTATCTATACAGATACAATTCAGACAACCTTTATGATTCTTGCAATTGTATTCTCGGTTGGTGCCATCTGCAACCAGTTGGACTGGAGCCTTGGCGATATGCTTAAGAATGTTCACGAGAGCCATTTCTCAAATATGTTCAACCCCGATACAGCTGCTCCAACAAACTGGATAAAAAGATTTCTTAGCGGTGTTTTAATCCCGATAGCAATGACCGGTCTGGACCAGGCAATGATGCAGAAGAGTTTGAGCTGCAAGAACATTAAAGAGGCACAGAAGAATGTGATGACATCAATTCTTATGATGATTCCTATCAACTTGTTGTTTGTAACTCTTGGTGCTGTTCTTGCAATCTTTATGCAGAGCCATCCTGAGCTTATTGCAAATGTTACAACTGCAGCCGGCAAACTTGAGGCAGACAAGATTTTCCCTACAGTAGCCCTTACACTTGGCCCTGTTGTTGGTGTGATTTTCTTTGTAGGTCTTATCTCTGCTGCATATCCTACTTGTGCAAATGCCCTTACTTCCCTTACAACTTCAACTTGTATTGACTTGGTAGGCATTGAGAAACACGGTTGGGACGACAATAAGAAGAAGAAAGTAAGATTGAATGTTACATATGTTATGGCGGCTTTGTTTGTTCTTATGATTTGCGTGTTCAACGTACTTAAGAATGACGCTGTAATCAATATGGTATATCAGATTGCATCATACACATACGGTCCTCTATTGGGTCTGTTTATGATGGGTATCCTTACTAAAGTTAATGTTAAAGATAAAGCGGTTCCATATATTTGTTTGCTTGCCCCTGCTATCTGTTTTGTTATTGAGAACTATGTATTCAGCTTTGGTTTCTCATTAATTGCAATTTGTGCAGGTATTACAATGTTGGGTCTTTATATCTTCAAAAAGAGATAAAATATGACAAATTTTGAGCTTCTGGTTCTTGCCATAAGTCTTACATTCGACACTTTTGCAGTGTCTGTGGGTGGCGGAATCTCAATGCCCAATCTGAAATTATCAAAGAAGGCTATGATTATGGCCTTCTTTGGTGTATTTCAGGCAGCATATCTTTTTGCCGGATGGTTTGTTGGCGGAAAGTTTGCAAATCTTATAACTGAGTGGGACCACTGGGTTGCGTTTGTTATTCTTGCATATTTGGGTGGAAAGATGGTTATTGGAGCCATTAAAGGTGGTGATGAGGATGAGGAGCAGCCTAAAAAGGCAGATTTCCTTTGTGTAAAGAGGTTGGCAATTCTTGCTACCGCCACAAGTATTGATGCCATTGCAGTTGGTGCATCTCTGGCTATGATACAGATAGATGTTATGCACATAGTTAATGTTACCCTGTTTACTTTCATTGCCACAGCTGTTGCATCATTCATAGGTTTGCAGGGTGGCAGCAAGCTGGGTCACAAAGTGGGTAAGAAGGCTGAATTGTGGGGAGGAGTGATACTTATAGTTATCGGGATGAAGATTCTTATTGAACACGTGATAACTTTTTAGGGTATAACGTAATCATTTTTTTCTTACATTTGTATAATTTAAACCTAAAATTAAGGAACTCTCAGATTCACGCCTATGATTGAGATCTTCTACAAATCAAAAGGACAGATAATTACATCGTCTGATATAGCCTATCTTGATGAGTTGGGTTTTGATGATGTACTTTGGATTGATCTTTTTGAGCCTACAGGAGAGGAGAAAAGGGCAGTAGAGAGTTTCCTTGAAACCACACTTCAGAGCCGTGCGCAGGCAGAGGAGATTGAGAGTTCATCGCGCTATTCGGAGACAGATACAACAATCTTTGCAAATACAAACTTCCTTATTCCAGGTCCCGACAATTACAATATGGAGGCGGTTTCCTTCATTATTTCTGAGGGAGTTCTGGTTACAATAAGGCAGGTTCCTTTGCGTACTTTTACCGATATGCAGAGGAGGATTTCTGTTTCATATAAGCTTTATCCTACTGGTTATCATATTCTGGTTGCAATTCTTGAGAGCAGGATTGACCTGGATGCGGATATGATTGAGCTTATGGCCAAAGAGATTGCACAGTTCAGCAAGAGTGTTAGTGCAGGTGAGACTGTAAGTGAGGATTTCCTACTGGATATCAATCAGTTGCAGGAGAATACAATGATGGTGAGAGAGAATATCATTGATAAGCAGAGGATGCTTTCTTCTTTCCTTAAGAGTGACAAGTATCCACGTGATGTACACGCCAAACTGAATGTGCTTGTAAAGGATATAGCTTCACTTTTGAACCATACAAATTTCAATTTTGAGAGATTGGAGTATCTTCAGAATACTGTTCTGGGTCTTATTAACTTGGATCAGAACAAGATTATGAAAGTGCTTACTTTTGTATCGTTGCTGTTTATGCCTCCAACACTCATTTCGGGTATTTTTGGTATGAATGTGGGTTTGCCAATTACAAATACCAAATGGGATTTTGTGATTGTATTCGGCATTATGCTGGTATCAGTACTTATAGCCTCATTTGTATTATTCAATAAGCGTAAGATGTTTTAGAAATCTTTATTGACAGATAATATAAACCCCGGTAAGTGTAAAACTTCCGGGGTTTCTCATTTGGGGTATATCACCCCTTATTTCTTGTTTACAATCTTGTTGTAGAGCAACAGTCCCACAATGCTCAATACTCCAATTGCAGAGAATATCAGCCAAAGCAGTTGTGGTTTGCCCATCTGTTCAATGATTTTTACATAAAGGCTTGCTCCAAGGAAAGAGCCTATAGAACTTCCTATTACTCCATACAGGAATGAGTATCCCATATAAAGCGCTTTTTTGTCGGGAGGAGCAATGATTCCAATGTATGAAAGGAATTTTGGGTGGGTGGTCATCTCTCCAAGGGTGAAGACCATAAGTCCTGTGATGAAGATCCACGGTGAACCGCTGATGCTAAGAATTGCCATACCTAATGTGCCGCATCCTATACCCATAATCATTGTTGGGAGTGCCGGCCAGTTCTGTACCAGCTTTGATACTATCAGCTGCAGGCAGATGATTACTCCTGCGTTGATTACAGTTACATGCTCTGTGTCAAATTTCCAGTTGGGGTTCTCTACAAATATTCCAAGGAATGAGTTTACCGCATCATTGAACGGTGTCATATCTACATACTCTTTCAAATACCATAGCACTGTTCCGTACATTTGAAAATATAGAATCCAGAATCCTGAATACAAGAATATAAGGACTATGAATTTGTAGTCTTTAAGTACCTCTACAATGCCTACAAGGAGTTCTTTAAGGCTTTTTCCCTGTTTTGGAGCGTTAAGGTTTGCAGCCGGCTCTTTATATAGAAAAGTGTTGATAAGCATCAGGATACATCCTACTGCAGCTGCCATATAAAATATGTTGTGGTAACCTCTTGCCTTTAGGATTGGAACCAGAATAAGAGGTACAAGGAATGCACCAAGGTTAATTGACCAGTAGAAGATTCCAAATCCAAGTGTTGAGTTCTCTTCTGTGGTTGATTTTGCAATTGTTCCAGATATTACCGGTTTGAAGAAGCCTGCACCTACCGCCATAAGAAGCAATGATGCAAATACCGGAATATATGATTCAGTAATTGATGTAAGGAAGTAACCTCCTGTTATGCAAGTAAATGCAAAGAAGAGTATTCTTCTGTAGCCGTAACGGTCTGCAATTCCTCCCGCTACAATTGGCAGGAAATATAGCAGCGGCTGTATTGTTCCCATAATTGTTCCTGCCTGGGCTTTTGTGAATCCCAAACCTCCCTCTTCACCTGTAAGTACCAGGTAAACGGAGAGGACAGAGAGCACTCCATAATATGCTCCCCTCTCAAAGAATTCCATAATGATTGCTACCAAGAAATTCTTTTCAAAACCTTTGTTTTTTTTCATAAGTTATTTATTGCTATTTTATTGATTTTTAAGTTTTTGATATGTAACTCGGTGACCGGGTACACCTGTACTCGGTCACCGGGTGTCTATTTTAATTTATTTATAATCCACTCCCAAAGGGCATTCATCTGGTCGGGGTAGGTCCAGTGCCCGATGTTTTCACCAATGATAAGTTCTTTAGGGGATGTTATTACGTTGTAGGTTGCGCGGGTGGTGGTTGGGGCGCAAGTTATGTCATTATAGCCGTAAAGGTAGTGGATTGGCGTGTTAAGGATGCGGGCGAAATTGGCAACATCGTAGTAGCGGGCAGTTTCCATATTTGCATCTGTGCGGTTAGCCTCATTTTTGAAAACGTGAGGCCAGCCACCGGCACGCCCGTGTGTATAACCTTCCATATCACAAAGAGCCGGGAAGTATGCAACAGCCGCTTTAATACGTGTGTCAAGTGCCGAAGTTACAATTGAAAGGGCTCCACCTTGGCTGCCCCCCAGTGTGCCAACATTGCCGTTGCATTGTGGTAAAGAGAGGAGAAAATCAATCCCTTTAACGCAGCCCAAATAAACCTTGTTGTAATAATAAGTATTCTTGTCCTCAATATTGTCTGTAGGATAATTTGCCAGAACACCATTCCCCAAATCGGTATAGATGCTCCCTTTAAGATTTACAGGGATGCCGTGAATGCCAAGTTCCAGAATAATTGCACCTTGTGCAGCGTGTGCAATGTCTCCACCTTTTTCACCAATACCGGCTCCGGGGAATCTGAGGATAGCAGGATATTTTCCCTCTGCAGCAGGCATTGTAAGCATTCCATACATTCTGCTGCCTCCCACATTCCCATACGAAATATGATACACATTTACACTTTTTGTACACTTCTCAGGTACAAGTTCCATTTGCGGTTTCAGCTGAACTTTCTCCAATCTGGCAGTCTGTTGTTTCCAGAACTCTTTAAAATCTTTGGGAAGTTGTACTGTAGGGGTAAGTTTATAGGGAGAAAAACCTACAGTACACATATTTGAGTATACCTTTCCATCAACTGTGCAAGTAGCTTTAATTCTAAGGTATCCGGGGTTCTTCATTGTACCCAATGAAATTTCACCTTCTGTGCCCTTAAGGGTAATTTCCCCCTTCTTGTGAGCCGGCATCATATCCTCAGAAATCTCATAAGAAACAGTTGCATTATTTAACGCAACCCCTTGATGCAGAGCCATTACCTTTACTTTTGCCTTCTCCCCGACAGTATAAACTGCATCTGAGTCATTGGGGATAAGAAGTATCTGAACTTTTTGCATTTTAGGTTGTGCCCAAGCAAACAAAGATGCAGCTGCAAGCACCAGTGTAAAAATGAGATTTTTCATAGTTCCGTTGCCTTTTAGTAGTTTGCAAAAGTAACAAAATAATTTATCATCCTTACAGACACTTTTCCCGACAGTTTCTTTCCGATAATTTCTTCCCGACAGTTTTCCCGGCTTCACTTCTTCAGAGCACGTAGCCCCAAACCTGCCGGAGGTAGAGTTTCATCCGGGAATTGTGGCGTTTCACGGACATTTTTCCTTCACGGCAGCATTTTGTCCGGGGAAATGTTCGTTCCACGGACAAAAGTTACCTTGGCATACCCCAAACCTGCCGGCTGTAGAGTTTCATCCGGGAATTGTGGCGTTTCACGGACATTTTTCCTGCTTGGCAGCATTTTGTCCGGGAAAATGTTCATTTTGAGGACAAAAGTTACTCTGGCATACCCCGAACTTGCCGGCTGTAGAGTTTCATCCGAGAATTGTGGCGTTTCACGGACATTTTTCCTTCACGGCAGCATTTTGTCCGGGGAAATGTTCGTTCCACGGACAAAAGTTACC
>JAZSEZ010000033.1:0-65409 GCA_045531975.1 Candidatus Egerieisoma sp. | reverse complement strand
ACAAACAACAAGCGGACTACTCCAAATGGAATAGCCCGCTTGTCATTATCTCTGTACAGAAAATTAGAATCTGTCCTCAGAAGATACTGTCAATTTTTTTCTACCTCTACGGCGTCTTGCAGCCAATACTCTGCGACCGTTAGGGGTTGACATACGCTCACGGAATCCGTGTTTGTTACGGCGTTTGCGCTGTGATGGTTGGAATGTGCGTTTCATATTATGACAATTTTATAATTTTTCAAATGGGAGTGCAAAAGTACGTTTTAAATTTTTAAATACCAAACTTTTTTTACCTTGGAATGTAAATAACATACTTCTCCTTAAAGAACTCATCCCCGAACCACTCCTCAATTGAACAAAATGTAATTTTCTTCTTCTCAATACGGCTCTTGTTTGCTGCATTTTCAATCTCTTTATACAATGTTCCACCAGGATTCAAATCTCCACCTTTAAGGTAAATGATCCCTTTGGTGTACTTGTTCTTTACCCAAGGGAGAAAATTGCCCAAATCTGTAACTGCCCTTGAAACAATAAAATCAAACTTCTCATCTATCTCCTCCGCACGTGATTTCACCGCCCTTACATTCTTAAGCCCAAGCGCATCAGCCACCTCCTGTACAACTTTGATTTTCTTCCCTATGGAATCAACCAGCAGAAACTCCACTTGAGGATACATAATGGCCAACGGAATACCCGGAAAACCTCCACCAGTACCCACATCCATAACTTTTGTCCCCGGACGGAAAAGCTCCGCCATATCAGCAAATCTGGCAATTGCCAGTGAATGGAGCACGTGATGCAACTGTAATTTGTCTATATCCTTGCGGCTTACCACATTTATTTTGCTGTTCCACTCTTCATACAAAGGGGTAAGCATCTCAAACTGCCTCTGTTGCTCCGGGGTAAGGTTCTTAAAAAACTCATTTATCATTACTCTTCCTCCTCAAGTACTTTACTCATTGAATAGTTTCTCCATTTGGCTATAAGTGCCAGCATATCATCGGGAATATTATTCTCCAAGAAAATATGCTTTCCTGTTACAGGATGTATGAATCCCAGGGTTTTTGCGTGGAGGGCGTGGCGCGGAAGCAACTTGAAACAGTTGTCAATAAACTGTTTGTATTTGCTATAGATTGTTCCGTTCAGGATGCGGTCTCCTCCGTAGCGGTCGTCATTGAACAACGGGTGCCCTATGGAATTCATATGTACTCTAATCTGGTGTGTTCTGCCTGTCTCCAGTTTGCACTCTATAAGGGTAACATATCCGAACCTCTCTAATACTTTGTAATGGGTTACAGCGTGCTTTCCTATTTCACTTTCAGGGTCAAATGCCTTAAACTTCATACGGTCATTAGGGTCCCTTCCAATATTTGCATTTATTGTTCCCTCATCCTCTTTTACATTTCCCCATACAATGGCAATATACTTACGTTCAATGGAATGGTCAAAGAACTGCTTAGCAAGCCCCATCTGTGCCTCATCATTCTTTGCCACCACCAATAATCCCGATGTATTCTTGTCAATCCTGTGTACCAGAATACCCATTCTCTCATCTGTACCGTCGGGACCCTGGCTTACTCCCAAATGGAATGCAAGGGCATTTATAAGTGTGCCGCTAAAATGTCCGTGTCCAGGATGTACCACCAAGCCTGCAGGCTTGTTAACTACAAGCAAGTCATCATCTTCGTATGCTATGTCCAACGGAATGTTTTCGGGTTTTATCTCCATTCCACGCCTCTGGTACGGCATTACAATAGTAATAAGCTCGTTGGGCTTAACTTTATAGTTTGCCTTAACAATCCTTCCGTCTACCCTTACATAACCGGCATCAATGGCAAGCTGTATCCTGTGTCGGGAGGTTTTCTCCATATGTTGGGTAAGATATTTGTCTATCCTCAGCATTGTCTGCCCTTTGTCTACTGGGAACCTGTAATGCTCAAACATAGAATCTATCTCCCCCTCACCGTCAAACTGCTCCTCATTGTCAAAATCTTCAACAACAGCCTCCTTTTCCGCAATATACTCATCTATATTGGAAAAGTTGTCAAATATATTATCTCTCTTCTTCCTCTGACTCATCTTCTTTTACTGGTATCAATGTTTTGTCCAAACTGAAATATACATCCACAGGTGTTCCAAGCCACACCATAGTATCCCCTTCAAAAACTGAAGGTTCCTGTTTGTAGGCAAATGCCGACAACGAATCCTGAAAAGTGGCTACAGTTTCATCAAAGAACACTTTTCCCAAATTCAATGAATTGTCTATAAGATAATCCTTAATTATACCATACGGCTTACCCAACAGATTAGGTACAAATGTTACACTGTCTGCCTCATTCTGCCCAACTTTAAGGTCTATCACACTCTCTGTGGGTATCTCTTTACCAACCTCAATAGGCCTGCCGTCATAAAGCTGCTCCAGAACATTATTTGTTGCCAAATCCGGTTCATATATAAGTTTCCCTATCTTAAGCTGTGATGATGAAAGCTCAGAGAGAGCCTGTCTGAGTGAATGCCCCACCAACGATGGCATCTTAACCATTTTGGGAGCAGTGGCATTTATGGTAAGGAGAATTCGTCTGTTCTTCTTTACCTTGCTTCCCATTATGGGGTTCTGTTTATAAATGGCTCCAGCCTCCATTCTTGGAATGTGTACAGAATCTGTAACCTCCAGTCTGAAGCTGTTTGCATCTGCTATTGCCTGTGCCTGTTCTACAGAGAATCCTATAAACGAAGGAACCTCCAGTTCCTGATTATGCCTTGTAATTACATTAAGCATAGAGAACAGGGCAAACACCAAAACCGCAACCGCTGCAACAGCCATATAAACCTGTTTGGTAAACCAGTTCCAGTACCATTTTCCACCACTTTTTGAGGCAGGTTTCTTTTCCTTCATATTATAAACTGTTATTTGTTAAAACTATCACAATATCTACAAGGTTACAAATGTACAAAAAAAGGGAGACCCGCTCCAAACAGGACTCCCCTTTTTATCTATTGTATATCTGCTACCTTCTGCCTGGGCCGCCCATTCCGCCACGAGGACCACCACCCATACCAGGGCCTCTACCAGGGCCACCCATTCTCATACCGCCATTTTTCCTGTCACCAAAATTACCGAATCTCCAGGTAAGGGTAACCATAAAGTACTGTCCCAAAGTATTGTTGGTAACATTCTGAATGTAGTTCTCTGTTGTAGTTACAGAAGTGTTGCGGGCCTGATTAAGGATATCATATACCTTAAACTTCAAGGTTGCAGCATTCTTGAACAAAGTCTTTGAAATCTCTGCATTCCAAACTGTTGTAGGCTCATTATACCCCTCATCATAACCAATATAGAATGTATGGTTTACATCAGATCTCAAGTTAACACCACCAGGTATTGTAAAGTTAACTGAACCGTTTATAGAGTTTGTCCAGGTTGAAACATCCTCCATAGAGCTTACTGTATACCACGCATTGCGGTAATTCACCCTGCCTCCAACTATAACCTCTGCCCAATCATTCCTGTATGTAAGCCTCAACATCTCTGAAATGTTAAGGTTTGTGGTAACGTTCTCTGCCCAGTTGCCTGTCTCCATAACATAGCTCACACCATTATTGTATCTTACCATTGTAAATGAGTTGATTGAGAAGTTTGACCTTGCAATAGGGGTATTCACCATAATTCTACCACTTGCAGAATAAACGCCTTTGTCTGTATTCTCGTAAGTAGAGACCATCACACCCTCATCTGTATAATACTTCTTGGCAACAATATCATCCTGGGTATATGAGAAGTCTGCTCCTACACTAAAGAAACTGAAGTTACGTCTGTTGTTTGTTCTGTACTCTGTAGACAAGCTGTGGGAAAACTCCGGCTTCAAGTTCTGGTTACCTACAGTTATCTTCAAAGGGTCAGAGTTGTCATTTACAGGCATAAGCTGGTTGATGCTTGGCTGTGAAGTACGTCCACGGTATCTTACCCTCAAGAATTTGTCATCTGAGAAACGGTAATCAATTCTGGCTGCAGGAGAGAAATTCACCACTGAGTAAGAGGTATCCCTACCCTCTCCAACACTCTTGGTTGCACTTGGCTGCAAGCTACCTCCAATAGTAATGTTGTACTTCTCCTCCTGTTTCATAAAGTTCAACTCTGCCTGTTGGGTAATGAATGTATTCTCATAGTTTGCAGAGTAAGTGGGATCCGGTACAGTGTAACGGCCGTCTGCACCCATACTGTAGGTATTCTTGTCTGAATTTGTCTTTTTGTAACTGTATCTGTAAGATCCCTCTACAAAGAAGTTCTTTCCAAGAGGCTCAATGTATGAAAGTCTTGCATTAATGTTGTTGCTCCTCTCCTTACGCAACACATTCTGGTCAATTATTGCAGTAGAGTCAATAACATTATCCTTAAAGTAATGGGTTTCAGAATAGTTGTATCCGTCAGACTCATTGTTTGAGTAGTTGTACCTTGCATTCAAAGACATTGTACGTCCAGGTTTGTTGAACTTGAATCTCCACAACATCATTGTTCCAACACTCTCATTATGGTTCTGGCCATAATCACGGCTATAACCTCTGTTAGTAGAGTCTGCATTTGTACGGGTATTGAACTCATTGAACGACTCATAGTCACCTTTACCAATATTCACACTTGGACGCAACAGGAACGAAACATTTTTTGAAAGTTTCATATCCCACTCTCCGCCAAAACGGTAACCGTCTGAATATGTTTTGTCATAGCCGCTCTCGTGGCTGTAAAGATTCTTGTCCTCAGACAACATTGTGGTTCTGTCCTTGGTCTCCTCAATCAGACGATCGCTGCCGCTGTACATAAGGTTACCCTGAATATCTGAATTCTCCTGTTTCAGATTCTTGTTGGCATTTACACCACCCATCCAGGATGTGGTTATACCACGGCCCATCCATCCACCGCCGCCGCGCATACCGCCCATCATATTGCCGGCAACATCAGAGAAACCACGGTTATTGGTATTGTTTCCATTGGCAATGATACTGATCTGGCTTTTATCTGTAAAACGTCCTATCATTGCAGCACCCTCATATTTCAAATCAGAGGCACCCTGCATAGGACTTCCAAGACCACCACCAACATTACCGAACCACCCCTGCATCATACCGGCCTTAATACCCAAATCAAGAACAGTCTCCTCATCACCGTCATCAATACCGGTAAACTGTGCCTGCTCAGACTTTCTCTCCACAACTCTCACTTTCTCCACAATCTTTGCTGGAATATTCTTGGTTGCAAGGTTAGGGTCATCAAGGAAGAACTCCTTACCGTCAATCATAACCTTGTTAATGGTTTTTCCGTTTGCAGTAATATTTCCACTCTCATCAATCTCCACACCAGGAAGCTTTTTAATAAGCTCCTCAAGCATATCTGTATCATTTATTTTAAATGAAGAAGCATTGTACTCAATGGTATCTTTCTTAATTACCATCTGGTTTGCCGCTGCTGAAACCACTACCGCATCAAGCACATTATTATCCTCTGAAACAAGCAGTTTACCATACTCATTTGCACCTTTCTTAATGTCGTATGTAAACTTCTTGCTCCTGTAACCCATATACTCAAAGGTTATGGTAGCTCTACCCACAGGCAATCCCTGCAATACAACCACACCAGCAGAATCTGAAAGGGCATATTTCCTTGGCTGCTGGTCACCAATGTATTTTGCATGCAATGTTGCAAACTCTATTGGAGCATTTGTAAGCGAATCCAATACAGTAGCCCTGAAATAAGTACCCTTGGCTTTTGTTCCTACCTGAGGATCAGTTTCATCTGCAAAAGCCTCTACACAAAACGAGAAGCTTACCAACGCTACAACAAAAAATAAAAATCTTTTAAACATCTCTCAATTAATTTTTCACTGCACATTTGACTTCAAAAAAACAGAAAAGTTAAATTCAAATGCACATTTTTTTTCATTTTACACGGCCAGGATGGGATTCCACAAACTGTTCCCAGCTTCCCGACAATTTCTTTCCACCTTTTCTCCCCCCTGCACCTGCTTGAAAAATGGGATTCTGTATATGATAATGGTGACAAAGGGAAATTGCCAGAGCATCTGTTGCATCAAGATATTCCTGCGCAATATCTATTGAAAGAAGTCTCTGGGCCATTATTGCCACCTGCTCCTTAGATGCCGCACCTTTACCGGTAACAGCCAGCTTTATACTCCTGGGAGCATACTCAAAAATGGGAATATCCCTTCCCAGTGCCGCCGCTATTGCCGCCCCTTGTGCCCTTCCCAACTTAAGCATTACCTGAGGATTCTTTCCATAGAATGGGGCCTCAATTGCCAATTCGTCGGGATGATACTTGTCTATAAGTGCTGTAACTTCTGAAAGTATTGTTTTTAGGGTTACAAAATGATCCTTAACATTTTTAAGGTTTATTACACCCATATCCACGTACTCCACAGTTTTACCAAAAACGTGGATAACCCCAAAACCCAAAATACGGGTTCCGGGGTCTATACCTAGTATTATTTTATCAGTATTTGCTTTTTGGGAGTACATCAGCCTAGTCAATCCACTCAAAACCGGTATACTCTCTCAATGCTGCCGGTATATGTATTCTACCCTGCTCATCCTGATTGTTCTCAAGCAATGCTGCCAGAATTCTTGGCAAAGCCAATGAACTTCCGTTAAGGGTGTGGGCCAACTGGGTTTTGCCCTCATCATCCTTATATCTCAATTTAAGACGGTTTGCCTGGAAAGACTCAAAGTTTGAAACAGAACTTACCTCAAGCCAACGCTGCTGAGCCTCTGAATATACCTCAAAATCGTAGGTAAGGGCAGATGTAAAGCTCATATCGCCACCACACAATCTTACAATTCTGTAAGGAAGCTCAAGAGCCTGAATAATGCTCTCAACGTGTTTTACCATACCGTCCAAAGCCTCATACGATTTCTCAGGCAATGAAAGCTGCACTATCTCCACTTTGTCAAACTGGTGCAGACGGTTCAAACCTCTTACATCTTTACCGTACGAACCAGCCTCTCTGCGGAAACACTGGGTATAAGCAGTCATCTTAATTGGGAAGTCTGCCTTGTTTACAATACAGTCTCTGTAAATGTTGGTTACAGGCACCTCAGCAGTTGGAATCATATAGAAGTTGTCCAAACCTACGTGGTACATCTGACCTTCTTTATCGGGAAGCTGGCCTGTAGCATATGCAGAAGCCTCATTTACCACCAATGGTGGCTGAACCTCTGTATAACCTGCCTTGGTATTCATATCAAGGAAGAATGCTATAAGGGCTCTCTGGATTCTTGCACCTTTTCCCTTGTATACAGGGAAACCTGCACCTGTAAGTTTTACACCCAAATCAAAATCAATGATATCCAAAGATTTTGCAAGTTCCCAGTGAGGTTTTGCATTCTCAGGAAGTGCTGTTTTGTTGCCGCCCTCCCTAACAATTACATTATCCTCTGCTGTTTTACCTGCAGGAACCTCCCCGCAAGGTATATTTGGAAGCATAACAAGATAATCATTCATCTCTTTGTTATACTCTTCCATCTTAATCTCCAACTCTTTAGACTGCTCTTTCAAGGATGCTACAAGTTTCTTTGCCTCTTCAGCCTCCTCTCTCTTACCCTGCTTCATAAGCATACCAATCTCCTTAGCCTTGGCATTCTGCTCTGCCAAAACGCTGTCCAATTGGGTTTGGCTTGCACGTCTGCGTGCATCAGCATCAAGAATCTTTGCAACTGTATCTGCTGCATCAAAATTCTTTACAGCCAGTCTCTCAATTACAAAATCCGGCTGCTCTCTTAAAAGTTTTAGAGTTAACATATTGTGTTATAAATATTTGTCTGCTTAACAAAATTAGAAAAGGCACCCTTAAACAGGATGCCTTTCTATTGCGTTGTTAGGGCAATCCTTAGTTCTGATAAGGCATTACCGAAACATAAGACTTACCCTCTGCTTTCTTTTTGAAAACTACTACTCCGTCAATTAGAGCGTATAGAGTGTGGTCTTTACCCATTCCAACATTCAAACCTGGGTTGTGTACTGTACCTCTCTGGCGAACAATAATGTTGCCTGCCTTGCAATTCTCTCCTCCGAAAATTTTAAGACCTAGTCGTTTGCTATGTGATTCACGGCCGTTCTTTGAACTACCGACACCTTTCTTGTGAGCCATAAACTTCTAAATTTTAAAAAATTAAGCAATTGATTCAATTTGGATTTGTGTCAAACACTGGCGGTGACCGTTCAATTTCTGATAGCCTTTACGACGTTTCTTTTTGAACACTAGCACCTTGTTACCTTTAACGTGATCTAGAACTGTAGCTTTAACTACTGCGCCATCTACGTAAGGAGCGCCAACTTTAACAACACCCTCGTTGTCTGTCAACAATACTTTTTCAAAAGAGATTGAGGTACCTACCTCATCCTGTAGGCGGTGTACATAAATTTTTTTACCAGCCTCAACTTTAAACTGTTGTCCTGCAATGTCTACGATTGCGTACATTTTAATTTGTTTTTACGGGTTATGATAGTAAGCGGTTAACCATTAATTAACTCTTATTCAGTAGCTTAGCTATCTTTTTATTAATTATGGACCACAAAAGTAATACTTTTTATCCATTACACAAAAAATCTTTTTAATTTCGCATAAATTAAATGCTTATAAACAGGATAATGGAATCTCCATTTGAATATAACAAATATGTAAGTGGTGCCCAATTCATTGGGAGGAACAAAGAAGTTGCCCATTTGTGCAGCCTTATAAGAGAACACAACAACGTGCTTATATACGGCCCTGCAAAAATTGGGAAGCAGTCGCTTGTATACAACTCAATGGAACTCCTCAGGCACGACCACAAAGACATCACATTCTGCGACATAAATCTTTTTAACATTAGGTGCGTAGAGGCAATGATGCTCCGGTTCACCAATGAGATAATATCGCACTTTGCAGCAACTGATACTGAATGGAATTCAATACTGCACAAGTATATCCCTTCAGCCCCATATATGATTGACACCTCATCTCTGCAAAAGCAATTTACCTACACAACAAAGGAATTGCTCACAGACTCGCAAATTGAGGAAATCCTTATGCTTCCCGACAAACTTGCGCGTGAATATGGCACACACGTGATATTCTATTTCCGCCAGTTTCAGGACATACTGCTGTTTGATGATCCGCACCGCACATTCCTGCTCCTTGAGAAAGTGTGGAAAAAACACACCTCAACCACCTTTATCATTACAGGAGACCGGTTCAATGCAATGGAAGAGATATTTCAGGAGAAAAAATACTTCTACCAGTTTGCACACAAAATAGACTTGCCCCCTATTGATGAAAAAATATTTGCAGAATATATAGTAAAAGGGTTCCAGAAAGGGGGAAAGGTAATCCATCCAGAGCAGGCCACCACCATTTATAACCTTGTGGAGGGAGACCCTTGGTATACCCAGCACCTGGCATCAATCTGTTTCTCCCTTACAAAAGGATTTGTAAACGAAGGAATCATCAAACAGGCAACCCAGCAGCTTATAAACCTGCACGACTACGAATTCCACTCAATTGTGTACAGCCTCAGCAAATACCAGGTACGTATGATAAAGGCTGCACTTGAAGGAGTTATAAAATTCACCTCTGCAGATGTGCTTGACAAATACCGCCTCAACTCATCAGCCAATGTAAGCAGGCTCAAAGAGGCCCTCTCAAAAAAAGAGATAATGACCTTCAATGAGAAAAAACCGGCCACATTCCTTGATCCTTTGTTCAAGTTGTGGTTTATAAATTATTTCTTCGCAGAATAAGGGCTGGCCCGGAATTTCCTCCTTTTAAACACCCTTATAAATATTACTGGAATGGAAAAGAAAAATATTGTTGTACTGAGTGGCGCTGGAATAAGCGCAGAGAGCGGAATACAGACATTCCGCGGAGGAAACGGATTGTGGGACAACTACAATGTTGAGGATGTTGCCTCAATTGACGGCTGGCACCGTAACAGGGCCCTTGTACTTGAATTCTACAATAAAAGGCGTAAGGAACTTGAACACGCCCAACCCAACTCCGCACACAGGGCAGTTGCACAACTTGAAGAAAAATACAACGTAACCGTAGTAACCCAGAACATAGATGACTTGCACGAGCGTGGCGGCAGCACCAATATCATCCACCTGCACGGAGAGGCCACCAAAGCCCGCAGCGAATTCTCAGACTACGGTCCAACCTATGAAATAGGCTACAAAGAGCTCAATATTGGAGATCTTGCTCCCGACGGAGGACAGCTCCGCCCACACATTGTATGGTTTGGAGAAGCTGTACCGGAACTCAGCCGGGGCGCAAAAGCAGTAGAAAAGGCAGACATTCTTATAATAATAGGAACCTCCCTGAACGTATACCCTGCCGCAGGCCTTGTTCACTACGCAAAAAAAGGGTGCAGAATCTACCTTATAGACCCAGCCCCAATGAATCTGAACATTCCAAACTTCCAGCAAATACAAGCCCCTGCCACAGAAGGGATGAGGCAACTACTGGAAGAATTGATGTAAAACAAGGGTGACTTTTGGGTCACCCTTGTTCATTTATGCTAACAAATTAGCCCCCAAACACACCCCAGCAATACCATCTTCTGCCTTGGGGAACCTATAATCTGCATAATGCCGGAGGGTAAACATTGGCCTGAGCGAAGGATATTGATTTACCCGAAGGAGGTTATGCAGATTACAGGCTAGATTAATCTGTCGGGAAGAAAATTCTCTTTAAATTGGGAATGAGGATGATGTAACAGGTTAGTAATGGAGAATAACAAGCAAAAGAAAACCGGATCAAATTACTTTTGACCCGGCCTCATGTTTAATACTCCAGTACCGTAACTATTCCATCCATCGTACTTACCAGCAACCTGTTCCCTTCAAGAGGCTGTATGTAGTTGATAAGGGCAAATGAAACTTTGTGTTTCCAGGCAATTGAGCCGTCCTTGTGGTTAAGGGCCACAATGTTTCCTTTGTCTGTTGGCACAAATACTAGCCCTTTATTATCCTTTCCGCCATATGGAACTGAGGTGATTGGGGTTGGAGCAATCTCATATCCGAATTCAGCATTTGCACCCCATTTTTTAAGTGGGCCAAATGTCATCTTCTGCATTTGCGGTGCAACTGCAACCATCTGGGTTGTGTATGCATACACTGAATCTTTCATAACCTTTACATAATAGTGCTCTCCGTCGGGAGAAAGACCTACAGACTCCCTGCCTCCCCTTATTCTCCACAGCTGTTTTCCTGTTTTTGCATCCAAACCGTAGGTTACCCTTTCAGGGGTGGCAAAAATAATGTTGCCATTGGCTTTAATTGGCCATACAGCTGCCGGTGAAAGCATTCTGCTTCCTTTAACCTGCCACTCCCACTGAAGTTTTCCGTTTGAAGGGTTGAATGAGTACAGACGGTTTGCCCAGTCTCCAATAACAACCTGCTCTTTATCTACAAAAGGCTTGGCCTCAACGAATCCTTTAACCTCCTTGTTCTCCCAAACAAGTTTTCCGTTTTTGGCATTCAATGCACGGAATATATGGTCAGATGCGCCAATATATACTTTACCACCAAAAACTGTAGGGGAACCCAATACTGATTTGCCGCATTTGTATTTCCAGTTAACCTTACCGTCCTTAATGCGTAGAGAATATATGTAAGTGTCACAAGAACCTATAATAACTGAAGCAGCATCTCCTGTTCCCCAGATTGCAGGGGTAGAGAAAACTTTACCTCCAGTTTTGTATTTCCATATCTCCTGGCCTGTTGCCGCATCAAGTGCATATATTATTCCCGATGTATTTGCGTATACAACATATTTGCCACTCTGAACTGCCGCAGCTCCAATATCTGTATTGTCTGCCCTTCTCCAAACCTGTTTTACGTTTGGCCAGTTCTCATTCATAGAGTAATCTGGTCTTGGATACTCTATCTTGCTGTTGTAAGGTTTGCCCTCACTCATCCTTAGTGTAAACCAAGGTGTTCCTGTGATTTCAGGCTCTGCCACCCTCTCAGAGAATGTTATTGTAGAACCCTTAACCTTAACAATGGTATATCCCGGGCCACGTTTGCCTGCTTTTTGAGAAGATCGTCCAATCATACCAGGGATACCTTCATACTCCATTGCCCTGTCTACGTGCCAGTGACCGTTCATAATCAGCTGGGTATTCATTTTCTTAAGACAATCCAGCACCTGAGTATAGTTCAGCACAGATGTATCCATTGGATAGTGGTTGATGAAAATCAACGGCTGTGCAGGGTCTATAGCTGTAGAAAGCGAATCCAACCATACAATTGTCTCTCTTGGCACAAGTGCCGGAGCCATTCTCATATTGGGGCCGCTGTTGCAACCTACAAAGCGGATACCGTCTTTCTCAAAATCAAACATTTCATAACCGAATACCTCAAGGAATGTATTGCAGCCGCTCTCAGACCATTTGGCATCGTGATTTCCCGCCACAATGTAATAAGGGATTGTAAGTTCATCAAAGATGGTTTTTGCAAGCTTAATCTCCTCATCAGAGCCAAACTCTGTAATATCACCCGCAAAGATTGCAAAAGATAGCCCTTTCTGCTTGTTGATGTCTGCAACACATTTTTTTGCATCTTCAACAGAGCCGGATCCAACAGATATATGTATATCCGAAAGGTAGGCAAAAGAAAAATCTTGTGCTCCCGCAGACAACGCTACAAGCATTGCGGCCACAAGTACTGTACATTTTTTACTGATACTCTTAAACATATGGTTTTCTTTTTGGTTTGTCATTTGTCTATAAGCAACAAATTTAGCTAATTTTCCTAACTTTGGGGCTTTAAAACTTACACAAAGGATATGTACAGCAGATTATCAGAAAAGAAGGGGAGCATTTCAGTTATAGGACTGGGATATGTGGGCTTGCCGTTGGCTCTTGAACTTTCAAGAAACTTTAAAGTTATTGGTTTTGACATTAACAGCAAGAATATAGAGTTGTTGCAGGCTAAAGTTGACCCAAGCCAGGAGCTTTCCTCAGAGGCATTTGAAGGGACAAACATTACATTCACATCAGATGCAGCATTGCTTGATGAGGCTCTGTTTCATATTGTAGCAGTCCCCACCCCTATAGATAATCACCGTACCCCGGATCTTGCCCCTCTTCTTGGTGCCACAAGAACTGTTGCTGCCCACCTTAAGAAGGGTGATTATGTAGTATATGAATCTACTGTGTTCCCAGGTTGTACAAGGGAGAGGTGCATTCCTGTACTTGAAGAACTGTCGGGATTAAAATTCAATGAAGATTTCTTTGTGGGATACTCACCTGAGAGGATTAACCCCGGTGATGCACAGCACAGCTTGCAGAATACCACAAAGATTGTATCTGCCTGCAACAATGATGCGCTGGAGGTGATTGCCAAAGTGTATGAAAGGGTTGTAAAGGCAGGAGTGCACAAAGCTCCAACACTTGAAGTTGCTGAGAGTGCAAAAATTATGGAGAACACCCAGAGGGATGTGAACATTGCCCTTATGAATGAGTTCTCAATCATCTTTAACCGTATGGGTATAAACACTTACGATGTACTGGAGGCTGCCGGCACCAAATGGAACTTCCTGAAATTCTATCCGGGACTTGTAGGGGGCCATTGCATAGGTGTTGACCCTTATTATATGGTATACAAGGCAAATGAGATGAACTACCACCCGCACGTAATACAGAGCGGCCGTTTTGTAAATGACTCTATGGGTGGATATATTGGCAAACATACCGTAAAAAAGATGATTGCCAACGGAGTGTCCCCAATTGGAGCAAGGGTGCTGGTTCTTGGCATTACCTTTAAAGAGAATGTGGCAGATACCCGCAACTCTAAAGTTGCAGACATTATAAAGGAACTAAAGAGTTTCAGTATAGATGTGGATGTGGTTGACCCTCACGCAGACCCTGCAAAAGTTGAGTGGGAATATGGTATAAAAATGGCCTCAGCCCCATCTGGAAAATATCAGGCAGTAATAGCAGCCGTTTCCCACAATGAATATGCCCACCTCACAGAAGAGGATTTTGCAGAGTATCTTACTCCCGACGGCATACTCGTAGACATAAAAGGAAAATACAAAGGGAAGATTACCAAATTCGGATATTGGAGTCTGTAAACAGAACAGGTTGGCCAGAGGCCAACCTGTTTTTCTATATTACCTCAACATCCTGCAACTGCACCCAACCCTGCCTTCCATCTGAAATCTCTATGCGGCACCACTTGCCAGCCTGTTCAAGTATCTCCACTTTTGAACCTTCGTGCAAAATGAACAGATTGTTACCGGTAGCATTTGGGGCACTCTTTACATTGCTCACAGGTACCATTACAATTGCCTCGTCCTCACTGTTGGCATTTGCCCTCAGGCTTGCTGCAAACAGAACAGCAAATATTGCAAACAACATTACCACACAAGCAAATACAAAAGCGGTTTTGCGCTGACCTGTTGTTGGGGCAAACTTGAACATAAGCATCAGAAGAGCTACAATTGCAAACAAAGCAATTGAAATATAGGCCCAACCGTTTGAAGAGAGCATATTCCTTATATCCTTAATCCAGGTAGAGAGGATAAATTCAGGAACAACCTCAATCTTGTCCAATGTCTGCAATTTTGCAATCTGCAGATTTATTTTTGCATCCTCTCCTGCAGGGTTAAGTTTGAGTGCCTTTTCATAATAAAGTATAGCCTTACCGTTATTGCCCATCTTGTAACAGGCATTACCCATATTGTAATACAGCTTATATGAGTGGTGACCACCCTCCTCTATCTTAAGATAATCATTATAGGCACTCTCATACTGCCCCATTGAATAGGCATCATTTGCACTGTTCCACAATTGGCCGTTGCTTTGGGCAAATGCACTTGTTGCCACCATCACAAAAATGGCAACAGCCATATATCTGAAATTCCTGAACATATTACAACTCTCCCTCCAAATTAGAAATAACACTAATTGCTTTCTGATACTGGGCAGACATCTCCCCTGCTCCGCTCTCCATAGAATAACGGGCCATTTCACAATCCTCCAGCAACTGCATGAAGTCAGCTATATTGCTCTGGGAAACCTTTTTGTTCTCCAATGTCTCCTTAATTGTATCTCTTTGCATATCTGCAAACTGAATTGCAAGCTTGTCGCTTATATAACCCAACAACGCCTTGTGCAGCTCCTCATAGAACGGAGACCTCAAACTCTGCTCCATATAGCTGTTGGCAAGTTTCAATCTCATCCTTGCAACTTTGTTGGCCTTTCTGTTTCTTGTCCTTACAACATCACCTTTAAGTTTGGCCCTCTTCTGCAAGAAATAATGGAGGACAACATACATAAGTGCTATAAGTACCAGCACAACAAAGAATGCCACACTCCCAACAAAGAACTTCCCTTTTGCAGAGAAAGCTGGATTACCTTGCAGAATATACCTGATATCCTCACCCAAATTGGCAACAGCCTGCTTTGAAATTCCCTGTATTAAAGAACCTGTACCAACCTGGCTATCCCCTTTAAGCACCTTAATTGAAACCGGAAGACTCTTTAGGGTTACATATTTGTTGGTTTTAATATCATAGTATGAGTACTCTACAGGAGGAACCTCAAATACCCCCTCACTTCGCGGAATAAATGGGAATTCAAATGTTTTGCTTCCCGATATTCCATTGCTTCCATATGAGTAGTTATTGCTGCTCTTCATATCATAAAGCTCAAAATCTGCAGGCAACTCCACCTTTGGAGCCTCAATAAGATTAAGGTTTCCTGTACCTTCAACCTTAACTATTACAGAACCCGCCTCGTGAGCCTTTACACTGTCTCTGCTCAACGCAACACTTAGGGTAAAATTACCCACACCCTGTCCGAACGATGCAGGAGCACCTGCCGGAAGGGGTGAAACTTTAATTGATGTTTCGCCTGAATTCACCCTTTTTTTCACCACCTGGTATCCCGAATCAAAGAAATCGTCAAAAATTGACCTGCCTCCTGTGCTGGCCGTACGCACCTGCACCTGACAAATCATCTCTGCAGGTTTTATTGCCAAATCCCCTGTCTGCTGCGGCAACAGCATGTATTTGCGCAATACAGCAGAATTGTATATCTGTCCGTCAACATTCTCCCTTACAAAATTGATATTCTGCGGGGTCTCTATCTCCTGACTCCAGAACCCGTTGAATACAGGGAATTTGATATCCTCAAAGCCGGCTATCGGGACCCTTGTATACAACTTAAGGGTTGCAACTATAGGTTCCCCTTTTACAACTTTTGTTTTGCTGAAAGAGAGTTTCAAAAAGACATCTTTTGCAGAAACTTCCCCTGCAGATGAACGGTTGCCGCTCTGGGTATTACCGGTTACCGCTCCACTCTGCTGCTGTGAACCGTTCTGGGAAGCCACCCCCTTAACAACCTCTATAGAAATCTCCTTGGTGGTATATACTTTACCTCCTATTGAAGCTGATGCCTGTGATATCTTTGCTGTTCCTGCCCCTGTAGGTCTGAGGATAAATGTATAGCTTATCTCCAGACGCTCAGTACGCTGGCCATTTATAATCTGCGTACTCTGCATCCTTGAAGGGGAAGGGCCTGCAAGAATCTCAGCACCTGTAACTGTAGGGTTGGTAAAATCAGTAATCTCACCATCTGCTGTATACACAACCCTAAAAATCTCATCCTGCCCTACCACTCTTGGGGCATCTACTGTAAAAGTGTTTTGCGCCACAGCTGTATAGCCAACCAATAGCAGCAATATCAGAAACACCTTTCTTAAATATCTCATCTCCTTTAAAATTTACTATTTAAACCTACCAGTTCTTCTCTTTCTGTTTTGACTTAAGCATCTTAGCCTTCTCCTCCTTAACCTTCTCCTGAGTCTGGTTCTCCTTCTCCTGCATTGCCTGCAACATCTGCTCAGCTGCCTGCGGAGTTATTTTTGGAGGATTGCCATTCTGGTCCTGCTTATTGTCCTTATTATCCTGCTGGTCGTTATTCTGGTTGTTGTTCTGGTTGTTATTCTTATCCTGGTTCTTATCCTGGTCCTGGTCCTGGTTCTGGTCCTGGTTCTGGTCCTGATTTTGATTCTGATTTTGGTCCTGATTTTGGTCCTGTTGCTGATTCTGGTCCTGATTCTGCTGCTGTTGCTGCTGGTTCTGGTCCTGATTCTGCTGGTCCTCCAATTTCTTTTTGGCGTAAATATAATTCTCACGCGTCTGGTCATCTGCAGGATTTCTCCTCAAGGCATTCTTATATGCATCTACAGCCTCCTGATACCTCTTCTGCTCCAGAAACGAATTGCCCAAATTATGGTAATAATCAGATGGCAAAGTATTCTTTCCTACCTCAACTGTCCCTTTTTTCCAGTCCACATTCTGCTGTACACGGGCAATTGAATCTCCCAATTTTGCATAAATGAGTTCAGCATTTGCCGCATCTTCCTCCTGCATAAGGGTATTGGCCAGATTGTAGTTTCCGGCAACAGAAAGGGTATCCTTAATAAGTGCCTTACGATACTCCACCTCCGCCTCCTTGTATTTTCCCTCCTTAAAGAACCTGTTACCCTGTCTTACCTCTTTCTTGTCAACCTGTGCAAATGCCGATACTGCAGAGAATCCCATCAGCAGTACAACTGCAAACATTCTCTTTCCAACCCTCTTGTTTCCAACAAGGAATTCTATAAGTAAAAACACAAGCGCTATTGCAAAGAAATACATATACTGTTCCTCAAAATCTTCAAAAACAATAGATCTGAACTGCTGCTGGTCCAGTTGTTTCAAATCATCAATAATAGGGTTAAGTCCAAATTCGGTATTTCCGGCGCGAATATACGCACCGTCTCCTGCCGCTGCAACCTGTTCAAGAATTTTTTCATCCAGTTTGGTTACAACAATATTCCCCTCCTTATCTTTCATAAGGTCACCATCCTCACCATACGGAATAGGTTTTCCCTCCGGTGAACCTACACCTATACAAAAGACTTTAATTCCAACCTCTGCCGCCATTCTGGCTGCCTCAACAGGATCATCCTCGTGGTTCTCACCATCCGTAATAAGGATTATAGCTTTATTGTTCTGCTGCATTTGGGCCTCGCTGCTGAAACTCTTTATGGCTGTATTTATAGCCTCGCCCAATGCCGTTCCCTGAACCGGCACCGACTCTGTTCCAATGGTATTGAGAAAAATCTTTGCAGATACATAATCTGTTGTAATTGGAAGCTGTACAAAAGACTGGCCGGCAAATACAATCAAACCTATACGGTCGCCCTGCAGTTTGTCTACAAGACGTGATATTGCAAGTTTTGCCCTCTCCAGCCTGTTAGGAGAGTAATCCTGGGCCAACATAGAGTTGGAAACATCCAAGGCAATCATTATCTCCGCACCCTTGCGGTTGCTCTCCTTAATTTTTGCACCCATCTGCGGCCTTGCAAGCCCCAATGCAAAGAAGAACCACGCCACTGCAAAAAACGACACCCTCACCCAACCTTTTGCCTTTGACCTGGTAGGCATAAGAGCAGCCATTAGCTCAGGAGAACCCAGCTTGGCAATCTTCCTGTTCCTCCCTTTGCGGAACAATGCATATCCCACAAAAAAGAGCGGGATAAGCAAAATAAGCAATAAATATTGCGCCTGTGCAAAATGTATCATCTTAATCCGGAATCTGCTTTGTTACAAATAATCTTAAAAGAAGCTCCAAAACCAGTGCAGCCAAAGCTATCAGGGCAAAATTCATAAAAAGCTCCTGATATATAGGGAAACTGTCAACCAGCGTCTTGTTCTTCTCCATCTTGTTAATCTCTCCATAAATTTCCAGCAGCTTGGTATTGTCGGTAGCCCTAAAATATTTGCCATCAGTCTGATCTGCAATATCCTGCAAAAGAGCCTCATCTATCTGCACCTCCACCTGCTGGATATCAATTCCAAAAGGTGTCATTACAGGATATGGAGCTGTACCCTCGGCACCCACCCCAATGGTATACACCCTTATACCATATGTCTTTGCAATCTCAGCCGCCATCTGCGGAGAAATCTCACCAGAATTGTTCACACCATCTGTAAGGAGAATAACCACCCTGCTCTTGGCCTGCGAATCCTTCAAACGGGCCACAGCTGTAGCCAAACCGTTTCCAATTGCTGTACCATCCTCAATTATACCGCACTCTATCTCCTTTATAAGATTTATAAGAGTTGCCCTGTCTGTTGTAAGTGGAGACTGTGTATAACTCTCACCCGCAAAAACAACAACACCTATTCTGTCCGAAGGTCTCTCTGCAATGAACTGTATTGCAATATCCTTTGCAGCACCTATTCTGTCGGGATTAAAATCTCTTGCCAACATACTGGTAGAGACATCCAGTGCAAGAACTATATCAATACCCTCTGTGTCTATCCTCTCAAATTTTGAAGAGGAACGGGGACGTGCTATAGCAACAATCATTGCAGCAAGGGCAATAGTCCTCAACACAAACGGAAGATGTCTGGCCCATTTTTTAACAACCCCACCCCTGTACTTCCACGGAGTTGCAGAAGAGACCAGAAGATAAGGTTTCAAACCTTTTGCATCCCGATAAATATATATTGCCACTACCGGAACCAGCAGCAGAAGCAACCACAAAAGTTTTGGATATTCAAAAAACATAACTACTTCTCCTCTCCTTTTTGTTTTTCATCCTCCAACTCCTGCATAAAAGTGGAGTTCACAAATCTTACAGCCACAGGTATTGCATCCTCGTTCTCCTGAATCTGCGGCACATATTTGGCAAACTTCACAAGATCAGCAGTCTTGAACAGTTCATCAAGTTCACTGTACACCCTCTTCTCAATATCCTGGTCTGAAAGGCTCTCCATAATCTCAGAAGAGGTCTTTTCCATTGCACTCACACCATATCTGCTTTCAATATACTCCCTGAGGGTATCTGTAATTCCTGTATAGAAAAGTTTCTCCTTGCCATTCTGCCACAATTTTTCGCTGTGCAGCTTATCCAAAGCTCTGAGTGCAACAATATGCGGCGGATCCTTAACAATAGGTTTCCCAAAGAAGTCCCTGTTCTCTCTCCTGTATTTTATATATCTGTACAGCAGATACGCTACAACTATAACACCAAGAGCCAGAAGTATCCAGGGAAGAACCTCCCCAAATGTAATGGGATATCTCATCTGCCCCTTTATTGGGTGCATTACAAAGTTTGCTGTATCTATCTGCAAGTTTGTAACATCAAGAAACGGCGAATCAAGGTAAATTGTATCACCTTGCGGAGTAAGTGCCACCATAAGCGGAAGTTTGTAATAACCGCTGTCAAAAGAGGTAATAAGCACTCGTGCCTCAATCTCCCTAATGCCGTTCTTAACCGCAATTGTATCAAGTTTGAAATCGTGAACAACATCCACAGGTGCCTGCTCAGCCTCCACAACTGCAGAATATGGAACGAGTACAAGCTCCCTATCCTCAGGGAGTGAAAAAACTGTACTCCACACAATCTGCTCCCCCACCAATATTGAATCCTTAGACAAAGCAGAACTCTTCACCTCAAGCCAGTTTGGAAGCTGAAGAGGAATCATCTGCTCCTGAGCCGCTGCCCTGCCTGAAATCAGAAGTGCAAAAGCAAATAACAATATTATTTGAAATCTTCTCATTGCCTTTTACGGTTTATCTCTTTTTAAACAGGGATATCAGCCCCTTAACATAATCCTGGTCTGTACTTATACTTACGCTATCCACTTTATATCTGTTAAAAAGCGTTCTGGTCTGCTGGAAAACCTCAGTACTCCATTTGTTGTAATGCTCCCTCACAGCTCTGCTTGAAGTATCCACCCAAAGTTCCTCACCTGTCTCGGCATCCTTAACCCTTACAAGACCAACATTGGGAATCTCCCTCTCACGCCTGTCATAAATATTCACAACAGAAATATCGTGTCTGTTTACAGCCACCTTAAGGGCCTCCTCATATTTCGGTTTACCGGAAGCATCCACATCCATAAGGTCCGAAAGGAGAAATGCAGTACATTTTCTCTTAATGGCATTGGTAAGGAACCTCAACGCTTCAGAAATGTTTGTACCTTTTGTCTCAGGCTTGAACTCCAGAAGCTCTCTGATTATCCTCAACAGATGGCTCCTGCCCTTCTTTGGCGGAATGAATTTCTCCACCTTCTCACTAAAGAAAAGGGCACCCACCTTGTCATTATTGATTGAGGCAGAAAAAGAGAGTACCGCAGCAATCTCTGCAAGCAGCTCCCTTTTTGTTTTTGTTGTGGTACCAAATATTCCCGATGAACTTGCATCAACAAGCAGCACAACAGTCATCTCTCTCTCCTCCTCAAACACCTTAACATATGGGGCACGCAAACGGGCTGTAACATTCCAGTCCATATTTCTCACATCATCCCCAAACTGATACTCCCTTACCTCACTGAAAGCCATACCACGCCCCTTGAAGGCAGAGTGGTACTCTCCAGCAAAAATCTGATGGGAGAGAGATTTTGTCTTTATCTCAATCTTCCTTACTTTCTTTAGCAATTCATTATCCATTGCCAATCCTCCACTATCTGTTATGGAACCTCAACTGTATTTATAATGTCTGTAATGATGTTCTCAGTTGTTATATTCTCAGCCTCAGCCTCATATGTAAGACCAATCCTGTGTCTTAGAACCTCCTGGCATACAGCTCTCACATCCTCGGGAATAACATATCCCCTTCTCTTTATAAATGCATACGCTTTTGAAGCCATTGCCAATGAGATGCTGGCACGAGGTGATGCACCGTATGAGATAAGATCTTTCAATTTACCCAATCCATACTCCTCAGGAGTTCTGGTTGCGTATACAATATCCACAATATATTTCTCAATCTTCTCATCCATATACACATCCTTCACAACCTCTCTTGCCCTTACAATATCCTCAGGTTTAAGTACTGCAGAAGCTTTAGGGAACTCCCTTGCATTATGCATCCTTATAATCTGTTTCTCCTCCTCCTTTTTAGGATAGTTTACAACCACCTTAAGCATAAAACGGTCTATCTGAGCCTCAGGAAGAGGATATGTACCCTCCTGCTCAACCGGGTTCTGGGTTGCCATTACAAGGAATGGTTTTGGAAGCTTGTAGGTATTGTCGCCAATTGTAACCTGTCTCTCCTGCATTGCCTCCAAAAGGGCTGACTGAACTTTTGCTGGGGAACGGTTAATCTCATCTGCAAGTACAAAGTTTGCAAAGATAGGACCTTGCTTAACCTGAAACTGCTCACTCTTCTGGCTGTAAATCATTGTACCAATAACATCGGCAGGAAGCAAATCCGGTGTAAACTGGATTCTGTTGAACTTTGCATCAACAATATTCGCCAATGTATTGATTGCCAAAGTTTTTGCCAAACCGGGCATACCCTCAAGCAAGATATGGCCGTCTGCAAGCAAACCTATAAGAAGATTCTCAACAAGGTGTTTCTGGCCTACAATCACCTTGTTCATCTCCATTGAAATGATATCCACAAAAGCACTCTCCTTCTGGATTCTCTCATTCAATTCCTTTATGTTAACACTCTCCATACTGTTGTTCTATATATTTTATTTTTATAATTTTCACCCAATCGCTAAATTTGCCTGTGCGGCCCGATTCCAGACCTTCTGCCCGGCAGCCGTTTAATCCGCATTTGCAACTTGCAAATTTACAACTTTTATGAGATATTTCATCTGTTTATCATACAACGGTTCAGCTTTCAGTGGCTGGCAAATACAAGAAAATGCGAACAGTGTTCAGGAAGAACTCCAAAAAGCACTCTCCACCCTCCTCAAAGAGCCTGTACAAGTTGTTGGGGCAGGACGCACAGACACCGGTGTAAATGCCCGCAACTACATAGCACACTTTGACTTCAGCGGTACAATGCCACCTCAGGAGCATACTGTTTACAAATTGAATGCCATTCTTCCAAAAGAGATAAGCATACACTCAGTATATCCGGTACCTGAACAGATGCACGCCCGCTTCAGTGCCAAAAGCAGAACCTACAAATACTATATACATACAGAGAAAGACCCATTTTGTTCTGAATTTTCATACTTTGTTCCTTCCCGAAAGGTGAACATTGAAAAAATGAACCTGGCCTGCCAATATTTCCTTGGAGAGCAGGACTTCAGCAGCCTGGAAAAAGTTAATGGAGGCAACAAGACCTCCATCTGCAATGTAACCCACGCAAAATGGGAACCCATATGCACAACCACAGCCTGCTGTGAAGCTACCCATTATGTATTTACCGTTACCGCAAACCGCTTTTTGCGCAATATGGTAAGGGCAATGGTAGGCTCATTGTTGGAAGTTGGCTCAGGCAAGAGAGAACCGGAATGGATAAAAGAGATGCTGGCCCAAAAGAACCGCTGCGCCGCCGGACATTCGGTTCCCGGCAACGCCCTTTTCCTTGTAAATGTGGAGTATCCCGCAGAAGCCCAACCACCAAAATAACAGAAATCAGCATCCCAATCCACAAAAAGGTGCTCCAGAATCCTTGGAATATGAAATGTTGGTATTTAGAAAGAATCTTTATTTGAGCTTGAACACATAAGTGATTGTCCCCTCCTGCACAACTGCAGCAGTTGAACTCACATTGAACTGGGCTTTAAGGGCAGCCTCTTTTGCTGCCTCCCAAAGGGTCTTGTCCTGCACTGTGGTGCCTGAAACTCCCGGGGTGGCCCCAATAACCTTTCCGTACTGGTCTACCAGAATCTTAACCACCACCTTTCCAGCTTTATTTACAGTATAGGCAGGGAACGGAAGTGCCCCCACTGTATTACGCCCCTGCAGTCTGGCTGTTGGAGTACCGTCTGTATCCCCAACGCGGGTATTTCCTTCAGGGTGACCGGCTGCCAGAGCATCTGAAATCCTCTCAGCAGTTTGCGCAGCAAGTGTATCTTTTTTATTGTTGTTTGCAGCTGAAAAAAGTGCCCTTTTGTTTATAGGTTTTTCACGTACGGGTTCCGGCTTTGGAACATCCCCATCATTTCCCATAGTGCTCTCCTGGGCCACATTGGGTTTTACACCCACCTCCTGCCCCTGCGACTGCTGTACCAGACGCACCTCTTCCTGTGGATTTGCCTTAATGGCCTTAGGCTCATTCCCTGCCTTCACCTCAATGGGCTTGGTCGGTTCAGGCTCCGGTGTGAACTCCAATACAATAATGGAATTGTCGGGAAGAATATATTCAGGCTCCAATGCAATATTGAAGAAAATAAAAAACAGGGCTGCGTGTGCTGCAACGGTGCAGAAAAGACCTATTTTACGTCCGGCCCTCTCATTTTTCTTGTTGCTCTGTTCAGTCCTGTTCATAATTATTCCGTTAAGGGTACATTCTGTTGTTCCTATGGCAACAGTTGTGCCACATTACTCAGGTGAAGTGGCAAGAATCACTTTGTATTTGTTGCGCTTGCCAATATTCATCATATTTACAACCTGCTCAATAGGAACGGTTTTGTCTGCATAAATTGAGAATGTGGGATCTTCGCTCTGCTGCAACAGTTCCTGCAACTTAGGCTCAATCTCATCCATCCTTACAGGTTTCTTGTTGCCGTTTATATGGTAAGAGAAAGTGTTCTTATCCTGATAATGTTTGATTGAAACACTCACCTGCTGTTTTGCCGAAATCTGGTTTGTACTCTTTGGCAACAACAGTTTAAGTGCATTCGGATTTATAAGTGTAGAGGTTACAAGGAAGAATATGAGCAATAGGAACACAATGTCAGTCATAGACGACATACTGAACCCGGCCTCTACCTTTGCCCTTTGTTTTATAGCCATAATGGTATACGGTTAAAATTTTTTACTTGCTTGCAGGCTCGTGCAGCATATCCATAAATTCAACGGTGGTGTTCTGCATCTTGAACACAACATCAGAGACCTGAGAGGTAAGGAAGTTATATCCGAAATATGCCATAATACCCACAATAAGACCTGCAACAGTTGTAACCATTGCAGTATATATTCCTCCCGACAGCAAAGTGATGTCTATATTGCTTCCCGCCTGAGCCATATTGAAGAAAGCCTGCACCATACCCATAACTGTTCCAAGGAAACCTATCATTGGAGCACCTCCGGCAATTGTAGCAAGCATAGGCAAACCTTTCTCAAGACGTGCAACCTCAACATTACCCATATTCTCTACGGCAGTCTGAATATCCTGCAAAGGACGTCCCATCCTCTCAATACCCTTCTCAACAAGTCTTGCAACAGGGGTGTCTGTCTGCTGGCACAAGGCAATTGCAGATTTCATTTTGCCCTCGTGAATAAAATCACGGATATCTTTCATAAAGTTTGAATCAACTTTTGTAGCTTTCCTTATTGCCCACCATTTCATTCCAAAAAGGTAGATTGTGATTATTGAAAGTATGAACAACGGAATCATCAGCCAGCCCCCTTTGAAGGCCATATCAATCAATGAAAAGTTCAACTGAGGTTGTGCAACAGCTTCTGCTGCAATATCTGCCTGTAATAGTGTAAATAGCATATCTTAAAAATTTTAGGGTGCAAATATAAAGATAATTCACATAATAGTGAAATTAACTATTCGTATCTCAACGCCTCTATAGGATCAAGTTTTGAAGCCTTTACTGCAGGAAGGTATCCGCTTGCTATCCCCACAACCAGACACACAGCTATGGCAGCTCCAATCCATATCCAAGGTATTATAAATGAGGCACTCATTGAAACAGCAACTATATTCCCCACAAGCACTCCCATAACAATACCAAGAACACATCCCAACTGGCTGATTGCCACAGACTCTATAAGAAACTGCTCCTTAATGGTTTTGGCAGAAGCCCCCAAGGCCTTACGGGTACCAATCTCTCTGGTACGTTCCTTCACAGAAACCAGCATTATATTCATCAGTCCTACCGCTGCTCCAAGCAATGTTATAAGACCTATAGCAGCAGAAACCAATGTGATTACCCCCATAACATCACCCAATTGGGCAAGCATAGCCTCACTGCTGCTTAATCTGAAATCTGTTTCATCTATTGGAGCCAGTCTCCTTACAGAACGCATCACCCTTTCTGCCTTTCCCTGATAATCACTTCCCTTTGCAAAATCCAATGGTACCACCCCTATTCTGAAAGAGGTATTCTCACCCACAAAATACGACCTTGCAGAAGAGACAGGAACAATAACCTCACTGTCTGCACTCCCTGAGAATGTGGAGCCGACAGATTTTGTAACACCTACAATCTCAAACTTTACCCCCTGAACAGAAATGATTTTTCCAACAGGATTTTCATAGTTTTTGAACAGAGAGCGAACAATTCCACTACCCACAACACAAACAAACGAAGAGTTCTTTATATCCCCCTCATTTATACCCCTACCGCGTTCTATCTCCGTATTTATGAATTTGAGATAATTTTCATCTGCAGCTGTAACCGACACGGTTGGATTGGTACTCTCCCCCTCATACTTTACGGTTGCATTCTGAAGAGCTTTGGCGTGAATTGACACCACACACTCTTCATTAAAATTATTCTTGAACAATCTTGCCTGATTATATGAAATTACAGATCTGTTCCTCACCCTTGCACGTTCTCCACCCTCAACGGAATATGACTTTGGAACAATGGTAAAAGAAGTTGTACCAAACTTCTCAAAACTCATAAAAACCTCCCTTTTGAGGGCATCGGTTGCCGTAAGAATACCCACAAGAGACGTTATACCCACAGCTATAATGAATATGGTAAGGAGAGATCTCAACTTGTTGCTCCTTACAGATTTGAATGCTACACTCACATTTTCCCTCACCAATGGTGAAATCCCCAAAAATTTTCTCACAGCATATCCTCCACAAATTATTCAGTAAAAGTAGGAAAATCTGTCAGATTAACATAACTTTGCTCCCTATTTTTACTTATATAGATGAGAAACGATAACAACAACAAACGTGCCGGCGCAAGAGGTGCCGGACGTACAGGTGCTTCATTTGGCAGAAAACCTTCAGGTTATGGCAGAGGCACAGCGCAGGGAAGACCTGCAAGACGCTACTCAGCCGCAGAAGGCTCAGTTGAAGGCTCAGCTGTAGAGAGCTCAGCAAAGCGTAATTTTTCAAAAACTGCAAGAGGTGCAAAACCTGCTGCAGGCAGATCATTCAGAGATGAGAAGCCGTTCGGCAAATCTCCACGTGGCGGAAAATCTTTCGGTGGCGAGAAGCCAAGGGAGTTTGAGAGCAAAAAAAGCTTTGGAGAGAGAGAGTTCATAGGCAAAAGAGCTTACGGAATGGTTGGCAAATCTCTTGAAGAGAGAAAGAACTACAGAGGAGTACAGAATTACACCCCAACCCAGCGTGCCCCTAAATCTAAAGCAGATGAGGGTGTAAGACTTAACAAATATATTGCAAACTCAGGTATCTGTTCAAGAAGAGAGGCTGATGACTACATTACAGCCGGCCTTGTAAGTGTTAACGGTGTTACAATCACAGAGCTTGGAACAAGAGTATACCCTAACGATGTTGTAAGATTCAATGACGAGCGCATTAAGGGTGAGGCAAAAGTATACATTGTAATGAACAAACCGAAAGACTTTGTAACTACAATGAGCGATCCTCACGCAGAGAAAACCGTAATGCAGCTTGTGGAGGGAAAATGTGCCGAGAGAGTTTATCCTGTAGGAAGATTGGATAAAGCCACCACAGGTGTACTTCTTCTTACCAATGACGGAGAGTTGGCAGACAAGCTTACCCACCCTTCATTTGAGAAAAAGAAAATCTACCACGTATTCCTTGACAAAAACTTCAAGCGTACCGATATGGATACACTTCTTGAGGGTATAAAACTTGAAGACGGTTTCATTCAGGCTGACGCACTTTCATATATAGATGAAGACAAGACTCAGGTAGGTGTAGAAATCCACTCTGGCAGAAACAGAATTGTAAGAAGAATGTTTGAGCACTTCGGCTACAAAGTCAAAAAGCTTGACAGAGTTTACTTTGCAGGTCTTACAAAGAAAAATCTTAGAAGAGGCCAGTGGAGATTCCTTACAGACCTTGAGGTTTCAATGCTTAAAATGGGTTCGTTTGAGTAATGGAAGAGTTGGACCAGATAAACAAAGCAGGTTTTGTTAATATAATAGGTAATCCTAACGTTGGAAAGTCTACCCTTATGAATGCACTTGTAGGGGAGAAACTTTCCATTGTTACCGCAAAAGCCCAAACTACAAGACACCGTATTATGGGTATTGTAAACGGAAGCGACTACCAGATTGTATTCTCAGACACTCCCGGAATCCTAAAGCCAAACTATATGCTCCAGGAGAGCATGATGGACTTTGTAGAGACAGCCATTGGAGATGCAGACATTATCCTTTATGTTACCGATGTTGTTGAGAAAATGGACAAGAACATTGAGTACATACACAAACTAAACCAGGTTGAGTGCCCTGTAATAATTGCAATCAACAAGATTGATGAAACAAAACAGGAGAAAGTGATTGAGCTTGTAGAGAAATGGCACGCAACAGTACCAAAGGCGGAAATTCTCCCAATCTCTGCACTCAACAAGTTCAACATAGATGTTCTCCTTGGCAGACTTGTAGAATTGTTGCCAAAACAGCACGCCTGGTATGACAGGGATGTCTTCACCGACAAAAGCATGCGTTTCTTTGCCTCTGAAATTATAAGGGAGAAAATTCTTCTCAACTACAACAAGGAGATTCCTTACTGCACGGAGGTTGTAATTGAAGAATTCAAAGAGAATGAGGAAATTTACAACATAAGTGCCATTATAAACGTAATAAGGGAGTCTCAGAAAGGAATTATCATAGGTCCTAAAGGACTTGCCCTAAAACGTGTAGGCACCCAGGCCCGTAGGGATATGGAAAAATTCTTTGAGAAAAAAGTATTCCTTAAAATGTTTGTAAAGGTAAACCCCGACTGGAGAGAAAACAAAAAGGAACTGAAAAAATTCGGTTACATATATTAACAACAGAATAATTGCTCATTATGTTAACAGGTGGATGCAGATATGGAACACACAGAGTCCTAAATCCTAAAGGAACTCTGCCCCAACCGGCCCTAAAGCTGGACAACAATATGGAAATCTATGAGAATGAGATTCTCATAGATGTAAAGACCCTTAATATTGATTCGGCAAGCTATACCCAAATAAAACAATTCTGCGGAGCTGATCCAGAGAAGATGGAAGAATTGATTCTCTCTATAGTTGAAGAGAGGGGGAAGATGCAGAACCCTGTAACAGGCTCGGGTGGAATGCTTATAGGTACCGTTAAAGAGATTGGACCAAAATTCCAGAATACCCAAAATCTTAAGGTGGGTGACAAAATTGCAACTTTGGTTTCATTGTCTTTAACCCCCCTTAAAATAAACAAGATACTTAACATATCCCCAGACTCCGAGCAGGTTGATGTAGATGCCCAGGCCATCCTGTTTGAAAGCGGTCTGTTTGCTGTTCTTCCCGACGATATTCCGGAAAAACTTGCCCTTGCAGCCTTGGATGTTGCAGGAGCCCCTGCACAGGTAGACCGCCTTGTAACGGAGGGGGAGATTGTCTGCATCATTGGCGGAGGTGGCAAATCAGGTGTTTTGTGCTGCTATCAGGCAATGAAAAATGTTGGACAGTACGGTAAAGTGATTGTAGTTGAGTACTCAGAAACCAATGCCCAGAGAATTAAAGATATGGGATTGGCAACTGATGTGATTGTGGCCGATGCCACCAACGTAATGGATGTGTACCATAAGGTAATGGCAATTACCGGAGGAAGAGGATGTGATGTAACTGTAAATAATGTAAATGTGCCATCAACGGAGATGACCTCCATCCTTGTTACAAAAGGTAGGGGAAGCGTTTATTTCTTCTCCATGGCAACCAGCTTTACAAAGGCTGCCCTTGGAGCCGAAGGTGTAGGTAAAGACATAAACCTCATTGTGGGCAACGGCTTTGCCAAAGGGCACGCAAACCTTACACTCAACATTATAAGGGAATCCCAACCTATCAGGGAATTGTTTGAAAAACTATATGTATAATATTTTCATTATATGAGGAAAGCCCCGGCTCAATATGAAGGCCGGGGCTTTGTTTATACCTTTATACCTGTGACGATTACTTGCCAAGTTTGGCCTTTACCCAGTTTCTTGCATTAACAAATGCCTCAATCCATGGTGTAATCTCATCACTCCATCTTTCAGTTGGATAATACCCGCACTGCCAAGGGAAGATTGTACGCTCAGGGTGTGGCATAATTGCCAAATGACGGCCATCCTTGCTCGCTACTGCAGCCGCATTATATGAAGAACCGTTAGGATTACCCGGATACTCATTATAAGTAAACTCCGCTACAATATTGTAGTTCTCCTTTGGAAGAGGCAGATGGAATTTACCCTCACCATGCGCAACCCATGTACCTATCTTGAATCCAGCCAATGAACCAAACATCACACTGTTGTTTGCAGGAATGTTCAATGATACAAAACTGCTCTCAAATTTATGGGAATCGTTATGCAACATTTTTGATTTCTGGTCTGCAGGATGCTCCGGATTAATAAGCCCAAGCTCTATCATCAGCTGGCAACCGTTACAAACGCCAAGCGACAATGTATCCTCTCTTGCGTAGAAATTATCCAATGCAGCTTTTGCTTTAGGATTGAACAAGAACGCACCTGCCCAACCTTTTGCAGAGCCAAGAACATCTGAATTGGAGAATCCGCCGCAGAATGCTATTACATTAACATCCTCCAAAGTCTCACGGCCACTGATAAGGTCTGTCATTGTAACATCCTTAACATCAAAGCCTGCCAACCAGAATGCATACGCCATCTCACGCTCCGAGTTGGTTCCCTTCTCTCGGATAACAGCAGCCTTAATGCCACTTGCCTCCCTGCGGTCTGGGTTAAGGCCATATTGAGCCAATTTACCGCTGAACTCTGCACTAAATGCCAAATCAAGCGGCTGTTTCTTATAGTTCTCAAAACGTTTCTCCGCACAACCGTTAAAGCTCTGCTTGCGGTCCATCAAATGTGAAGTTGAATACCATACATCACGCAAGTGGTCAATATCAAACTGGCAAGTCTGGCCATCTTTTACAACACTTATCTTACGCTCGCTGCAAGGGGTACCAATCTTCATATAACCTACACCCGCATTATCCAATATTTTGTTTACAGCAGCTGCATTGCTGTCCGAAACCTGAACAATAATACCAGGATTCTCTGCAAACAACGCCTTAACCATATCGGCATCGTGGAATTTATCAAGACAAACCTGCATACCGCCTTTGGTATTGGCAAAACACATCTCAAGCAAAGTGGTAATCATACCACCAGCAGAAATATCGTGTCCGGCCATAACAAGTCCCTCATTCACCAATTGCTGAACAGCAAGGAACGCATTGCGGAAATATTCAGGGTTTTTGACTGTTGGAACATCACTGCCCACTTTGTTCAAAGACTGAGCAAAAGCAGAACCGCCCAACTGCAACTTGTCAAACGAGAAATCAATATGGTAGAAACTGCTCTCTGCCTCGTTCTTCATTACTGGAGAAACAATCTTCTTAATGTCAGAGACCTCACCACCTGCAGAAACAATTACAGTTCCCGGGCTTATAATCTTCTCGCCATTTGGATACTTCTGGGTCATTGACAAAGAGTCCTTACCGGTAGGAACATTTATCTTCAATGCACAACAGAAATCAGACAATGCCTTTACAGCCTTGTACAAACGGGCATCCTCACCCTCCTGAGCACGACATGGCCACATCCAGTTTGCAGACAAAGAGACACTATTCAAACCATCAGCCAAAGGAGCCCAAACCAAGTTTGTAAGAGCTTCGCTAACTGAAAGTACAGACCCGGCCTCAGGATTTGCCAACGCAGCCTGCGGAGCGTGTCCTATAGCTGTTGCAATACCTTTCTTGCCTCTGTAATCCAATGTAACAGCACCACAGTCGCTCAACGGCAACTGCAACTCACCCTGACACTGCTGGCGTCCAATACGTCCGGTCACACAACGGTCAACTTTATTTGTCAACCAATCCTTACAAGCTACAGCCTCAAGTTTGAGAACACCCTCAAGATATTCGTTCATTTTGGCTGAATCATATGTAACTGAATCATATTTGCGCTCAACGCTCTTGTCAATCATATAAGTTTTAGGCGAAGAACCGAACATCTGGTCTACAGCCAAATCAAACGGACGCACACCATCACCCTGCTCAAATGCAAAACGGCCGTCTCCTGTAGTTTCACCTACAGTATACATAGGGGCACGCTCACGCTCGGCAATCTTGCGCACACGCTCAATAGCCTTCTCATCAATAAGCAAGCCCATACGCTCCTGGCTCTCATTTGCAATAATCTCCTTCGCCGACAAAGTCTCATCTCCAATTGGCAGTTTATCCATATGAATTACACCGCCACACTCCTCAACCAGCTCAGACAAGCAGTTTACGTGACCAGCAGAACCGTGGTCATGGATTGAAACAATAGGATTCTCATCCTCCTCACAAAGGGCACGCACCACATTGTAAGCACGTTTCTGCATCTCAGCATTTGCACGCTGCACCGCATTCAACTCTATTCCCGACGAATAACGTCCTGTCTCCACAGAAGAGACAGATCCGCCACCCAAACCTATACGGTAGTTGTCACCACCAACCACAACAACCTTGTTGCCCGGCTCAGGTTTCCCTTTCAGGCAATCTCTCTGAGTACCATAACCAACACCACCCGCAAGCATGATAACTTTATCATACGCATATTTCTCATTATTCTCCTGATGCTCAAAAGTAAGGACAGAACCGCAGATAAGAGGCTGGCCAAACTTGTTTCCAAAATCAGAAGCACCGTTTGAAGCTTTAATAAGAATCTGCTCAGGAGTCTGGTACAACCAGTCACGTGCCGGCATTACATTCTCCCAATTGCGTCCCTGGGCATTACGTGGATAAGAGGTCATATACACTGCTGTACCAGCAATAGGCCATGAACCTTTACCACCACCCATACGGTCACGAATCTCTCCGCCTGTACCGGTAGAAGCACCGTTAAAAGGCTCCACTGTAGTTGGGAAGTTATGAGTCTCTGCCTTAAGTGAAATCACAGACTTCACATTCTTAATTACAAAATAATCTGCTGTAGAGTGGTCCCTTGGAGCAAACTGCTCAATCTCAGGTCCCTGAGCAAAAGCCACATTATCCTTGTAAGCAGAAATAATCTTGTTAGGATTCTCCTTTGTAGTTTTCTTAATCATCTGGAACAAAGAAGACTCCATCTCCACTCCATCAATTACAAATGTACCTCCAAAGATTTTATGACGGCAATGCTCAGAGTTAATCTGCGCAAAACCGAACACCTCAGAATCTGTAAGTTTTCTACCCAAATCATTCTCAACCTTTTTAAGATAATCCATCTCCTCCTGCGACAAAGCAAGGCCTTCCTGCTCATTGTACTCCTCAAGGTTCTCAATATAAACGATTGGCTGGGGTTTAATATCAATATCAAATATTTCCTGGTTCAACCCTTTATACATACGCTGCAACATAGGGTCATACTCAGCATTCTCATCCTTAACAGGGAAATACTCCTCAATACGCATAATGCCTTCAAGACCCATATTCTGGGTTATCTCTACAGCATTGGTACTCCAAGGGGTAATCATCTCACGACGTGGGCCAATGAAACAACCCTGCAGATTCTCCTGGTTCTCAACAGTTGCCTGGCCATACAGCCAGTTCAATTTCTGAATGTCCTCTGCTGCCAGCTCATGGTTTACAGCAGTTGCAATGACATTATTATTGGGGGTTCTGAAAAATAAAATCATAATTAGTGTTTGAAATGGCGCATTCGGGTGCAAACCATAGTTATGCCACACTCATTTGCTTTCTTAACTGAGTCCTCATCCCTTACACTACCACCTGGCTGTACAATTGCAGTTACGCCATACTGTGATGCAAGGGTTACTGTATCATCAAATGGGAAGAATCCGTCTGATGCCAAAATTAAACCCTCTGTAAACCCGGCTGCTTTAGCCTGTTTTAGAGCAATCTCTGCCGAACCTACACGGTTCATCTGGCCGGCGCCAACTCCAAGGGTTTTGCCATCCTTAACTGCTACAATAGCGTTTGATTTTACATGTTTTACTATTCTCCATCCAAAGTTGAGGTCTGTAATCTGCTCTGGGGTAGGTTTTACCTCAGTTACGCACATATCTGCAGTAACCTCTACAGTTTTCTTGTCCAAGTTCTGCACCAACATACCTCCATTTACACTCACATACTGGTCAACTGTAGAGTCATCTTTGGTCATATCTACCTGTAGAAGACGCAAGTTCTTTTTAGACGATAGAATCTCCAACGCCTCTGGAGAGAATGAAGGGGCCATAATAATCTCAAGGAAGATAGGCTTCATAAGCTCTGCAACCTCTTTGTTAATCTCACGGTTTACAGCTACAATACCTCCAAAGATACTTACCTTGTCTGCCTCGTATGCTTTTGTCCAGGCATCAACCACATCTGTTCCAATTGCGGCACCGCAAGGGTTCATATGTTTTAGACCCACACAGAAAGGCTCGTCAAACTCACGTGTAATGCACAATGCAGCATTTGCATCCTGAATATTGTTATAGGAAAGTTCTTTACCGTTAAGCTGTTTTGCATTTGCCAAAGAGTAGGAACCGCACTCAGCCTTGCTGTAGAATTTAGCCTCCTGATGAGGATTCTCTCCATAACGCAATCCCTGAACAAGGTCGTACTCAAGGAACAGTTTCTCGTTCAAGCCGGCAGCTTTACGCATATAGGTGGCAATCATCATATCATACTGTGCAGTATGTGTATATGCCTCTGCAGAGAGCTGCAATCTGGTCTCTTTGGTAGTGTTGCCGTTCTCCTTAATCTCAGCAATAATCTTTGCATAGTTCTCAGGGTTACAAACAACAGTAACAGCGCTCCAGTTCTTGGCTGCTGAACGTAGCATTGAAGGGCCTCCAATATCAATGTTCTCAATTGCATCCTCCATTGTAACATCAGGTTTTGCAATTGTCTGCTTGAACGGATAAAGGTTTACGCAAACCATGTCAATGAACTCAATGCCATTCTCTTTTAGCTGTGCAATATGGCTCTCAAGGTCTCTGCGTCCCAACAGGCCGCCGTGTACTTTTGGATGAAGTGTTTTAACACGTCCGTCACAGATTTCAGGGAAACCGGTAACCTCGCTAATATTGATTACCTCAAGCCCCGAATCCTGCAAAAGTTTCATTGTACCTCCGGTTGCAATAATCTCCCAACCCAATGATACAAGTTCTTTAGCAAACTCAACTACTCCTGTCTTATCTGATACTGAAAATAATGCTCTCATTTATTTGTGTAATTAATAGTTGTTATATTTCAAATTATAAAGTTAGAAATTTTGGGTCGCCCTCTTATTCCATATAGCTGCTGTTGTCCCAGCAGTGGGTGCAGAGTTTGCATTTTGGAAGTCCAATTGCCTCTACAAGATCATCAAGCCTCTGGAATTTCAATGTGGTAAGTTGAAGGTGCTTGCGCATTGTTTCAACCATCTCCCTGTGTTTTGCACTGTGGGGGTTTGCATACTCCTGCAACAATTCGTCGGGAAGATTCTCTGTCCCCTCAAGGTCTCTGATGATTCTTCTTGCGTAAAGGTCAAAAGAGCTGCGGGAGGTTGAGAAGTTTAGGAAAGGGCACGGGAAGATAAGTGGCGGACATGCTATTCTCATATGAACCTCCTTTACTCCCGAATCGTATAGTTTTACAACATTATCCTTAAGCTGGGTTCCCCTTACAATGCTGTCATCCATAAAGACTATTCTCTGGTCCCTTGTAAACTGCTCGTTAGGGAGAAGCTTCATTTTTGCAACAAGATCCCTCATCTTCTGGTTCTGCGGCATAAAACTGCGTGGCCAGGTTGGGGTATATTTTACAAACGGCCTCTTATAAGGGATACCTTTCTCATTTACATATCCTACTGCGTGGCCCACTCCTGAATCCGGAATGCCTGCCGCAAAGTCTGCCTCAATATCCTTGTCCCTGCGAGCCATAGCTGCACCGCTGCGGTAACGTGAGTCCTCAACATTTATACCCTCATAGTTTGCACTTGGATAGCCATAGTAAACCCAAAGGAACGAGCACATCTGCATACGCTCCTTTGGTGGAATAACCACCCTTATACCATCTGCAGTAATCTGCACAACCTCCCCCGGGCCAAGATCCCTTAGGTGACTGTATCCAAGATTGTCAAAGCTTGAACTCTCGCTTGCACAAACATACCCTTTGTCATTCTTTCCAATTACAATAGGTGTACGGCCAAACTTGTCTCTTGCCGCATAAATGGCATGATCTGTAAGGATAAGCATTGAGCAGGAACCTTTAACTTTTTTCTGCACAAGCTCTATACCCTCTTTAAGAGTGTTCCCTTGGGCAATAAGTATTGCAACAAGCTCTGTTGCGTTTATTTTAGAGTCTGAAAGCTCCGCAAAGTGGTGCCTGTTCTCAAGCAGCTCCCGGGAAAGTTCGTCTATATTGTCAATCCTTGCTACAGTTACAACTGCATACCTTCCAAGATGGGAGGTAATGGTGATAGGCTGGGACTCACAATCGGAGATAATACCCATACCCATATTGGATTCCCCAAACTTGGGAAGTTCTTCCTCAAATTTATTCCTGAAATATCCGTTTTCAAGAGAGTGAATGGAACGCACAAACTTTTTGCCGTTATAGAATGCCATACCAGCACGTTTCGTTCCCAAATGCGAATGGTAATCTGTTCCGTAGAAAACCTCATTTACACACTCGTTGCGGGATACACAACCAAAAAATCCAGACATATTGCGTATATATTTTTTATAAATAAAACCAACTATTTAAAGATTGAACATTTCCCCAAACTCCTTTACCACTTTCCCCATTTTTTTATCCGATGTGTCATACACACTGGCGGAAACCCCAACATATAAATTCTCCCTTCTTTGCATTAGGAAATCTATTACAGAAGACATCTCCTCCTCAGACTTTCCGGCCAATAATGGCCTGCGGGAATTGTTTTTCATAAGGCGCTGCAAAAGGATCTCCTTAGGGCACTGGAGATAAACACAATGGGTACTGCTACGTACAATCTGTGCACTTGGCGAGTATGTGACTGTGCCCCCCCCAAGAGCCAATACCAATGTATAAGATGCTTTGGAGTTCAAATAATTGTACTCTTCCACAATCTCCTGCAAACAGGCACACTCCTCCTTGCGGAACCACTCTTCCCCCTTTTTCTCAAATATTGAGGAGACACTCATAGCCCATTTGTCTACAATATAATCATCCAAATCAATGAACCTGCAGTTATATGCAGCGGCCAGCCCCCTTCCCAGAGTGCTTTTCCCACTTCCCATAAAACCGCAAAGAGTGATTATCATTTTCTTCCCGATAATTATTCATTATGCGAAACCAAATGAAACGGAGTTTACTACCGTAAAGAGTATTCATCTGGTGAGTGTAACGCAGTATTTCCCCTTTAAATCTTTAAAACAATGTTGGCTCGTCAAATTCAACAGTGCTGCCAGGTGCAAATCCTTCCACCTGCCCCTGCTCTTCTACTGAGGATCCTCCTGTATTCTCCACATCTGCATTCTCGTCGGGAAGATTATCCTCTTCTTTTTGCAGAGGCTCAATGAATTTCACACTCTCCACCTCAAAAGCTGTAGCACGTTTTCCCTTGGCACGGAAACCTTTCTTTCCAATGAACTCTTCCACATCAATTGCCTCCGCCTCCCTTTTGGCGTGTTTGCCACCAAAGGTAATGAGGGCCTGAGGATGCATATCTTCACAAAGCTCCACAAATGAAGAACCTGGAGCATCGGATATGAACAATGTGGCCACATTGTCATTTGGCTCAAATGCAAACCTCTTTATGTAATGGAATCCGGTTTCTCCATCCACATATATTGCACTGTATGTCTTTTGCTGGTCAAACTTCTCCACCTTAAGGATATCACCCTGGTATCTGTTGCTCAAATCAAAGTTGGTAGTATAGAATGTACCGTCTTTGCAGATTACCAGTATACGGTCTCCACTATGGAATTCACCCAAAAGAATACCCCTTGAATCCTCATTCAGCCTGTTTATATCTGTATCAAACCAGATTGGTTTGCCACCTATGGTAGATTTGCCTTTTGATTTCAACTGCACTTTGTGCAACGGGTTCCTTGAGAGGATATTTCCCATAGATGCCCTACCCTTAACGGCCAGCTCGGCAAAATCATATTCAAAAATGAGTTTCTTAAGTTTTGGCCTTGGCTTGAGGAATACCTTAAGCACCTCTGCCTCTCCGTTAGGGTTTGCAGAGAACCATACTATTGATGAATCCGGCTTCCCTTGGGTAAGGTCATACCATTTGTCTCTAGTAACACTTGTAACAGAGAACCTTTTTGCATATACGGTTCCGGTTTTTCCGTCAGCAGAGTATTTGCCGTCTTTATACACCACATTGTATATGGTACGGGCATCATTCTTTACAAATACTGCTGCGTGCAAAATGTCTTTCCCTACAAAGGCCTTGTTCTGCACTTTTGTTACAATGTATTTTCCGTTCTTCAGGAATACTATTATATCATCTATATCTGAGCACTCGCACAAATATTCCGCATTCTCATCCTTCTTAAGGTCTGTACCAACAAAACCCTCAGAACGGTTTATGTACAATTTGGCATTTGCAACTACAACCTTGGTAGCCTCTATTGTCTCAAAATTGCTTAACTCTGTAAGCCTTGAATATTTCTCGCCGTATTTTTTCTTAAGCTTCTGGAAATATTTTATTGCATACTCCACAAGATGTGCAAGATTGTTCTTAACAACCTTCATCTCCTCCTCCAACTTGGCAATCTTCTCTTCCACCGCCTTAACATCAAACTTGGAGATTTTGCGTACCGGTTTCTCTACCAGCTTAAGGATATCATCCATAATTATAGGGCGGAGCACCAGGTACTGGAATTCCAGCATCTTCTTATGCACCTCACCCAACTGTGCCTCCCAGGTTTTTGCCTCCTGCTCCAGTATACGGTATACTTTATTTTCAAAGAAAATCTTCTCCAAAGAGAAGTAATGCCACTCATTCTCAAGCTCGGCCAATCTTATCTCCAATTCCCTGCGCAACAACTCTTTTGTATAGTCTGCACTGTAACGGAGTATTTCATCCACCCCAATGAAATGGGGATGTTTGTCCATAATCACACAGGAGTTTGGAGAGATGGATACCTCACAATCTGTGAATGCATATAGGGCATCTATTGTTTTGTCGGGAGAAATGTCATTATGCAAATGAATTACAATCTCTGCACTTGCTGCAGTGTTGTCATCCACCTTCTTTATTTTAATCTTTCCCTTGTCATTTGCCTTGAGGATACTCTCAATCAGAACCGAAGTACTTTTGCCAAATGGGATTTCTGTAATTACAAGGGTTTTCTTGTCAAGTTTGGAGATTTTTGCCCTGACTTTTACTGCACCGCCACGTACACCCCTGTTGTATTTGCTGCAATCTATTAGTCCTCCTGTAGGGAAATCGGGATAGAGTTCAAACTCCTCACCCTTATAGTGGGCAATTGCCGCATCTATAACCTCATTGAAGTTGTGGGGCAGAATCTTTGATGCAAGACCAACTGCAATACCCTCAACACCCTGAACAAGCAACAGCGGGAACTTTACAGGAAGGTTTACAGGCTCCTGGTTCCTGCCGTCATAAGAACTCATCCACTCTGTGGTTTTGGGATTGAAGACAACCTCTTTTGCGAACTCACTCAAACGGGCCTCAATATAACGGGGTGCCGCCGCACTGTCTCCGGTAAGTATGTTACCCCAGTTACCCTGGCAATCCACAAGCAGATCTTTCTGGCCCAACTGTACAAGGGCATCACCAATGGAAGCATCACCGTGAGGGTGATACTGCATTGTCTGACCTATAATATTTGCAACTTTATTGAAACGACCGTCATCAATATTCTTCATTGCGTGCATTATACGTCTCTGTACCGGTTTGAAACCGTCAGAAATATGTGGTACAGCACGCTCCAGAATTACGTATGAGGCATAATCCAGAAACCAGTCCTTATACATTCCGGTAAGTTTGTACTTGTTCTCGCCATCCTGTATAAGTTTCTCATATTTTCCGGTTCCCCCACCTTGCCCTTCCGCCACTTCCTCAACCGCTTCTTCTCTATCAACAACTTCGTCTTCTTGCATAATTTTACTTATTTTTTATTGCAGAAAGAATTATTATAAAAGAGGAAAATTAAGGCTTGCGTAGCTAAGGTAACCGGAGTTTACATGGGTAAATGAGGATTACCTTAACAAGCATAACGCAAATTTTACCTTTTAGAATAATTCTTTATATAAAGTCTTCCCTGTTCCTTATATCCCTTATCCTCAACTGCAGGTTGGCAATTCCCCTATAGTAGTTTTCTGCAATTGAGTAGCAGATATCTACAGGATTTCCCCCTTGCATATGGCTGAAGTGCTCGGATTTGTTGAATGCTATTGCAGATATGTGCCTGTAAGGCTCATCTTCCTGAATAAGTTCCAGTTTCAAATGACCGTTGTCACTTCCAACTATTCTTCCGTTTCCGTTATCGTATACATTCTCAGTTACAAACACTGGAGAACTGTTTCCCGGGCCGAACGGCTGGAACTGCTTCAGAATCCTGAAGAATTTAGGGGTAATCTGTTTGAAATCAAGGAATGAATCAATATTCACAATAGGGGTAAGAATCTCCTGGGTAATCTTCTGAGCCACAAAATTTTCAAACCTCTCAGAGAACTCTGCAAGATTTTCCTCTTTAAGAGTCATTCCGGCAGCATACATATGCCCTCCAAAGTTCTCCAACAAATCAGAACAGCTCTCAATTGCTTCGTAAAGGTCAAAACCCGGAATACTTCTGGCCGAACCTGTTACAAATCCATTGGAATTTGTAAGCACTATTGTAGGCTTGTAATATGCCTCAACCAAACGGCTGGCAACAATACCCACAACCCCCTTATGCCATTGCGAGTTATATACAACAGTAGATTTCCTCTTCTCAAAATCAGGCGAATGTTTAACCATCTCAATTGCCTCAATGGTAATCTCACGGTCTACATTCTTACGTTCGTTGTTATGGACATTAATCTCTTTTCCAATGTTCAAGGCATCCTCCTCCTTTCTTGAAGTAAGAAGATCTACGGCCATTCTTCCACTCTCCATCCTGCCCGCCGCATTGATTCTTGGACCAATCTTAAACACTATATCATCAATGGAAATTGAATGTTTTTCAAGACCGCTCAGCTTTATCATAGAGAGCAATCCCTTTCTTGGCGCTTCATTCAGCTGTTTCAAGCCATAAAATGCAAGCACCCTGTTCTCACCTTTTACAGATACAAGGTCTGTTGCAATACTTACCGCCACAAGGTCCAACAATCCCACTATCTGCTCAAATGGAATACCATATTTTTTTGCATATCCCTGCACCAGTTTGAATCCCACTCCGCATCCCGACAAATCATCAAACGGATAATGACAATCCTCCCTCTTAGGGTCAAGAATTGCTACTGCCTCAGGGAGTTTTTCATCGGGAAGATGATGGTCACAAATAATGAAATCAATACCCCTCTCCTTTGCATACTGCACCTTCTCTACCGCCTTGATGCCACAATCCAGTGCAATTACAAGGGTATACCCCCCTGCATGGGCCCAATCTATTCCCTTATAGGAGATACCATACCCCTCATCATACCTTACGGGAATATAATACTCCAGATTATCCGTAATAGTGCTCAAAAATGTGTAAACCAATGACACTGCAGAGGTTCCATCCACATCATAATCACCATATACAAGAATTTTCTCCTTGTTTTCTATCGCCTTGCGCACACGCTCCACCGCCTTGTCCATATCCTTCATAAGGAACGGGTCGTGCAACATTGAAAGGTCCGGCCTGAAAAAGGCCCTTGCCTCCTCATATGTTGTAATCCCTCTCTGAACCAGAAGGTTGGCAAGCACGGGATCTGTTCCAAGCTCTTGTGCAAGCCGACGCACGGTAGCCGGATTCCCCGGCTCCTTAACTATCCACTTTCTGCCTATATTATTAATTTCCATAACACACAAAGATAAGAATTTAATTTTTCCAAAACAACCCCTTAAGTAAGTCGGTCCCCGACTTCCAATTTTTATAGGGATTTTTAGAAAAATATTTTATATTTGTAGTTTGTAACTTTCTGCAAAAAAGATGCAGAAAAACCACTTGAATATTAAAAATCACACATATATGGAATTGAATTTGAACGAGCAGGAGCTTAACAGACGTAATGCGCTTGTACAGATGAGAGAGTTGGGCATTGAGCCTTACCCTGCAGCAATGTACCCTGTTAATGCAACAACAGAAGACATTAGAGAGAGATACAATCCGGAGGAGGGTAATTTCCAGGAGGTGGCAATTGCCGGACGTATAATGAGCCGCAGAATTATGGGTGCAGCAGCATTCATTGAGCTTATGGATGAGAAAGGCAGAGTTCAGGTATACGTTAAAAGAGATGAGATTTGCCAGGGAGAAGACAAAACCCTTTACAATACTGTATTCAAGAAACTTCTTGACATTGGCGACATTGTAGGTATCAAAGGTTTTGCATTCGTAACCCAGACAGGCCAGAAATCCGTACACGCAAAAGAGCTTACAGTTCTAAGCAAATCACTCAGGGTCCTCCCGATAGTTAAAGAGAAAGACGGTGAGGTATTTGACGCATTCTCAGACCCTGAGCTAAGATACCGCCAGAGATATGTGGACCTTATTGTAAACCCTCAGGTAAGGGAGACATTTATGAAGAGGTCAAAAATAATCTCAACTATGCGCCGTTTCTTTGACGAAAGAGGCTGCCTTGAGGTTGAGACCCCTATCCTTCAGCCAATCCCTGGAGGTGCTACAGCAAGACCATTCATCACACACCACAACACTTTGGATATGCCTCTATATTTGCGTATTGCAAATGAGCTGTATCTGAAACGCCTTATTGTTGGCGGATACAACGGTGTATACGAGTTTGCAAAGAACTTCCGTAACGAGGGTATGGACAGAACCCACAACCCTGAGTTCACCTGTATGGAGATTTACGTAGCATACAAAGACTACAACTGGATGATGGACTTTGTAGAGGAGATGCTCAAGACCGTAGCCCAGGCTGTAAACGGAACTGCAAAAGTAAACATTAACGGCACAGAGGTTGATTTTGGCGCCGAGTACAGAAGACTTCCTATGCTTGAGGCAATTAAGGAGTATGCAGGTGTGGATATTGAAGGTATGAGCGAGGCTGAGCTTAGAGAGACCTGCAAGAAACTGCACGTTGAGATAGATGAGAAAATGGGTGAGGGCAAACTTATTGATGCAATCTTTGGTGAGTATTGTGAGAAACACCTTGTTCAGCCAACATTCATTACAGACTACCCTGTTTCAATGTCACCGCTTACCAAACGCCACAGAAGCAAACCGAACCTTACTGAGCGTTTTGAGTTGTTCGTGTGCGGTAAAGAGCTTGCAAACGCATATAGCGAGCTTAACGACCCAATTGACCAGCTTGCACGCTTTGAGGACCAGTTGAAACTTAAAGACAAAGGTGACGATGAGGCAATGTATATTGATATGGACTTTGTACGCGCACTTGAGTACGGTATGCCTCCAACATCAGGTATGGGTATAGGTATAGACCGTCTTACTATGTTTATGACTGGCCAGACAACTATTCAGGATGTTTTGTTCTTCCCTCAAATGAGACCGGAGAGCTATAAATAATCAATTATGAAAAACTTCAGAGAGTGACTCAAAAGACTTGAACTTTCCCCTTTTGAGTTGCTCTCTTTAATTTTTGCTCAAACACAAAAAAACTTCAGTGATGAGAATTCTGGAAATTGCTTCTGCACAAAACCCTAAAATAAAAGAGGTTGTATCTTTAATTGAAAAATCCAAAGAGCGCCGTTTACAAGGACTTTTTGTTGTAGAAGGGATACGTGAGGTTACCGCCTGCATCAATAACGGATACACTATAAAATCAGTTTTCTACAACAGCCAGATTGTCACCCCTGAAAAAATGGAGGCACTTTTTCCAGAAGGGTCCGCTGTCCCAAGCTGTTTCGCCCTCACCCCCAATGCATACGCCAAAATAGCCTACAGAGAAAATACTGAGGGGATAGTAGCTGTAGTTGAAGAGAAGAAACTGCAACTGCAGGATATAAAGTTTGGCAAAAAATGGGAGCATCCCCTTGTACTTATAATGGAGAGTGTAGAAAAACCGGGGAACCTTGGAGCTCTTTTGCGCACAGCCGATGCCTGCGGAATTGATGCAGTACTGGTATGTGACCCGTTAACAGACCTTTATAACCCTAACCTCATACGCTCCAGCCTTGGCGGCATTTTTACAAACCAGGTGGTAGCATGCTCAAACCAGGAAGCTTACGAGTGGCTGAAGGCAAACGGAATAAATATCTTTACAGCCCAGCTGCAAGACTCCCAGTGGTACTACAACACAGATATGGTATCTCCAACTGCAATAGTAATGGGAACAGAATCTACCGGACTTACAGATTTCTGGCGCAAAGTCTCAAATGCCAAAATAAAGATTCCAATGCTTGGAGAGCTGGATTCCCTTAACGTATCAGTCTCTGCAGCAGTACTATGCTATGAAGCAGTAAGACAAAGATGCTGCAAATAAGGATTTTCCGCACAAGTCTCCCTTAACAACAGAACAAAAAGCATTATAAATTGTCTTAAAGCAAAAATGTGCTTATGAGACAATTGCTTTGTTATGCCATAATCTTTACCGCAATATACCTTGTCCCTTTCCAGAGCGTAAAGGGACAACAGTCCGATACCATCCCAAGACTCCTTACCCTTGAGGATGCCGCCGCATTGCTCCATAACAACAACAGAGCAATACAGATAGCCCAGGAGGGAATAAAAGGGGCTACAGCAGAAAAGCAGCAGCTGAATGCAACCTGGTACCCTTTTATCAGCGCTTCGGGAGGCTATATCCATACCTCAAACAACATATCTGCAAAGGCCAATCTTGGCAACCTTGCCTCTGATATCATTGGTGAATTTCCTGCGCTTGGGCAACTTCTACCCCAGCTTGAACAGATTATCACAAGCCTTGGCAGCATAACCCTCTCCATCCCTCTGCTGGAACAGAACCTCACCACCATAGACGCCATAGCTGTATGGCCAATTATAACCGGAGGCAAAAGAATCTACGCCTCCCGCATAGGAAATAATCTGGAACAAACTGCAGAGCACTTGTATACAAGTGTTTACAACACCCAAATGGCACTTATGATAAATGCCTATTATACCCTCAAATTAGCCAACCAGGTAGCCCTGATGCAACAGGAAAATCTTCAATATATGGAGAAACTGCACACAAATGCCAGCAGGCTGAAGGAGGAAGGATTCATAAATAAAGCCGAATACCTTGTAGTGCTGGTGGCCAAAGAGGAGGCAACCAGGGAGTTTGAAAGTTCAAAAGAGAATTGCAAAGTGGCACTTATGGCCCTTAATACAATACTGGGAACCAACATTTCCGCACTCCCCTGTTCCCCATTTCTTCTTCCCGACAGCACCAGCAGCATAAACTACAATAACCTGATTCTCACAAACAATGCACAACTGAAAATACTGCATACCCAACAGGAGATAACAGAAAACAGGAAAAAAATTGCCATAGCAGACTATTTCCCCAACATTGCCCTTGTAGCAAGACAAAACCTCTACTCACACAATATCCCTTCAAACCTCCTTCCAAGAAGTATGGCAGGAGCCACATTCCAATGGAACATCTTCAACGGACTATACAGGGAAAAAGAGATTCAGAAAACCAACATAACACAAAGGGAACTGCAGCTTGCAACCAAGCAGACCGAAATGGAACTTATAACGGCAGCTTCATCCCTGCAAAGTAAAATGGAAGATGCCAGATACAACATATCAACCCTGAACCTTACTGTAAAACTCACAAAAGAGCTGTTGCGTGAGAGGGAAAAAAGTTTTGCCGAAGGGATGTGCACCTCTACAGAAGTGGTGGATGCCAAAACCGGGCTCCTGAAGGCAGAAACAGCCCTTACCCTGGCCCACTGGCAATACAATGCCTCACTTGCCAACCTCCTTGCACTTTGCTCAAACACAGAACAATTTATAGAAATGCTTTATGAATCAAAACAATAGAATCCTGCTCCACACAATAACTGTAATAATAATTGTTGTTGCAATCATCTCCATATTTGGGATGATACTTTCAAAAGAGTCTCCCCAAATATTGCAGGGAGAAATAGATTGTACTCAAATAAAAATATCGGGAAAATTATTGGGAAGGGTTGAAAAACTCTACACCAGTGAGGGTGCTCAGGTAAAACAGGGTGATCCGCTCGTTCTGATAAACAGCCCAGAGGCAAATGCCCTTATGTTGAGCGCCTCTGCTATGAAAGATGTTGCCCAATATCAGAACAGGAAAGTTGATGCAGGAGCGCGTGAGCAGATAATAGCATCCCTCAAAGAGGCCTGGAATGCAGCCAAAGCAGAGGCTGAGCTTGCTGCAAACACTAACGAAAGAATAGAGAGACTCTATAAAGACAGTGTTGTTACCCTCCAGCGTAAAGAGGAGACCAATGCCCTTGCAAGAGCAGCCCTTGCAGCAGAAGCAGCTGCCAAATACCAATATGAGATGGCTCTGGAAGGGGCTCAGACAGAGGATAAAGAGAGTGCAAAAGCAATGGTAACCGCAGCTCAGGGAAACGTGGATGAGATTAGGGCACTGCTTATGGACAGCACCCTTACAGCCCCTGCAGATGGGGTAATTTCGGAAATCTATCCTACAGAAGGTGAATTGCTTATGCCAGGAACAACAATAATGAACCTGCTGGTTCTGGAAAGCAACTATGTTGTACTTAATATAAGGGAAGACATGTTGCAACAATTCTTGCCTGGAAAAAGATTTACAGGAATGGTTCCTGCATTGGGGAATGCCCGTATCCTCTTTGAGGTCTACTACTCAAGCCCATTGGGAAGTTATGCCACCTGGCAGAGCAGTAAAGAGAACAATTCATATAATCTTGTAACATTTAAGATAAAAGCCAAACCGGTAGAAAAAAACTCAGAAACCTCACAACTTCGCCCTGGAATGAGTGTTATTGTACAATACAAGGAAAAATGAGAATAAGGCCACTTATAGCAGCTGTAATAATACCTCTGTTTTCACTTCTCTTTATGGCAACCATATTTGGAAATGGCAAAATAGAGAATCTCCCTATTGGGGTAGCAGACCGCTCCAATACCCCGCTGTCACAAGAAATCATCCGCACAGTAGACGCTTCCCCCACCCTTAACCTGCAGAAAAAAAACATATACTCCAATGAAGCCCAGGCCAAAGAGGCTATGCAGAATATGGAGATTTACGGTTATTTTGTAATTCCCAATAATTTTACCCAAGAGCTGTACAACGGACATACCCCCACAATTACTTACTATTACCACTATGCACTGCTTGCTGTGGGTGGTGAAGTACAGGGAGCATTTGTAAAAACTCTTGGCCAGATATCAACCTCTTTAATAGACGAATACGGAAAATTTTCCGGAACACCAACCATAAAGGCAGAGTCAATAGCCCTCCCTACAAACGGACTCTTTACCTCAACATACAATTCATCCCTCAACTACGGCACATTCCTCTCATACCCGTTCTTTTTCATATTTTTCCAAATATTCATACTGGTATTCACAGTATACATAATAGGGACAGATATGAAAAAGGTAAGGCTTGTACCATACATATTTATTTTTCTGGCCCAGACACTTCTGGCAAACTTCATATTCTTCAACATAATAGGGATACCTCTCCAGGGGAGTCTCCTAGCTTTGAATATAGCATCTATATTGTTTGTACTCTCCACAATGGCCCTTGGAGTTGCAATCATAGCCCTCATTCCTAAAGTCCCAATTGCAATAAGCATAGCTTCTATGATAGGAGCATTGGGTGCAACCGCATCAGGTGTTACATTTCCGTTGGAAAGTATGTACCCGGCATTCAGAGCCATATTCTCTGTTTTTCCAGTAAGGCATTTTGTTCTGGCAATGCAGGAATCTCTCTACAACAATGCAGGATTCCCATACAGCTGGGAAAATTATGCAGCTATGCTATGTGTAATAGCAGTATCCCTGGCTACAATACCCCTTCTGAAAAGAGCAGCTATGAAAGATAAAGGGCAACCGCTTCCCATTATGTGGGGAGTTGCCCTGGTAATGCTTGGAGGGTCTCTGGGTTACGGCTTCCTATATGGTCTTTTATACCATCCAAATATTGTTACAGATATTCCAATAGCGGTTATAGACAAATCGGAAAGCAAAATCAGCCGGGAATTTATCAGCAACCTGAATGCTACCCAGGGGGTGGAAATTTATGCACAATGCACAGATATACCCCAGGGTGAAAAGCTTATTAAAGAGGGAAAAGTAAAAGGAATTATATTCATACCTGAGGACTTCAACAACAGGATATGGAGCGGAAACCAGTCAAACTTTGCAGTATGGCAAACCACCGAATCCTTCTTGTACTACCTTACAATACAGAAAGCAACTGCCTCAACTATGCAGCAGCTGAACAATACCCTCCGCACCGGAACAGTAAAAACCCTGCCACTCCAGCAGCAGCTTGTACTCTCCCAAACCCCTACTTTCAACGCCAACGGGGTAGCCATCTACAACCACACCGGAGGGTACGGATCATATCTGCTCCCTATTGCAATAATTGTCATCATCTTCCAGACTATGCTTATGAGCGGTGGAATCCTTGCAGGCTCCCGCACTTTGCATCCGCTCAGATACCTGCCACCACTTATTGCAGGCTACTTTCTCCTCTCAATCTTCCTTACAGGACTCATCCCGGCAATATTCAACCTTCCAGCCCTTGCCAACCCTCTTGAACTGTATCTGTTTATGTTCCTGTTCATTCTTGCAACATCTGCATTTACAGGTGCCGTCAGTATCTTCTTCAAAGACCCTGAAGAGGTAATGCTCTATGTCCCATTCTTTTCAGTAGGATTGATATTTCTGTCGGGAACATCATTCCCCCTTACCCAAATTCCCCATTTCTGGCAAATTGTCCACTACTTTTTTCCAACTTCCCCTGCCATTACAGGATATGTGCAGCTGAACTCTATGGGTGGGACACTGCAGAATGCCTTTATCCCAATAATCACCCTTGTTGCACAAACTCTCATTTATGGCACAATATTCACCCTTTACACCAGGAAAATTGTACATTTGCACAAATAAGAAATTTGAACAGCAATGGCAAAATATGCACTCATTGGCAACCCTATAGCCCACTCCAAAAGTCCTGCACTATTCAAGGCAGCATACGGCAACAGTATCCATTCATATACCCTGTTGGAGGCCCCTACCTGCAAGGAGGCTATGCAAAGATTTGCCAACGAAGGATTTACAGGAACCAATGTAACCTCACCTTTCAAAGATGAGGTAATGGAATACATATCTTTTCCAGACAGAATTTCCTCTATCCTTTCCTGTGCAAATACTGTTATGATGAAAGAGGGGAAACTCCACAGCTGGAATACAGACTACTACGGAGTAAAGAACAGCATTGCCGAATTTCTCCCAGCCAACAGTAAGGTTTCCAATATGAAAGCCCTTACAATTGGGGCCGGAGGTGCAGGAAAAGCAGCTGCTCTGGCCCTGAAAGATATGGGTTTTGAAGTGTTCTTTGCCAACAGAAGTGCCGGGAAAGCCAAACCTTTTGCAGAAAAAATTGGAGTGGAGTATATCCCATTGGAGAAAATTTCCACCCTGCTGAAGGAAACGGACATTATTGTATACAACCTATCTATCCCCATTGATGCCTTCACAGGTGCTAATCTTAGTGGAAAAATTGTGTTTGAGGCCAACTATGCACACCCCAATTTGGCCGGCAAAGGGGCATCAACATATATAGATGGAAGATATTGGCTTTATAATCAAGCAATTCCAACATTCAGAATTTTCACAGGTGAAGAACCCGATACTGCAGCTATGAGATGCTGCATGGGTTTGTAGGGCCAAGTGAAAATTATGTGAATAACTTTTAATATTTTTTGCCCCTTAATTGCAAATAATATTGTATTTTTGGATGATAAAAACTTCAAGCTATGTCATTCAACAAGGTTATACTAATTGGCAACGTGGGAAAAGACCCGGAAGTAAGACATCTGGAAACAGGTATTGCTGTGGCTTCCTTTACATTAGCCACTACAGAGAGATATAAGGGCAGAACGGGAGAGTTGCAAGACCAGACTGAGTGGCACAATATTGTGTGCTGGAGAAATTTGGCGGAGCTGTCTGAAAAATACATTAAGAAAGGTGCCCAGATTTTTGTAGAGGGTAAAATCCGCACAAGAAGCTGGACAGACCAGACAGGGGCCAAAAGATACACCACAGAGATTGTTGCAGACAATATAAGATTGTTGGACAGAAAAGGCAGTACAACTGCTACCCCTGCTGATATGCCGGCTGCAATCCAAACGTTCTCTGCACCTGTTGCAGAAGGCACTTCGGATGACCTTCCGTTTTAGCGGGAATCCGTTTTTAATGAAAATTAACTGTATTAACCAATAATAAATTTTATGAAAGTAGATGTTGTACTGGGCCTTCAATGGGGCGACGAAGGTAAGGGTAAAATTGTAGATGTTCTTGCAAACTCATACCCTGTAATTGCCAGATTCCAAGGTGGTCCAAATGCCGGTCACTCACTGCATTTTGAGGGAAAGAAATATGTCCTTCATACTGTTCCGTCGGGAGTATTCAGAAAGAATGCAGTAAACATCATTGGCAATGGTGTTGTGATTGATCCTATTATCTTTAAAGCAGAGTGTATGGAGATTGAGGCTACAGGTGTTCCTGTAAGAGAAAGGGTTGTCATTTCTAAAAAAGCACACCTTATACTTCCTACCCATAGAATAATTGATGCCGCATCTGAGGCTGCCAAAGGAAAATCAAAGATTGGTTCTACCCTAAAAGGTATCGGACCTACATATATGGACAAAACCGGCCGTAACGGTTTGAGAGTGGGTGATGTACTTGCTGCAGACTTTGCAGACAGATTCCTTACCCTTAAAAACAAACATATCGCTTACCTCAAACAGTACGATTACGAGTACAATGCAGAGGAGAAAGAGAGCGAGTGGATGGAGGCTATTGAGTACCTTAAAACTTTCAAGCTTGTAGACAGTGAGTATGTTGCCAACAAATACCTTACAGAGAACAAGAAAATTCTTGCAGAGGGTGCTCAGGGAACATTGCTTGATGTAGATTTCGGTTCATATCCGTTTGTCACATCATCTTCTACAACTTGTGCAGGCGTTTGTACAGGTTTGGGCGTTGCCCCTACCAAGATTGGTAAAGTTTACGGTATCTTCAAAGCTTATTGTACAAGAGTTGGAAGCGGTCCGTTCCCTACAGAGCTTAACGATGAAACCGGTGAGGAGCTAAGAAAGAAAGGATTTGAGTTTGGTGCAACAACCGGCCGTCCTAGAAGAACCGGATGGTTGGATCTTCCAGCCCTTAAATATGCAATTATGCTTGATGGCGTAACTGAACTCATTATGATGAAGGCAGATGTTCTTGATACATTTGATACCATTAAGGTTGCAACTGCATATAAGGTTGATGGTGTTGAAACTGATCAGGTTCCTTACGATACATACGCTGAGATTGAGCCTGTTTACAAAGAGTTCAAGGGATGGAACAAAGACCTTTCTCAGATTACCCGCGAGGAGGAGCTTCCATTTGAGTTTATGAACTATGTAAGATTCATTGAGAAAGAACTTAACGTTCCAATCTCAGTAATCTCACTTGGTCCTGACCGTGTTCAGACAATTTTCCGCAACGAGGAGTAATATTTCCAAACCATACAAAAAAAAGAGAGACTGTTGGGTCTCTCTTTTTTTTGAACATATAATCTGTCGGGAAAAGGAGTTGTCAAACAAAAGAAAAGCTGACCTTGCGGGTCAGCCTTCTTATCTGCTGGGAAGATTATTTACTTAGGAAATCTCCAATAAATTTGTCAACCTCCGGTTTGTCAATCTGTCTTCCAACAATTTTACCTGTCTGATCAACAAAAATGTTCTGAGGGATATATCTCACGTAGTACATTTTGCCAACCTCATTGTCCCAGTATTTAAGGTCAGATACCTGAGGCCAAACAAGTTTGTCATCTTTAATACCTTTAACCCATTTCTCGTGGCTGTTATCGTTTGATACACCTAGGATCTCAAAACCTTTCTTGTGGTATTTGTGGTAGATTTTAACAAGCTCAGGGTTGAATGCACGGCAAGGACCACACCAGCTTGCCCAGAAATCTATCATTGTAAGTTTGTTCTTAGAGTAGATATCTGAGAATCTGATTGGTTTTCCGTCAGGGTCATTCTGAACGAAATCTGGAGCCTGATTACCTGGCTGCAATGATTTGATCAAAGCTGCAACCTCTTTGGTCTCTTTTAGCAATACGTTCTCTGCAAATGCTGGGATAGTGTCAAATGCTGCCAATTTAGCCTCAACCTCCTCAATAGGCAAGTTGCCTACCTCTGAAGCCAAGTAAGCCAAAGCAAAGTCTGATGTTGGATTCTCTGCCAAATAAGCATTCTGAATTGCATCACACTCAGATGTATATTTTTCGTACACTTCCTCTATTTTTGCTTTCTCCTCCTCTGTTGCATTTCTGTAACCTTTCATAAGAGAATCTATTCCGTATGCTGCCGAAAGCTCTTTCTGTTTTGCAGTAAAATCATTGATAAAGCTCTGTGCAACACCGCCTGTTACAGTTGCTGCTTTAGGGTCAGCTGCATCAATTGTTACATCAAATTTGGTATTCTCAAGGAAGAATCTCTTGAATGCTCTCTTCTCACCCTTGAATGTCAATGAATAGTAGTTAGGAGTGTTTGTCTCACCTTTAATTGTAGCCTTGCCATTTACAAGTACAACTGTATCAGCTACAGGAGCCTTTTTGGTACCACCTGTAAAGATAAGGGTATCATTTGGCAACTGAGCCAAATCTCCAGTTACCGCAACATTTACGGTATAGCCTGTCTCAGGCTGTGCAGAACAAGCCGCCAAAGCTGCAACTGCACCAATCAAGAATAGTTTTTTCATTTTATATAAGTTTAAATTGATTTTATTTCTCCTCTTTATACCACTCTTTATACATAAGATAACCTTGTGCATTCTTATGTGCTGCCTGATACACAGCTTCAGATGAATCCTTCACCTTCTTGGCTGGGATACCTGCATATACACCCGGCTCAAGTACGGCATTGCTCAAAACCACAGCACCAGCTGCAATGATTGTGTTATCCGGAACCACCGCATTGTCCATAATGATTGCACCCATTCCAATAAGCACATTATTTCCAATTTTTGCTCCGTGTATAATGGCATTATGTCCTACAGACACATCATTTCCAATTTCACTTACAGAACGCTCATATAATGTATGTACAACTGCACCATCCTGGATATTAACCCTGTCACCAATTTTTATGGTATTTACATCTCCCCTCAACACTGTACCATACCATATGCTGCAATCATCTCCCATTGTTACATCACCAATAATGGCTGCATTCTCTGCAAGGAAACAGTCCTTGCCAAATTTAGGGGTAAAACCTCTTAACTCTCTAATTATTGCCATATTTATTCAATTTTACCGTGAGCGACAAAGTTAATAAAAAATTGTGACGTTGTCCTAATTTGTAATTAACTAATTATTAAATATTTACAAAAACGGGGATGTATACCCCGTTTTTTGATACCCCCTGGGTATCAATTAATTACAAATTAGGACAACGTCACAATTTAATACAAAAAAAATCACCCGCTATATTGGGCGGGTGATTCATTTTTACCATATAAGCTTTATCGTTACTCAGCTTTCTCTTTAGCCTGTTTTGCCTTAACCATTCTCTGGTAATCATCCATAGAGGCAACAACAAGTTTCTCATACTCTCTCTGACCTGTACCGGCAGGGATTGGATGACCGCAGATAACGTTCTCTTTAAGACCCTCCAATGTATCAACTTTACCGTGGATAGCAGCCTCGCTAAGCACTTTGGTTGTCTCCTGGAATGATGCTGCAGACATAAAGCTGCTTGTCTTCAACGCTGCTCTGGTAATACCCTGAAGCACCTGGTTAGAAGTTGCTGGAATTGCATCTCTAGCCTCAACTAGTTTCAGATCCTGACGTTTCAAAATTGAGTTCTCGTCTCTCAATCTTCTTACAGTAACAATCTGACCTGCTTTCAATGTCTCAGAGTCACCTGAATCAAGAATAACTTTCTTGTCCCAAATCTCATCATTAGCCTGCATGAACTCCCATTTGTCAACAAGCTGCTCTGGAAGGAATCTTGTATCACCCGGATCAACAATCTCAACCTTACGCATCATCTGTCTTACAATAATCTCAAAGTGCTTGTCATTGATCTTCACACCCTGAAGGCGGTAAACCTCCTGAATCTCATTGACAATATACTCCTGAACTTTTGTAGGACCCTGAATTGCCAAAATATCAGCCGGAGCAATAGCACCATCAGAAAGTGGCATACCAGCACGTACGTAGTCGTTCTCCTGAACAAGAATCTGTTTAGAAAGTGGGACAAGATAACGTTTCTCTTCTCCTGTCTTTGACTTCACAATAATCTCTCTGTTACCACGTTTGATCTTACCCATAAGAACCTCACCATTGATCTCTGATACAACAGCTGGGTTAGATGGATTACGTGCCTCAAACAACTCGGTAACACGAGGAAGACCTCCGGTGATATCACCAGACTTACCAATTGCACGAGGAATCTTAATCAAAATGTCTCCTGCAACAAGCTCCTGTCCGTTCTCAACCATAATGTGGGCACCTACAGGCAAGTTGTACTGTTTCAACTCATTTCCGTCAGCATCCACAATTCTGATACTTGGGTTCTTTGATTTGTCCCTGCTCTCAATTACAACTTTATCTCTATGCAATGAGAACTCATCAGCAGACTCCTCTCTGTAAGTAACGCCCTCTACCAAACCGTCATACATTACTTTACCGGCAAGCTCAGTAATTGTAACTGCGTTATATGGGTCCCATTTACAGATAAGGTCACCTTTGGATACTGCCTCACCCTCTTTCTTGAACAAATCAGCACCATAAGGTACGTTGTATTGAGACAATGTGATACCTGTATTTGCATCAACAATGCGCATCTCTGCTGTACGACCAACTACAATCTCCCTGCTCTCACCATTCTCATCCTTGGTAATTGTTCTCAACTCCTCAAACTCAACTTTACCATCATACTTAGATTTGATCTCACTCTCAGAAACACTACCTGATGCAGTACCACCCACGTGGAATGTACGTAGAGTAAGCTGGGTACCTGGCTCACCGATAGACTGTGCTGCAATCACACCCACAACCTCACCTTTCTCAACCATACGGCCTCTTGCAAGGTTACGTCCGTAACATTTTGCACAAACACCTTTCTTGCTCTCACAAGTAAGAACCGAACGGATCTCAACAGCCTCAATTGGCAATGACTCAATAAGAGCTGCAATATCCTCAGTAATCTCCTCACCAGCACCAATAATCTTATCTCCGGTTAGAGGATTATATACATCGTGAACAGTGGTTCTACCCAAAATTCTGTCATACAAGCTCTCAACAATGTCATCTTTATTCTTGATAGCTGTTGCAACAAGACCTCTCAAAGTACCGCAATCCTCCTCATTAATGATTACGTCGTGTGACACATCAACAAGCCTACGTGTCAAGTAACCTGCATCCGCAGTCTTCAACGCTGTATCAGCCAAACCTTTACGGGCACCGTGTGTAGAGATGAAATACTCCAATACAGACAAACCTTCTTTAAAGTTTGAAAGGATAGGGTTCTCAATAATCTCAGCTCCTGTTGAACCTGATTTCTGAGGTTTCGCCATCAATCCACGCATACCGCACAACTGACGGATCTGCTCTTTAGATCCACGGGCTCCAGAGTGAAGCATCATATATACAGGGTTGAATCCCTGGTTATCTGTAGAAATCTGTTTCTCTACAATATTTGTAAGTTTTGCATTGGTATTGGTCCAGATATCTACAACCTGGTTATAACGCTCATTGTTTGTGATAAGACCCAAGTTATAGTTAGCCTGAATGTTCTCAACCTGTGCATAACCGTCACTTACAAGTTTTGCCTTCTCCTCAGGAATAATCACATCACCCAAGTTAAATGACAAACCTCCTTTGAACGCCATTGTATAACCAAGGTGTTTGATATCATCAAGGAACTGTGCAGTTCTGGCAACACCTGAAACTTTCAATACTTTACCAATGATATCTCTCAATGACTTCTTGGTAAGAATCTCGTTGATATATCCAACCTCTTCTGGGACAAGCTGGTTCACAAGGATACGGCCTGCTGTGGTCTTAACCATGTGATAACCTTTTGAAAGATCTGTCATATCTTTTGGAAGCCTTACATTTACCTCTGCGTGCAAAGCAAGTCTGCCTTCGTTATGAGCAATAATAATCTCCTCCGGACCATAGAAGTTCATGCCCTCTCCTTTTGCACCAGGTCTTGGTTTGGTAATATAGTACAAACCAAGCACCATATCCTGTGAAGGAACGGTAATAGGAGCACCATTGGCAGGATTAAGGATATTGTGTGATCCCAACATCAACAACTGAGCCTCAAGTACTGCAGCATTTCCCAATGGCAGGTGAACCGCCATCTGGTCACCATCAAAGTCGGCGTTGAACGCTGTACAAGCAAGAGGATGCAACTGAATAGCTTTACCCTCAATCAGTTTAGGCTGGAAAGCCTGAATACCCAATCTGTGAAGAGTTGGCGCACGGTTCAATAGAACTGGGTGACCTTTCATCACATTCTCAAGAATATCCCAGATAACAGGATCTTTTCTGTCTACAATTTTCTTTGCAGATTTTACGGTCTTAACAATACCACGCTCAATCAGTTTTCTGATAATGAATGGTTTGTAAAGTTCTGCTGCCATCAATTTAGGCAAACCGCACTCATGCATCTTAAGCTCCGGACCTACAACAATTACAGAACGTGCAGAATAGTCAACCCTCTTACCCAACAAGTTCTGACGGAAACGACCCTGTTTACCTTTCAAACTGTCAGACAAAGATTTTAAAGTTCTGTTAGCCTCTGTCTTCACTGCATTTGACTTTCTTGAATTGTCAAACAATGAATCCACAGCCTCCTGCAACATACGTTTCTCATTTCTTAGGATAACCTCTGGAGCCTTAATCTCAATAAGTCTCTTCAAACGGTTATTTCTAATGATAACTCTTCTGTATAGGTCATTCAAATCTGAAGTTGCAAACCTTCCACCATCAAGTGGAACCAAAGGTCTCAACTCAGGCGGAGTTACAGGGATAACCTTCAAGATCATCCACTCAGGTTTGTTAATATCTTTTGAATCCCTGAAAGCCTCAATTACACTCAACCTCTTCAACGCATCAGCTTTTCTCTGCTGCGAAGTCTCAGTCTCAATTCTGCTTCTCAAGCTATATGACAAGTCATCAAGATCTACCTTGCACAATAGGGTGTAGATAGCCTCTGCTCCCATTCCTGCCACAAACTTGTTAGGATCTGAATCCTCCAACATCTGGTTCTCCTTTGGTAGAGAATCCAAAATGTCCAAATACTCCTCCTCAGTAAGAAGATCCAACTCCTTAATACCTTTCTCAGCAGCAAGACCTGGCTGGATAACTACATATCTCTCATAGTAGATGATTGCATCAAGTTTCTTGGTTGGGATACCCAAAAGGTAACCAATCTTATTAGGTGTTGAGCGGAAATACCAGATATGCGCAACTGGAACAGTAAGGGTAATGTGACCCATTCTCTCCCTACGCACTTTTTTCTCTGTAACCTCTACACCGCACCTGTCACAGATAATTCCGCGATAACGGATTCTCTTGTACTTGCCACAATGACACTCATAGTCTTTTGACGGACCGAATATTCTTTCACAGAACAAACCGTCCCTCTCAGGCTTGTATGTACGGTAGTTTACAGTTTCTGGCTTCAAAACCTCGCCGGAAGATCTGTCAAGTATCTCTTCCGGTGAAGCCAATCCTATAGTAATTCGGTTGAAATTGCTTTTAACCTTAATCTCTTTCTTAAAAGACATATTACTTGTTATTTCAAATTATCAAAAACCAATTAGTCCAAATTTACGCTGAGACCTAGTCCGCGAAGCTCGTGTAGAAGCACATTCAGTGACTCTGGAATACCTGGAGTTGGCATTGGATCACCTTTAACAATTGCCTCGTATGCTCTAGACCTACCTACAACGTCATCAGACTTGATAGTAAGGATTTCCTGAAGGATGTTTGATGCACCGAATGCCTCAAGAGCCCAAACCTCCATCTCTCCAAACCTCTGACCTCCGAACTGGGCTTTACCACCAAGAGGCTGCTGAGTAATAAGAGAGTAAGGTCCAATAGAACGCGCGTGCATCTTATCATCAACCATGTGGCCCAATTTGATCATATAGGTTACACCTACTGTAGCCGGCTGGTCAAACTTCTCGCCTGTACCACCATCGCTCAAATATGTCTTACCATATCTAGGAATACCTGCCTTATCTGTAAAGTTGCAAATATCATCCAAACTTGCACCATCAAAAATTGGAGTAGCAAACTTAACACCAAGCTCTTTACCTGCCCAACCTAGAACTGCCTCATAAATCTGACCCAAGTTCATACGTGAAGGCACGCCAAGAGGGTTAAGTACAATATCTACAATTGAACCGTCATCAAGGAATGGCATATCCTCATCCCTAACAACTTTTGCTACGATACCTTTGTTACCGTGCCTACCGGCCATCTTGTCACCCACTCTAATCTTTCTTTTCTTGGCAACATAAACTTTTGCAAGCTGCATGATTCCAGTTGGAAGCTCATCACCAATGGTAAGATTGTATTTGATTCTCTTAAGCTCTGCATCATACTCTTTATGAGCAATCAGATAGTTATTGATAAGAGTCTTAATCAAACCATTAGCGTGCTTGTCATCTGTCCACTTGGTTGGATTGATATTCTCATAATCAATTGCCTCAAGCATTTCTCTTGTAAAGTTCTCGCCTTTGGCAATAATCTCCACACCATAAAGGTCATTCACGCCCTCTGAAACTTTTCCTTTAACAAGCACTACCAATTTATCCAGGAATCTGTCTCTTAGAACACCAGCCTTGCGGTTGAATGTATCCTCAGCCTGCTGAACCAAAGCTTTTGTATTAATCTTGCCTTTCTTGCTGTTAGCCTCTTTTCCAACTCTTGCAAACAATCTCTTGTCAATGATAGTACCAGACAATGATGGAGAAGCTTTCAATGAAGCATCCTTAACATCACCAGCCTTATCACCAAAGATAGCACGCAACAGTTTCTCCTCTGGAGACGGATCACTCTCACCCTTAGGGGTAATCTTACCAATAAGGATATCACCCGGCTCAACATTGGCACCTATTCTAATGATACCGTTTTCATCAAGATCTTTTGTAGCCTCCTCACTTACGTTAGGAATATCAGAAGTAAGCTCTTCCATACCACGTTTGGTATCCCTTACCTCCATAATATACTCATCTACGTGAATTGAAGTGAAGATATCCTCTCTCAAAATTCTCTCTGAAAGTACAATAGCATCCTCAAAGTTATATCCCTTCCAAGGCATATATGCTACTTTAAGGTTCCTACCCAAAGCAAGCTCACCTTTCTGAGTTGCATAACCCTCAGTAAGGATCTGACCTTTCACAACCTTGTCACCCTTCTTAACAATAGGTTTAAGGTGAATTGAAGTACTCTGGTTAGTTTTCCTGTACAAAGGAAGTCTGTAAACAGTAATCTCAGGATCAAAACTTACAAATCTCTCCTCCTCAGTTCTGTCATATTTTATATGTATCTCATTGGCATCAACATAAACAATCTCACCGGTTGTCTCTGCAGAAACCTGAGTTCTTGAATCCCTTACAACAGCTGCCTCCAAACCTGTTCCAACAATTGGAGCTTCAGGTTTCACAACTGGTACCGCCTGACGCATCATGTTTGATCCCATCAACGCACGGTTAGCATCATCGTGCTCAAGGAATGGAATCAAGGAAGCTGCAATAGAAGCAATCTGGTTAGGAGCAACGTCCATCAAGTGAACCTTGTCTTTGCTTACTACAGGATAATCAGCCTCATATCTACATTTGATTCTGTCATCGGTAAAGTTACCGTTCTCATCAATTCTGGCGTTTGCCTGTGCTACAACTTTATCTTCCTCCTCCTCAGCACTCATATAAACACATCCCTTCGCCGACAAATCAACCACACCATTCTCAACCTTACGGTAAGGGGTCTCAATGAAACCAAGCTCATTGATTCTGGCATAAACGCACAATGATGAAATCAAACCAATGTTCGGACCCTCTGGAGTCTCAATAGGACAAAGTCTTCCGTAGTGGGTATAGTGAACGTCACGCACCTCAAAACCAGCTCTGTCTCTTGACAAACCTCCCGGACCCAATGCAGACAATCTTCTCTTATGAGTCATCTCAGCAAGAGGGTTTGTCTGGTCCATAAACTGTGACAACTGGCTGGTTCCAAAGAATGAGTTGATTACAGAAGACAAAGTCTTTGCATTGATAAGGTCAATAGGGGTAAATACCTCATTGTCCCTTACGTTCATTCTCTCTCTGATAGTTCTTGCCATACGTGCAAGACCTACGCTGAACTGGTTAGCCAACTGCTCACCTACTGTTCTGATTCTTCTGTTGCTCAAGTGGTCAATATCATCAACTGTAGCCTTGGCATTGATCAACTGAATCAGATAACGGATAATCTCAATAATGTCAGCTTTAGTAAGAACCCTTACATCATTAGGAGTACCCAAGTTAAGTTTTCTGTTAAGACGGAAACGTCCTACCTCGCCCAAGTCATATCTCTTGTCTGAGAAGAACAATTTGTCAATAACATCCCTTGCAGTAGCCTCATCAGGTGGTTCTGAATTTCTAAGCTGTCTGTATGTATAGAAAATAGCCTCTTTTTCAGAGTTACATTGATCCTTCTGAAGTGTATTATGAATGATTGCAAAATCATTTGAATTTGCATCTTCATTATGGATAAGGATTGTGCTTACATCAGAGTCAAGGATATCCTCAATATGACTCTCCTCCAATACAGTCTCCCTATCAATGATAATCTCATTACGCTCAATTGAAACAACCTCTCCTGTATCCTCATCCACAAAGTCCTCGTTCCAAGTTTTAAGGACTCTGGCAGCGAGCTTACTGCCAACACATTTCTTAAGGTTAGTCTTGTTTACCTTAACCTCAGTAGCCAAACCAAAGATATCCAAAATATCCTTGTCACTTTCAAATCCTATTGCTCTCAAAAGAGTAGTAACAGGCAATTTCTTTTTACGGTCTATGTAAGCATACATGACATTGTTGATGTCAGTTGCAAACTCAATCCAAGAACCCTTGAAAGGAATAATTCTGGCAGAGTACAACTTAGTACCGTTTGCATGCATACTCTGGCCAAAGAATACACCAGGAGAACGGTGAAGCTGAGAAACCACAATTCTCTCAGAACCGTTGATAATGAAGGTACCCCTTGGTGTCATATAAGGAATTGTTCCCAAATAAACATCCTGAATAACTGTATCAAAATCCTCATGTTCAGGATCTGTACAGTACAATTTCAATTTTGCTTTCAATGGAACACTATAAGTAAGGCCTCTATCCAAACACTCGTCCATTGAATAACGTGGTGGGTCTATGAAGTAATCAATAAACTCCAGGACAAAATTATTGCGGGTATCCGTGATAGGAAAAATCTCCTGAAATACCTTGAACAAACCTTCGTTTCTACGGTTCTCTGCAGTTGTGTCAAGTTGAAAAAAGTCTTTAAAGGACTTCAATTGCACTTCTAGAAAATCCGGATATTCAAGGAGGGATTTAGAAGTCGCGAATGTAATCCGCTGATTAATTGTATTTTGCGACATTGTTTATGGGTTGGTTGAAAATAAACTTAAAAAAACGACAAAAAGGTTTAGGGCGATATTAGCCCTAAACCTGACTATTTCCCGCTAAACGGGGGTTGACATTTATTTAACCTCAACCTCTGCACCAGCCTCTTCTAGAGCTGCTTTAACCTGCTCAGCCTCTGATTTAGAAACTTTCTCTTTAACAGCTTTAGGAGCACCGTCAACTAGCTCTTTAGCCTCTTTAAGACCTAGACCTGTAAGCTCTTTAACAACTTTTACAACACCAAGTTTAGCTGCACCTGCTGATTTAAGGATTACATCAAACTCAGTCTGCTCTGCAGCAGCAGCTGCACCAGCAGCAGCAGGAGCTGCAACTACAGCTGCAGCAGCAGCTGGCTCAATTCCGTACTCTTCTTTAAGAACTTTTGCTAGCTCTTGAACGTCTTTTACTGTAAGGTTAACTAACTCCTCCGCAAATTTTTTGATATCTGCCATGATTTTATAATTTTAATGTGTTATTATTATTCTTTTTCTGATAGTGTTTTTACAATACCTGCAATCTTGCCACCGCCCTGTGAAGTAAGAGCTGAAATAACATTCTGTGCAGGAGCCTGTAGCATACCGATGATATCACCGATAAGTTCCTCACGAGACTTGATGTTAACAAGTGTCTCAAGGTTGTCAGCGCCAATGTAAGTGCAATCCTGAACCAAAGCACCCTTAAGAACTGGTTTGCCATTATCTTTGCCAAACTCTTTGATAAGTCTTGCTGGTGCATTTGCAGTGTTGCAGAACATTACTGCTGTTGAGCCTTTTAATACGCTCGCAAATTGCTCGTAGTCAGCAACCTGGTTCATCTCCAAAGCTTTGAAGAACAAGGTGTTTTTAACTACTACAAGTTTAATCTCTTTCTCAAAGCAAGCACGACGTAGCTTAGTTGTAGCCTCCGCATTCAAGCCCTCTATGTCTGCAACATAGAAGTTAGGAGTCTCCTTAAGCTGTGCTGCCATTGATTCAATAATTTGAGCTTTATCTTCTTTTCTCATAATTTCCAATCATTTAATTACTCGGCAGCACCGATTGATTTACAATCTACACAAATTCCAGGGCCCATTGTTGAAGACAAGAATACACTCTTAACGTATGTTCCCTTAAGTGCTTGTGGTTTAAGTTTAATAACTGTATTAAGGAACTCATTGGCATTCTCAGCAAGTTTATCAGCACTGAAAGATACTTTACCGATACCAGCGTGAACAATACCTTGTTTGTCAACCTTAAAGTCAATTTTACCGGCTTTTACCTCAGTAACAGCTTTACCTACCTCCATAGTAACTGTTCCAGTTTTAGGGTTTGGCATCAAACCCCTAGGACCTAGAATTCTACCGATAGGACCTATTTTAGCCATAACTGAAGGAGTACAGATGATAACGTCAACATCTGTCCAACCAGCCTTAATTTTCTCAATATATTCATCCAAACCTACAAAGTCGGCTCCGGCATTTCTTGCCTCCTCCTCTTTGTCAGGTGTACATAGTACAAGTACGCGGGTCTGTTTACCTGTTCCGTGTGGAAGAGTCACAACACCACGAACCATTTGGTTTGCTTTACGAGGATCTACACCCAAGCGAACAGCAATATCAACTGATGCATCAAATTTGGCAAGAGAAGTCTCTTTTACCAAAGCGCAAGCCTCAGATACTTTGTACTGTTTGCCAGCCTCAATCTTAGCATTAGCTATTTTCTGATTTTTAGTAAGCTTACTCATTGCGTGTTGTGATTAATTAGTTTACGTCTGCAGGAAAAGTTCCCTCAACTGTTATACCCATACTTCTTGCAGTACCTGCAACCATGCTCATAGCTGATTTCAAAGTGAACGCGTTCATATCAGGCATTTTGTCCTGAGCGATAGCGCGAACCTGCTCCCAGGTAACTGAAGCAACTTTCTTACGGTTAGGCTCAGCAGAACCTGACTGGATTTTAGCTGCCTCTTTAAGCTGTACAGCCACAGGTGGTTGTTTTACTACAAAAGTAAATGATTTATCACTGAATACAGTGATAATTACTGGCAACACCTTACCGGCCTTGTCTTGGGTACGGGCATTAAATTGCTTGCAAAAATCCATAATGTTAACACCCTTTGAACCAAGTGCTGGTCCTACAGGAGGTGATGGATTTGCTGCGCCACCTTTAATCTGCAATTTAATAAATGCGGCAATTTCTTTAGCCATAATACTTCTTTAATTATTCTTTAACTACTTGAACAAAATTTAACTCCAAAATTGTCTTTCTTCCAAAGATCTTAACCATTACTTTAAGTTTTCTCTTGTCTTCCAAGACTTCCTCAACAGTACCGTCAAATCCATTGAAAGGACCATCTGTAACTTTTACTGCTTCACCTACAACAAATGGTGTAATGTTTTCCTCCTCTTTATCTATCAACTCGTCAACTCTACCTAAGATTCTGTTAACCTCAGACTGACGAAGTGGAGAAGGCTCTTTATCTTTGCCCCCCTGTTTCTCAGTCAAGAAACCGGAAACATGTGGAAGATTCCTGATAATATGTTGGATTTCGCCTGTAAGAACTGCCTCAATTAGAATATAGCCAGGATAAAAAATCCTCTCCATACTAACTTTTTTACCGTTTCTTACCTGATAGATTTTTTCAGTAGGAATCAATACTTGGGAAACATAATCTGTGAGACCTAATCTTTTGATTTCGTTCTCTATGTACTCCTTCGCTTTCTTCTCCTTTCCACCAGCAGCGCGGACAACATACCACTTTTTGTTGGAAATCTCACTCATGATTAGTACAACATGTTATAGATGAAAGTCATTATGTTCTTGAACACTAGGTCCATTCCAAAAACGACCACAGCAAAAATAACAGAAGCTACCATAACTACAATAGCTGAGTTCTGGAGCTGTGCCCATGAAGGCCAAGTTACTTTTTTAGACAACTCGGTATACGAGTCTTTGAAATACAAAGTTAATTTGTTCATTACCATTTAATTATAATAACAACAACTGGAAGCCTTGCTGCTATTTGATTAAAATTGAACCAAACCGTAACCTTTGGTTTGCAGGGGCAGAGCGATTCGAACGCCCATCAACGGTTTTGGAGACCGCTATTCTACCCTTGAACTATGCCCCTAAATTAGAGCTTCCCTAAGGAAGCTCTGTTTATTTTGTGTGTTGATTAAGAATTAACCAATTTTAGTTACCTGACCAGCACCTACTGTTCTACCACCCTCACGGATTGCGAAACGTAGACCCTCATTGATAGCAACTGGGTAGATCAACTCTACATTAATAGTTACGTTATCACCAGGCATTACCATCTCTACACCCTCTGGAAGAAGAATCTCACCAGTTACATCCAAAGTACGGAT
>JAZSEZ010000045.1:0-1978 GCA_045531975.1 Candidatus Egerieisoma sp. | reverse complement strand
ATATCTGGCACTTAACAACGATCTTGAGATTATCCCTGTCATAAACAAGATTGATATGGATGCAGCTATGATTGATGTGGTTAAGGATCAGATTGTAGATCTTCTTGGATGTGATGAGGAGGAGATACTTTTGGCCAGCGGGCGTACAGGTCAGGGCGTACCTGATATCCTGGATGCAATTGTAGAGAGGGTTCCGGCACCAAAGGGAGATCCTGATGCTCCACTGCAGGCACTTATCTTTGACTCAGTATTCAACTCGTTCAGAGGAATCATTGCATACTTTAAAGTTCAGGGAGGATCAATAAAGAAAGGGGATAAAGTTAAGTTCTTCAATACCGGAAAAGAGTATGTGGCAGATGAGATTGGAGTATTGAGAATGAAGATGTGCCCTAAAGATGAGATTAAGACGGGAGATGTGGGATATATCATTAGCGGAATAAAGAGTGCGGTTGAGGTAAAGGTGGGTGATACCATTACAACTGTAGCCAACCCTTGTACAGAGGCTATTGCAGGTTTTGAGGAGGTAAAGCCAATGGTATTTGCCGGTATTTATCCAATTGAAACAGACGAGTATGAAGATTTGAGGGCTTCATTGGAGAAACTTCAGCTTAATGATGCTTCATTGGTATTTGACCCTGAGAGCTCTTTGGCTCTTGGTTTCGGTTTCCGTTGCGGTTTCCTTGGATTGCTTCACCTTGAGATTGTGCAGGAGAGGTTGTTCAGGGAGTTTGATATGGATTGTATCACTACCGTACCTAACGTTTCATACAAGGTATACACCACTCAGGGAGATGTGCTTGATGTGCATAACCCGTCGGGATTACCTGCAATTACCCTTATAGATAAAATTGAGGAACCATACATAAGGGCACAGATTATCTCCAAGAGTGATTTCTTTGGCCCAATTATGAAACTCTGTCTGGATAAGAGGGGTACCCTTGTAAGCCAGCACTTCCTTACAAGTGACCGTGTGGAGCTGAACTATGATATGCCTTTGTCTGAGATTGTATTTGATTTCTATGACAAACTTAAATCAATCTCCAAGGGTTATGCTTCGTTTGATTACCATATTACAGGTTACAGGGATGCAGATCTTGTTAAACTGGATATCCTCCTTAATGGAGAGCAGGTGGATGCGCTAAGCAGCCTTATCCACAGAGACCACGCTTACGACTTTGGACGCAAGATGTGCGAGAAACTTAAGGAGCTTATCCCACGCCAGCAGTTTGATATTGCAATTCAGGCGGCAATTGGAGCAAAAATCATTGCCCGCGAAACCGTTAAGGCAGTGCGCAAGGATGTAACCGCAAAATGTTACGGTGGAGATATCTCCCGTAAGAGAAAACTTCTTGAAAAACAGAAGAAAGGTAAACGCCGTATGCGTCAGGTAGGAAACGTTGAGGTTCCGCAGAGTGCATTTATGGCGGTGCTCAAATTGGATTAAAACAGAGGGTGATCACAAAAGGTCACCCTTTATTATTTCTTCCCTATAAATCGTACGTTCCCAAGAGGTTAAGAGAGGCTATGCTATTTATACGCTTTGTAGTGCAGAATGTACAACTTAACCTCAAAGAATTACTATAGGTTAAGTGAGCAAATGTGCCCTACATTAACGTTTGAGTGGTGTTGGCATTACTAACCTCTTGCATGACTCTTTTTATAAATTTTAAGAAACCCTTCCTCCCGACAAATTAATCCAACAAATTAGCTCCAAAACGTGCCCCGACAGCACCACCATCCCATTTGGGGAACAAATTTGCCTGTAAACGTGCCCCAACACTAACATCACCTCATTTGGGGAACAAAATACTCCCCAAACATGCCCCAACACCACTAACTTCCCATTTGGGGGAACATCTAATCTGCATAACTTCCTGCGGGTAAATCAATGACCTTCGCTCAGTCTCGGCTGAGGCTGCTCAGGAACAAAATTCATCTTGACGGCGAACTCCTCCTTTTAGTCCTCTTTCAGAGGCCT
>JAZSEZ010000084.1:0-60930 GCA_045531975.1 Candidatus Egerieisoma sp. | reverse complement strand
GGAAGTAATGAAATACAAGAACCGCAACTTTGTAGAGATGAGAGGATTATGGGAGGTTAAGAACGATTTTATGGGAGGTCCATTTGTTATACATGCGTTTTATGACAAGAACAATCCAAAAGAGATAATTGTAGTTGAAGGATTTGTGTATGCACCAAGATACGACAAGAGAGACTATATAAGGCAGGTGGAATCCATACTGTACTCTTTTGACTGGAAAGAAGACTTTGGAAAATAATTTTGGAGGTATAAAAATTATTTATATCTTTGCAGTCCCAAAGTGGAAAGGTCGGTTCGTCTAACGGTTAGGACTCAAGATTTTCATTCTTGCAATAGGGGTTCGATTCCCCTACCGACTACTAAAAATATTAAAAAAAAATAAACTATGGCAAATCACGCATCAGCAGAAAAACGCAATCGCCAGAATGCGAAGCGTAGATTGCATAATCGTTATTATGCAAAAACTACTCGTAATGCTATTAAAGCATTGCGCAACACAACAGACAAAGAGGCAGCTTTGGCGCTTATGCCTAAAGTAGCAGCAATGTTGGACAAACTAGCTAAGAAAAACATTATCCACAGCAATAAAGCTGCTAACCTAAAAAGCGGTTTGGCTGTATATGTTAATAAACTAGCGTAAATTTTACGTTTTATCGTAAGATAAAAATAAAACTTCCCAATCTTTGGGAAGTTTTATTTTTATGTATATGTGCGATAAGTTTACAATTCAGGATTGGGCGTTGGGAGAGAGGCCCAGAGAGAAATTTTTGGAGAGAGGGGCGCAGAGCCTCAGTGATGCGGAGTTGTTGGCAATACTCATAAGGGCAGGAAATAAAAATGAAAATGCCATTGAACTTGCCAGAAAGATTCTTAAAGGTGCAGACAACAATCTGTTGGAACTGCGGAAGTTTTCATTTGATGATTACAGGAAATTCAAGGGAATAGGGATTGGTAAGGCTCTATCAATAATGGCGGCTTTTGAACTGGCTGCCAGGTGTGAGCTGGAGAGGACTCCGGTTATGGCCAGGATACATTCGTCTGAAGCGGCTGCCAATACTCTTATCCCAATTCTAAGGGATTTGCGGCAAGAGGAGTGTTGGGTGTTGTATCTTAATGTTGCGGACCAGCTGATAGGGAAGGAGAGGATTTCGTCGGGAGGAATGGATTCTACTGTGGTGGATGTGCGGATTGTAATAAAGAATGCCATTCAGAGAAACAGTTGCCATATAATTCTGGCACATAACCATCCGTCGGGAAGCACAAAACCAGGAAAAATGGACCAGGCAATGACCAAAAGGCTGAAGGAGGCGGCCCAATTGTGTGATATCCAACTTTTGGATCATATTATTGTGGCGGGGAATGACTATTTCAGTTTTGCTGATGAAGGGATGTTGTAAGATAAATTTCTTATATTTGCCTTTAAGGGATAAAACGGAAATGTTATGAAGGTAGTCAATTTAGGGGAAACCAATACAATTCTCAATAAGTTTATTGCTGAATTGAGGGACAAGAACATTCAGAAAGACAGTTTGAGGTTCAGAAGGAATCTGGAGAGGGCAGGTGAGATTTTTGCGTATGAGATAAGCAAGACCTTAAATTACTCTCAGGTGGAGATAACCACTCCTCTGGGTATTGCAAACTGCTCTTTGCCTGAGAATGAGATTATTGTATCAACAATCCTTAGGGCCGGACTCCCTTTGCATAACGGAATCCTAAATTTCTTTGACTCGGCACAGAATGCGTTTATTGCAGCATACAGAAAATATGGTAAAGACAATAAGTTTGACATTCATCTGGAGTATGTGAGTTCTCCAAGGGTGGAGGGAAAAACTTTGATTCTGGCTGATACTATGCTTGCTACAGGTTCATCTGTGGTGTTGGCTTACAACAAGTTGTGTGAGCTGGGAGAGCCTGCCCACACACATATTGTATGCCCTATTGCAAGTGAATACAGTTTGGGATATCTTTCAAAGCATCTTCCGCATAAAAGGGTAACTTTATGGGTAGCTGCTGTAGATGAGGAACTTACAAACAAGTCTTATATAGTTCCGGGAATTGGTGATGCCGGTGATTTGGCATACGGAACCAAACTATAGCTCCTTTCTGAGTCTGGCAATTGGAATATTGAGTTGCTCCCTGTACTTGGCAACGGTACGGCGGGCAACTTTATAACCCTTTTGTTGCAATACCTCTACAAGTTCTTCATCTGTAAGAGGTTTTTCTTTGTTCTCGGCATCAACACTCTCAGAGAGAATTTTCTTTATCTCCCTTGTAGATACCTCTTCGCCACCCTCTGTCATAAGACCTTCAGAGAAGAAATATTTCAACGGATATATTCCAAAATGGGTTTGGATATATTTGCAGTTTACAACTCTTGATATAGTTGATATGTCAAGGCCTGTCTTCTCTGCAATATTCTTCAGAACCATAGGTTTGAGTTTGGTCTCATCACCATCCATAAAATACTCCCTCTGGAACTCTATAATGGCGTTCATAGTGTTCTGAAGAGTGTTCTGTCTCTGTTTGAGCGCCTCAATGAACCATTTGGCAGAATCAAGTTTCTGTTTTACAAAGCTGGCAGCCTCTTTCCCCGCTTTGGTGTTGCTTGCCGAAGAACTCATAAGCAGGTCTGCGTACCTTTTGTTCACTTTCAGCTCTGGAAGAGAGAATTTTGGCATACTCATAAGAAGTTCCCCATCTTTCTCCTCAAGGAGGAAGTCAGGTACAATCTGCTGTGTCTGCTCATCGTATGAGTCATCTATCTGTCCGCCAGGGCGTGGATTCAACCTTATAATCTCGTCAATGGCCTCCTTAAGCTCCTCCTGCGTAATGCCCATTCTGGAGATTATTTTGGAGTAGTGTTTTTTTGTGAACTCCTGGAAATATTCAGACAGGATTGTGCGGGCCCTCTCTTGTGCAATGTTTTTTGGATTAAGCTGAAGCAACAGGCACTCCTGAAGATCCCTTGCACCTACACCGGCCGGGTCAAACTCCTGAATCATTTTAAGAATTTTCTCCACCTCCTGCTCGTCAGTCTCAATATTGAGTCTTAGCAGTATATCGTAAGAAAGAGACTCCAAATCCCTTCTGAGGTATCCGTCATCATCCAGGCTTCCAATTATGAAAATGGCAATGGTACGGCTCCTTTCATCAAGCTGTTTGTAGCCAAGCTGTACCACAAGATTCTCCTGAAAACTCTCTTTAACTGAAAAAGTATTGTATTGGGGCTTGATATCTTTCCCCTGGTTGTTCACATAGAGTTTGTATGATGGGGTGGGGTCATCTGCAGGATATTCGCTCAAAGAAACATTCTTTGGAGCATCATCCTCAGGATCCGCACTCTCTGTAATTTCATCCAATACAGGGTTTTCCTCTATCTCTTTCCTTATCTTCTGTTCAAGCTCAAGTGTTGGCAGCTCCAGAAGCTTTATGGTCTGAATCTGAAGAGGAGATAACTTTTGTTGCTGTTTTTGTTGTAACCCTTGTTTTAACATAATGGCAAAGATACAATTTTTTTTAACTTAGCATCTACAAATCAAAACCCGTTATGGAGAGCTACAACAAAGATTTGAAAATAGATGTGAATGCAGTAATTGCATCCAAAAGTGAACGCTTGGCAAAATTCACACCAAAGTTTGTTTTGCAGTGGTTAAAAAAGATAATTCATCAGGATGAGCTTAACAGTATCCTTCAGTTCAGCAATGGTTCCATTGATGTGGAGTTTGCAGACAAGGTGCTTCAGTGGCTTAACGTAAAAAGCAACGTAAAGTTCATCAACAGAGAGAGTTTGAACCCCGAAGGGAAATATATTTTTGTTTCCAACCACCCTCTTGGAGGGCTGGACGGACTCACCCTTATATCCCTTATAGGAAAATTGTTTGGAGGGATAAAATTTGTTGTAAATGACATTCTTTTAAACATTGTTCCAATGAGAAACATCTTTGTCCCCATTAACAAGCACGGCAGAATGGGCAAGGAATATGGAGAGCGTATTCACAATGCCTATGCATCGGACGACCAGATTCTCTATTTCCCTGCGGGGCTGTGTTCAAGGCTGATAGATGGCAAAATTACAGACCTGGAATGGAAAAAGAACTTCATCAAACAGGCAAAACGGTACAACAGGGATATTGTTCCAGTCCATTTTGGCGGACAAAACTCAAATTTCTTTTACCGCCTTGCCAAAATCAGGAAATTCCTTGGGATAAAATTCAACATAGAGATGATTTTTCTTCCCGATGAAATGTTCCGCCAAAAAAATGGTATCTTTGATGTAGTTATAGGGGAACCTATACCCATATCATCAATAGATTCATCAAAAAGTTTGGATGAGTGGTGCCAGGTGATAAGGGAAAAATGCTACGAACTTAAACAAAACTAAACCAAAACCTAAACCTAAACAGACCTTGACAAAATGGAACCGGTAATTGATCCCGTAGAGAGGGAACTGATTATAAAAGAGCTCACAAAAGAGAAATTTATAAGGATAACCAGAAAAGGGCGCAATCATCTTTATGAGGTTACTGCCCACGACTCCCCAAATGTAATGCAGGAGATAGGGCGTTTGAGGGAGATTTCATTCAGACTTGCAGGTGGAGGAACGGGTAAGGCTGTAGATATAGATGAGTATGATTTGGATCCGCACGAGCCGTACCGCCAGCTGATTGTATGGGATCCTCACGATAAGGAGATTATTGGAGGTTACCGCTATATACATTGTGGAGGACTGGATATAAACAAAATGGCAACCAAAGAGCTGTTTGATTTCTCCAATGAGTTCAAGAATGAGTATATGCCATTTACAATAGAGCTGGGACGCTCATTTGTGCAGCCGAACTACCAGAGTACAAACATCAGGCGCAAGAGCCTGTATGCATTGGACAACCTGTGGGACGGACTTGGGGCACTTATTGTAAAGAACCCGAATATAAAATACTTCTTTGGCAAGGTTACTATGTACACTTCGTACAATACCAGAGCCAGAAATCTTTTGCTGCACTTTTTGAGGAAGTATTTTAATGATCACCTTTCACTTGTAAGACCGGTTGTTCCGCTTGATTGTGACATAGACAACCCTTATTTTGTGGAGTTGTTTAAAGATCTTGAATACAAAGAGGGATATAAGGTTCTGCAAAAGGAGATTAAGAACCTGGGTGAGCATATTCCGCCTCTCATCAATTCATATATGAATCTCTCTCCATCAATGAAAGTGTTCGGTACAGCAGTGAACCACGGATTTGGTGGTGTTGAGGAGACAGGAATCCTTGTAAAGATTCCCGATATGTACCCCGAGAAAGTGGACCGCTACATAACTCCTGTAAGGGAGTGGGTGCATAGGGTGAGAGTTAAATGGTGGAAAAAATAAAAAAGAAGGTGACCTTTTTTTTGGGTCACCTTCTTTCTTGTTTTTTCCTGTTCAAGTTATGCCGTTGGCTTATTCGGCAGGCATAATGCTGATAATCTTGATAGGGTTTACAGGGGCATTTTTAGGGGCAGTTACAGGCTCAGCTGCAATTGCGTCAATAACCTCAAGACCCTCAAGTGTCTCACCAAAGATAGTGTACTGGCCGTCCAAGTGTGAGCAACCTGTCTCATCCTCTACAAAATAGAACTGTGAACCCGAAGACTCTCTGTTAGGATTGGCTTTATCACCTTTACGGGCAGCAGCCAAAGCACCTTTCTTATGGCTGAACTGAGGCAGAATCTCTGCCGGGATAGTGTAGCCAGGGCCACCTGTGCCGTATTTTGCAGGATCTGCAGAAGCATCCTTAGTAAGAGGATCTCCCACCTGTACCATAAATCCTTTGATAACACGATGGAACATAATGTTATCATAGAATCTCTCAGAAGCAAGTTTTACAAAATTGTCTCTGTGAAGAGGGGTCTCTTTGTAAAGTTTGATCTTGATTGTTCCTTTGGTTGTCTCAATGTTGAAAATTGGCTCCTCCGGTAATGTCTGAGGGTCAAATGCCAATGCAGGGGCTTTAACCTCAACTGGAGCAGGGGTGCTTTGGGCAGCCTCTTTATTGCCGTTTTTACAGCCGGCAACAAGGATTGTTGCAATAAATAGCAAACTGATTAATCTAGTCTTCATATTTTTTGTTTTTAAAGTGAATACGTTTCCAATAATACAAAGTTAGCCTTTTTTGCAAAATGAACAGATTCATTTTAAAAATAATAATTGCAATAATACTCCCGATAACTGCAGTTGCCCAGCAGCAGAGGGTGGGACTTGTGTTGAGTGGAGGAGGGGCGAAGGGACTCTCCCATATAGGAGTAATAAGAGCCCTTGAAGAGAACAATATTCCAATAGACTACATATGTGGAACATCAATGGGGGCGGTAATAGCATCTTTGTATGCAATTGGACTTTCCCCAAGTGAGATGGAAGATATTGTTACATCAGAAGACTTTGCAGCCTGGTGCAGTGGAAAGCAGGAAAAAGGGCTGGGTAACCTGTTTTATAGAGATGAGGTATCTCCTAAAATGGTCACACTCTCGTTCCACCGCAAATTGGGAAAGATAAACATTTCATATCCAAGCAGCCTTATAGAGCCATTCCCAATGGATCTTGCAATGATGGATACTTATGCTTCCCCCTCTGTAGCAGCAGGATACAATTTTGCAAACCTTATGGTCCCATTTTTCTGTATCTCATCAGATGTGAAAAACAAAAGGAAAGTTATCCACACTGGTGGCGATTTGGGAAGTGCGGTAAGGGCTTCAATGACATATCCGTTTGTGTTCAAACCAATAACCATAGATTCAACAGTTTTGTTTGATGGCGGGTTTTATGATAATTTCCCGTGGAAAGAATTGGACAGGCTTTATTCTCCTGATGTTATAATTGGGGCAAAATGTGTTTCTGGAGACGCTCCGTTAGATGATGAGGATATAATAGGACAAATTACAAATATGATAGTGCAGCCTACAGATTTCAATATCCCTTCCAGTAAAGGGGTGCTGGTGCAGGGAAGATACCCATACGGAGTTATGGAGTTTGAGAAAGGGAGAGAAATCATAGGGCTGGGGTATGCCAATGCCAATAATATGATGGATTCAATTTTGCTCAAAGTGGAACGGAGGCGGTCACAGAGGGAGTTGGATTCAATGAGATTTGTCTTCAGACAGAAGAACCGGAAGATTGAATTTGCCCCAAAAATACAATTTGAAGGAAATATTGGAGAGGGGGAACAGGAGTTTATAAGAAACACAATAATGGGAGGCGTGGAATCTCCGTTCAATTTTGCAAAACTCAGACAAGGGTATTACAGGGCAGCCTCTACAGGAATGTTCAAGACTTTCTACCCTTCATATATTCCTGGGAATGATTCTCTGTTCACATTAAAGATAAAGGCTTCCAGAGCTCCCCGCTTGGGCGTGGGATTTGGAGGGAACATATCATCTGCAAATTTGAACCAGGGATATCTGGAACTATCCTGGCAACATTTGGGTAAAACTCCGTACAAGATTATGCTCCAGGGGAATTTAGGCTCATTTTATAAAGGGGCGGCAGTCAAGTGGCGTTATAATGTAAGGGCTCATCCGCAGGTGTATTATACTGCACAGGTTGTAGCAAACAGTTTTAATTATAAAAAGGAAGATATTCTGCAGAAAGAGTTTTACTTTAATGGGGGAGGGGCAGTTGCCTTAAGTACCGATGGAAGCCTGCAGCTCAGGGCAAATGCAACATTGGGGAAGTCTATATATGATTATGGCGGCAAAACAGCAATTTCCCTTGTTTCTCCATCAGTAGCATTGACCCGCAATACCCAAAATTATCCGTTATATCCAACAGAGGGAATGAAGATGGATATTGGTGCAAGATGGATTTATGCTGTAGAATCAAATGCAGATTTGCTTTTGGGAGATGTGAGGCACAGCAATTTGGGCTTCAGGGCCAGTTATGAATCTTTTGCAGATATTGGCTGGAGATTAAAGTTGGGGTACAGTGCTGTTATCTCAATTAAGGAGGATATGGGATTGGCCGGGTACGTTCCGGCCCTTTTGAGCATGTCCTCTTTTGCCCCCTTTCCCAATGCATCTGTAAAGCTCCTTAAAGGATATAGGGCAAACAGTTATGCAGGAATTGGAATTTCTCCAGTGATATGTGTGTTAAAAACACTATTTTTGCATACAAATGTTTCATACTTCCAGCCTTACCGGCAGATTTATGAAACAGAAGGAGGAGCATACGGCTATACCAGACGGTTTCCAAAGGGGGCATTTCTTGCAAATGCCGCATTAGTGTGGCAGTTGCCAATAGGGCCGGTATCTCTCTCTTTAAGTTATTATGAGCGGGGAGAGCAGCACAAATGGTACCCTCAGTTGGATATAGGCTTTCTTCTGTTCAAAAAGAGAATGACAGAATAGTTTTTGATGGGCGTACTTAAAAAACTGGCAGGAGAGACTGCAATATACGGTCTTAGCACCATATTGGCAAGGATGATAAATTTCTTCTTTGTCCCTATCTATACCCGTATCCTTACAACGGGAGAATACGGCTCGTATTCAGAGATAATGTCCTATATTGCGGTGCTGCAGGTGGTACTGGTGCTTGGTCTTGAAACAGGATGCTTCAGGTTTGCCAATAAGGTAGAAGATTCAAGCAAGCCTTTTGGTACATCTTTCACTACTGTGTTGGTTGTAAGTCTCATCTTCTTTGCAGCAATGTGGCTATTCTCAGATGGGATAGCATCTGCAATGGGATATGACGGTTATGGCAAGATGATAGTTTATACCGGAGGCATTCTTGCACTTGATTCAATTACAGCCATACTTTTTGCAAGGTTGAGGTTTTTGCAGAAGGCCCTCAAATTTGCGGTGTTCAAAACTGTAAAGATTTTGAGCGAGTTGGGATTCAACCTTATCCTTTTCTTTGTGGTGCCAAGTTATCTGGCCAATAATCCCAACAGTTTTCTCCTTAATTTCATACCGGCAACAGCAGACTTTTCATATATAATATTTGCGGTATTTCTAAGTTGTGTAGTGTGTACACTCCTTTTTATTCCCGATATATTGCGGATGAAAATCTCTTTCAACAAAGGGTTGTGGAGAGAGATGATGATTTATTCAATACCACTTATGGTGGCAGGATTGCCCGGTATTGTAAATGAGAGTTTTGACCGTATCCTGTTCAGATTCTTTGCTCCCGACGGTGCTGTGTGGAGAGCAGATTTGGGAGAGTATCAGGCTGCTGTAAAACTGGCGGTAATTATGAACCTGTTCATTCAGATGTTCAGGTATGCGGCTGAACCGTTCTTTTTTGCAAGAGGCAAGAATAAGGAGCTGCTGGCACAGGTTATGGAGTACTTTACGGCATTCTGTGTGTTTATCTTCCTGGGGGTTACCCTTTATATGGATATAATTGGGCTTATCCTTGGCAAGGATTTCCGTGGAGCATTGGGAACTGTTCCGTTTATGCTCATTTCATATATGCTTTTGGGTATGCTGTTTAATGTGTCCATGTGGTACAAGCTCAGTGGAGAGACCAGATATGCCATAAACATTACCCTTATGGGGTTGGCGGTAACGGTTGTGGTTAATATATTGTTTATGCCGCTGTTCTCTTATTGGGCATCGGTGGCTGCACACGTTTTGAGTTGCCTTGTTATGTTGCTTTACAGTGTGTGGCTGGGCAACAGGCATTACTATATTCCGTACAATTGGAAGAAGATATGCAGGTATGTGGTGTGCGGATTGCTCATTTTTGCAGTTTCAGTGTTGCTGCAGCAATTGGCTTTTATAGGCAGCAATATGGTTGTAAAATTGGGGGTAAACACATTGTTGCTTATAGGGTATATGTGGGTGGTTGTGAAGATGAACGGTGGTGCCAGGAGATTACTATCGGGAATAAGAAAATGATAAAACAAGATACATTATGAAAGTTAAGATTGTAAACAAGAGTGGGTTTGATGCACCTTTTTATGCTACAGAACTCTCTGCAGGAATGGATTTGAAAGCTGCAATTGAGGAGCCGGTAGAGTTGGATTCCCTTTGCAGGGCAATGGTTCCTACAGGGTTGTATATTGAGCTTCCTGCAGGGTATGAGGCTCAGATAAGACCCAGAAGCGGTTTGGCTGCAAAACACGGGGTTACTGTGTGCAACAGCCCTGGAACAGTGGATGCCGATTATCGTGGTGAGATAAAAGTTATTCTTGTAAATCTTTCAAAGGAGAAATTTATAATTAATCCGGGGGAGAGGATTGCCCAGATGGTGATTGCAAAATATGAGAAGATTGAGTGGGAAGAGGTGGACCAGTTGGGTGAGACTGAGCGTGGTGCCGGCGGTTTTGGTTCAACCGGAGTGAAATAGTGGAGGTGGTATGAAGAATCTTCAGATAGAGGAATTATACGGGTTGTATACCCAAACATCAGGGGTGTGTACAGATACCAGAAATATACGGGCAGGGGGGATGTTTTTTGCCCTTAAGGGTGAAACTTTTAATGGAAACAGGTTTGCCCAGGCGGCTTTGGATGCCGGTGCTGCCTATGCGGTTGTTGATGAGGTGGAGGTAGAAGCGGCAAATCCGGAGAAGTTTGTACTGGTAGAGGATGTGCTTGAAGCACTGCAGCAGGTGGCCAGACACCACAGGAAACAGTTCAGGATTCCTGTGATAGCCCTTACCGGAACAAACGGAAAAACCACTACCAAGGAGCTTATTGCTGCCTGTTTGCGTACAAAATATAATGTTGTGGCAACTGAGGGGAACTTGAATAACCATATTGGGGTTCCACTTACATTGCTAAGGCTCAACAGTGATACTCAGGCGGCAGTTATAGAGATGGGGGCAAGCAATCCCGGCGAGATAAGCACATTAATGAGAATTGCGTGTCCAAGTTTCGGACTTGTTACCAATGTTGGAAAGGCTCACTTGCAGGGCTTTGGTTCATTGGAGGGGGTAATGGCTACAAAAGGGGAGTTGTATGATGACCTTCAGGAGCACCGCAAGATTGCTTTTGTGAATATAGATAATCCGCTGTTGGTACAGATGGCTTCCCAGAGGCAGAAATTGCAGATTGTCCCATACGGTATAAAAAACGACGGGGCAAAGGTGATTGTAGATGAGGGGGGCTCACCTTTCCTTAAGATGATGATACCAAACCCTTCATACACCTCTGTAAATGAAGAGGGAAAACCTGAGTGGATTTCTGTTGGAACAAATCTTATTGGCGCATACAATTCAGATAATGTATTGGCGGCATTGTGTGTCTCTTCATATATGGATGTGCCGGCAGAAGATGCTGTGGCGGCAATTGGGGCATATTATCCTTCAAACAACAGGTCCCAGCTTACTAAAACTGCTTCCAATACTCTTATAATTGATGCATATAATGCAAATCCAACCAGTATGAGGGCTGCCATTGAGAACTTTGCGGCACTTATGATGCCCAAGAAGGTGCTTATGCTGGGGGATATGCTGGAACTGGGTGCCGATTCTTTACAGGAGCATAAAGGGATACTTGCTTTGGCAGTAGAGAAGGGCTTTGATAGGATTTTCCTTGTTGGGGGAGAATTTGCAGCAGCGGCTGCAGGTTTGGATGGGAAACTGCAAGGGGCAGATGTACAGTTGTATGAAGACTCTCAGCAGTTGCAGCAACTGCTGAAAGAAGAACCCCTTTCAGGCTGTTCCGTACTTATAAAAGGTTCACGGGGGAAACGCCTTGAAAGGGTTATTGAGGTTCTGTAATTGTACAAAAGTTCTACGTTAAGAATTACCGGGGAGTTGAAAAATCTTCCCGGTATTTTTTTGGTGATATGCCTGTGTGCTTTTTAAAGAATTTGCCAAAAGATGACTGGTCGGCAAAACGGAGTTTCTCTGTAATCTCCTTAATGGTAAGGTTTGGAGTCCTGAGGAGAACCTTTGCCTGGGCAGTAACCTTTTTTGCAATCCAGTAGTTTGCGGTATGCCCGGTGGTCTCTTTAAGGATAATTGAGAGATACTGGGTGCTGATGCAAAGTTTGTCTGAATAGAAAGATGGATTGTGCTCTGTCATAGCATATTCCTCTACAAGGTGAAGGAAGTGCCTTATTATATTCTCTTTGCGGGAGAGGTTCTGCATCTGTTTCCTTGCGCCGTCTCTGTTACGGAATATATTGCTGGATTCCAGTATAAAGTTGTAGAAAGTGTTGTGGAGCATATCTTTTTTAAAGTTGTGCTCACGTTTCATATAGTAGAGGATTCTGTCTGCACTGAATTTTAATGCCTCCAGTTCATCATTTGTAATCTTAATATGTGGAGATTCGTTCATATCCACAAAATGGGAAATTGGAATAGGTTTTTTGTCCAAAAGTGTATCAAGCATGAACGATTCTGTTGCCAAAATCAAATATGCGGTGAAATTCTCGCTGTGCCCGAGCAGCTTCACATCTGCAGATGGTTTCAGCTCTACCCAGCAATTTTCTGAAAATGTATAATTTACATAATCTATAGAGAGTTCTACCTCTCCGGCTATAATGAACATGAACCCCATCATGGTTTCAGAGGGGTTTGGCTCAGAATTTGAGGATGGAAATTCTTTCAGATTGCTTTGGGAAAATGGGGATATGTTTACAGCTATCAGTTTGTCGTTGAAAGTGTAACTCTCTATCATCTTTACAAATCGTTGCAGATTTATTTTTGAACTTATGCTTCTTCTTTTCATAGTTGGTTGTAAATTGTTTTGCGGGGAATTTTGGTTGCAAAATCTATGCAAAGATAAATTTTTTCCCTTTTTTGTGCGAATGATATTTTATTTTGGACAAAAAATGAAGCGGTTTGATTATCGGGAGGATAGTATGAAGAATATTTATTGACTTTTAAACCAAAACACTTATTTTTGCACCAAATATTTTGGGTATTATTGCAAGATATTTGCAGCCGGTTTACTGGTTTTTGAAAATTGATAATTATTAAAGATAAAAAGATGAGAAGGACTAAATTTACTAAGTTCGTAGTTGCAGTGGTTGCAACCCTATTTATGTCTTCTTCTGCTTGGGCGCAAGATACATTGCACCTTACTTTGGATGATGCGCTTAAAGTTGCTTTGAGCGAGAATGTTTCAGTTAAAGTGGCGGATAAGGAGATTCAAAGGACAGAGTATGCAAAGAAGGGTACATACGCCTCTTTGTTCCCTAAGATTGATTTCAGTGGCAGTTATCAGCGTGCCATAAAGAAACAGAAGATGGTTATGAATATGGGTGCGGAGGAAATGGAGATTACAGTGGGTGTAAACAATACTTGGTCTACCGGTTTTTCTGCTGCCCTCCCTATAGTTAATGTGCAGCTTTGGAAGGCTATTCAGATAACCGGGATGGATGTGGAGCTGGCTGTAGAGAAAGCAAAAGGCTCAAGAGTGGATCTGATTGACCAGGTACAGCAGGCATTTTATGGCGTATTGTTGGCTAAGGACCTATACAACGTGTATAAGGAGAATTATGACAATGCAAAAGACAACTACAATGATGTTAAGGCAAAATTTGATACAGGTCTTGCTTCAAAGTTTGAGTTTTTGAGTGCTGAGGTTGCTATGCAGAATGCAGAACCGAATATGTATGATGCCCAGAACAGCATTGTATTGGCAAACTGGAGACTTAAAGCTCTTATTGGAATTGATTTGGCACAGGATATTGAGTGCGTGGGTTCCCTTTCAGATTATGAGGGTGCTGTTGCCTCAACAGCTTCTTATGATAACCTTTCTGTAGAGAACAACTCTGCAATCAGACAGTTGAATATTCAGGAGAGAATGCTTGACAAGACATATGAGATGCAGCTTGCAAAATATTATCCTACACTTGCAGCTCAGTTGGGTTACAACTGGATAGCAATGTCTGAACATATGAGGATAGGCGATTACAAATGGAATCCATATTCAACAGGTGCATTATCCCTTTCTATTCCTATTTTTGCAGGCGGACAGAAAAGGAATGAACTAAGACAGACACGTGTTCAGCAGGAGCAGCTTGCGCTTCAGAAAGAGGATGCGATCAGAAACCTTGAGGTAAGTGTAATGCAGGTGCTTAACTCTCTTGAGACCAGCCTTAAACAGTATCAGGCTGCACAGAAAACCATTGAGGGTGCCCAGGCAGGATACGAGATTGCAAAGAAAAGATATGATGTAGGTAGCGGCACTTTGCTTGAGTTGCAGGATGCACAGCTTGGATTGTTGCAGTCAAGACTTAATCTAAACCAGTCTGTGTATACATATATGACACTAAAATCAACATTGGATAAGATTTTGGGTGTAAACCAGATTAACGAGTAATGAAAAATAATAAAATTACAGATATGAAAAAATTTCTTAGAACACTATCAGTGCTAATGTTGGCAGGAGTTGTTTTCTCCTGCAAATCAGGTGAGGGTGAGACTGTTGCCGTAGAGGCAGAGGTTATTCCTCAGGTTAAGACCCAACAAGTTTTTGAGAGAGAGGTTGAGCAGATTGAAACTTTTACTGCTACTGTTGAGGCAGAGGTGAAAAACAATATTTCCCCTATGATGAGCCTTAGAATCAAACAGGTTCTTGTTGAGGTTGGTGATAATGTGAAGAAAGGACAGATTCTTGCAAGACTTGATGCTACAAATCTTGAGCAGGCAAAACTTAAGATGGTTAATGACTCTATTGAGTTTGCCAGAATAGACCAGCTATATCAGGTAGGTGGCATTTCAAAAAGCAATTGGGATGCAATGAAAATGGCTGCAAATGTTTCCAGAAGCAATTATAACAATCTTCTTGAGAATACAATTTTGAGAAGCCCGGTAAACGGTATTGTTACTGCAAGAAACTATGATGCAGGAGATATGTATGCTATGGCGGCTCCGGTTTATGTTGTTGAGCAGATTACCCCTGTAAAACTTATGGTTAATGTTTCGGAGAAACTCTTTACCCAGATTAAGAAAGGGATGGAGGTTGATGTGAAACTTGATGTTTATGGTGATGAGTTGTTCAAAGGTAAGGTTTCTTTGGTTTACCCTACCATTAATGCAGCTACCAGAACATTCCCTGTAGAGATTACAATTCCAAACGGGAACCAGAGAGTTCGCCCTGGTATGTTTGCAAGGGTAACTTTCTCATACGGTACAGCTAACCACGTTGTAGTTCCAGACCAGGCAGTTGTAAAACAGACCGGTTCCGGTGACAAATATGTTTATGTTTACAATAACGGCACAATTGAGTTCAAAAAAGTAGAGTTGGGCAGAAGACTTGGTACAGAGTATGAGCTTATTGGAGGTGTGGCTTCAGGTGATAACGTAGTTACTGAGGGACACTCAAGAGTTGTTAATGGCGGCAAAGCAGAGGTTGTGAAATAATTTAGAAAGTTTAGAAAATGAGTTTATATCAAAGTGCGGTAAAGAAACCCATAACCACAGCCCTTATTTTTGTGGCAGTGGCTATATTCGGTCTCTTCTCCCTAATCAATATCCCAATTGACCTTATTCCGGAGATTGAGACAAACACCATTATGGTAATGACAACTTACCAGGGTGCGAACGCTTCAGATATTGAGAACAACGTTACCAAACCAATGGAGAACACTCTCAATAGTGTGAGTGACCTTAAACATATTACATCAAGCTCAAGGGAGAATGTTTCCATTGTTACTCTGGAGTTTGAATATGGCATAGATATAGATGTTGCCACAAATGATGTGAGGGACAAATTGGAGCTGGTAAAACAGATGCTTCCAGACAATGTGGACAACCCTATGATTTTCAAATTTGGTGCTGATGCCATTCCTATTCTGTTGCTTTCGGTAACAGCAGAGGAGAGCACACCTGGTTTGTACAAGATCTTGGATGATATTGTTGTGAACCCGCTTGCACGTATTGGTGGTGTAGGTACAGTATCAATCTCAGGTGCTCCGCAGCGTCAGCTTACAATTTATTGTGATCCTCACAAACTTGAGGCATACAATATTCCTATTGAGTCTATTGCAAGCATCATTGGTGCAGAGAATATGAATATGCCTGCAGGCCAGATTGATGTGGGATCAAATACTTACTCATTGCGTGTTCAGAAAGAGTTTGCAAGTGCTGAGGAGATGGCAGGTGTTGTTATTGGTGTACATAATGGAAGCCCTGTATATCTTAAGGATGTTGCAACCATTCAGGATGGACTCGAGGAGCGCTCAAGGGAGACATACAACAATGGTAAGAGGGGTGGAATGATTATTGTGCAGAAACAGTCGGGAGCCAACTCGGTAAGCATTTCCAAAAAGGTTAAGGATATTTTGCCCCAGTTGCAGGCAAACTTGCCTTCAGATGTAAAGGTTGGTGTAATTATTGACTCTTCAGAGAACATCATCAATACAATCAATTCATTGGCAGAAACAATTGCGATCACTTTCCTTGTGGTAATGGTTGTAGTGTATCTGTTCCTTGGAAGATGGAGGGCTACTTTCATCATTATGCTTACAATCCCTATCTCTTTGCTGGCATCGCTGATATACCTCTTTGCTACAGGAAACTCACTCAACATTATCTCTTTGAGTTCGTTGTCAATTGCAATCGGTATGGTGGTGGATGATGCGATTGTGGTTCTGGAGAACGTTACAACCCATATTGAGAAGGGTAGCCGTCCTAAGAGTGCGGCAGTTTATGCTACAAATGAGGTGGCAATCTCAGTAGTGGCATCTACCCTTACAATGCTTGCGGTATTCTTGCCTTTGACAATGATTAACGGTATGGCAGGTGTGATGTTCCGCCAGTTGGGCTGGATTGTAAGTATCATTATGATTGTATCTACAATAGGCGCACTTACACTTATCCCTATGTTGTGTTCCCAGATGTTGAGACTCAACCCTCATAAGGGCAAGTTCCAGCAGATTGTACTTGGGCCTTTCCATAAATTCCTAAGCTGGTTGGATGTAGTTTACGGCAAATTGTTGGCTTGGTGTGTAAAGAACAGGAAGAAGACTATTGCAATGGCATTTGCATTCTTTATTATTGTAGTTGTGGGTGGTGGTGCTTTGGTTAAGAGTGAGTATTTCCCTGCTTCAGACAGTGGACGTATATCTGTCTCTGTGGAGTTGCCTATGGGTACAAGACAGGATATTACCAGAGATCTGGCTCTTGAACTTGTAAACAAGTTTATGACAAAATATCCCGAGATTGTTACCTGTAACGTGAGTGAAGGTGCATCAGGTTCCAGCAACAGTGCATTTGAGCTTATGCAGGGTGGCGGTACGCACGCAATGAGTTTCAATATCAATATCGGAAGTATGGAGGAGCGTGACAGATCTGTATTTGAGATTGCAGATATGATGCGTAATGATTTGGCGGAGTATCCTATAATCAGATCTTTCCAGGTTACTTCCGGCCAGCAAGGCGGTATGGGTGGTGAAGCTGCAGTTGAGGTTGAGCTTTACGGATATGATTTCACAGCTACTGATAAGGCTGCGGCTATGGTTGAGAAGGGATTCCGCAATATTCCTGGTGTAAAACAGGTCATCATCAGCCGTGATGAGTATACTCCTGAGTTCCAGGTGGATTTCGACCGCGAGAAGATTGCCCTTAACGGCCTCAATACAGCTACAGTTTCAACTTATTTGAGAAACCGTATCAATGGTGTTACAGCTTCTTATTTCCGCGAGGATGGTGAGGAGTACGATATCAACATCAGATATGCTCCTGAGTTCCGTACAACTGTGGAAGATATAGAGAATATCCTTATCTACAATGCTATGGGTCAGGGTGTAAGGCTTAGGGATCTTGGTGAGGTTAAAGAGATTCTTACCCCTCCAGCAATTGACAGAAAGGACCGTGAGCGTCTGGTAACAGTTACTGCAATTGTTCCGGAAGGGATGGCTATGTCTGATTTGGTTGCAGAGACCAACAAGTTTATGAGTACAACTGCTCTTCCAATGGGTATAAGCTGGCAATTGGGTGGTACATATGAGGACCAGCAGGAGACATTTGCAGATCTGATTACCCTCATGGTGCTTATCATTATACTTGTGTTCATTGTAATGGCGGCACAGTTCGAATCACTTACATATCCGTTTGTAATTATGTTCTCAATCCCATTTGCGTTTGTAGGTGTGATTATGGGATTTGTTATTACAGGACAGCCTCTTAACGTGATGTCAATGATTGGACTTATAATGCTTATGGGTATTGTGGTTAAGAACGGTATTGTGCTTATAGACTATATAATCTTGTGTAGGGAGAGAGGTATGGGTATTGCATACGCAATTGTAACATCGGGAAGATCCCGTCTGAGACCTGTACTTATGACAACCCTTACTACCGTATTGGGTATGTTGCCTATGGCAATGGGTACAGGTGAGGGTTCTGAGATGTGGAAAGGTCTTGGTACTTGTGTGGCTTGGGGCCTTTCAGTATCTACCCTAATCACATTGGTGATTGTACCGGTTATGTATTGTGTATTTGCAGGTAACGGCCTTAAGAAGAAGAGGAAAGCGGAGCTGAAGACAATGAAAGCTCTTGCAAGATAATTTAAAATTTGGAAAAAGATGAAAGCAGTTTTTGTATCATATAACCAGGCCTTCAAGGATGAGATTCTTGATATTATGCTCAAGGCCGGAGTAAAGGGCTTTACAAACTGGGAAGAGGTTTCAGGAAGGGGATCCAATACTGGTGATCCCCACCTTGGAGACCACGCCTGGCCAACCCTCAATTCTGCTATGATTTCCATATTGGATGACAGAATTGCAGAGGACTTTATGAAAAGGTTAAAAGCTTTGGATGAGAGGAATCCCCTTATGGGACTCAGGGCCTTCAGTTGGATTGTGGATTCAACAATTTAGTATTTTATATTTCTCCCCAAAAGTTTTTCAAGAAGAAGGCTTTTGGGAGAAATTCCATAAGGAATGCAGCGGCGGTTATCCTTCAGGGTTACAGCCGCTTCCTTTTTCATCTTGCGGAAAGCATTGTGTGCCTTTATCACTGCAGTAAAGAAGCTCCATTTCATCTGCATCAGATATATGATTGCAGTGAGACCATCTACGCACATCCTTACAGACAAGTAGAAATTCCTGTTGCAGCGTTTGAGGCCGAATGCCTGCCATTCCTCCCTCCTGATAGGAAGGTTCTTGTACAGCATAAGGAGGTTGTTGCGGTAATTGAAAAACAGCTTTCGTGGGGAATTGTTAGGCAATGTGCCGCCCCCTACGTGGAAGACGTGGCTTTGTGGAACTGCCCACACCTGATATCCTGCAAGTTGCGCCCTCCAACAGAAGTCAATCTCCTCCATATGGGCAAAAAAGCTCTCGTCCAGCCCCCCAAGCTCCTTCCACACAGCACTCCTTACAACCATACAGGCTCCGGAAGCCCAGAAAACCTGTGCAGGAGCATCATATTGCCCCCTGTCCTCTTCAACAGTTGAGAGTACCCTTCCCCTGCAGAAAGGAAATCCAAGCACATCTATATATCCTCCGCAGGCCCCCGCATATTCAAATGTCTCAAAAATGTCTTCTTGCGGTCTGCGCTCCTTTCTTCCCGATGAATCATTGCCGTTACCCTTTCTAGTGGAATTTTTATCCCCGGAGCAAATGTTGCCGGAAACTTTGAACAGCCCTGTAAGATCCTCTTTCCCGGTAGCTTTAATGCTCAATTGCTGGTGCCTCCCCTCTGACAGCATTTTGGGCTGGCATATTCCCACCTGAGGGTTTTTGTCCATAAATGAGATGAGTGGCTCCAACCACCCGTCGGGAACAAGAATGTCTGAATTCAGGAGAATGAAGTACTCCGCGTCCACTTGTGCCAGGGCACGGTTGTAGCCTCCGGTAAACCCGTAGTTCTTATCAAGGATAATTGTACGTATATGGGGATACTCCTTGCCCAGCCACCCAATGGAGCCGTCTGTAGAGTTGTTGTCTGCAACTATAATGGTACCGTATGCCGGGGTGTTGGCAACAAGTGCCGGCATATATTTTTTTAGGAATTTCTCCCCGTTCCAGTTGAGTATTACAATTGCAGCCTTCTTCATAACAGCACAAATGTAGTTATTTTGGTGCTTTTTAAACAAATATTTATATCTTTGCCAAATATGTTTTAAAAATTGGAGTAATTATAACCAAAATATCACTAATTTAAATAAATCTATAACGTATGTTTAAAAATCATCCTAAAGGGTTGCTTGCAGCGGCTCTAAGTAACATGGGAGAGCGTTTCGGTTATTACATTATGAACGCCGTTCTAGTACTTTTCCTATGTTCTAAATTCGGTTTGAGCGAGGGTGTAAGTGGTACAATCTACTCTTGCTTCTATGCTGGTATCTACATTCTTGCTCTTGTAGGTGGTCTTATTGCAGACCGTACACAGAACTATAAAGGTACCATTAAGACAGGTCTTGTAATTATGGCAACAGGTTACATTATCCTTTCTATTCCAATTCTTGCAACTGCAGGCAATACTTCTTGGTTGCTTACACTTACTTGTGCAGCTTTGTTCCTTATTGCTTTTGGTAACGGTCTTTTCAAAGGTAACTTGCAGGCTATCGTTGGCCAGATGTATGATGACTTTGAGGCTGAGGCTGCCAAAAAAGGTGAAGAGGCTCTGAAAGAGGCTAAAGACAAACGTGATGCCGGTTTCCAGATTTTCTACGTGTTCATTAACGTAGGTGGTCTTATTGCTCCTTTCGTAGCTCCAGTTCTACGTCAGTGGTGGTTGGGTACCAACGGTATGGAGTACAACGCGCAGCTTCCTGCTCTTTGCCACGAGTACCTTAATGCAGCAGCTACAATGGCTCCAGAGGCACTTGCAAACTTGCAGGAGCTTATGGTTAAAGCTGGTGGTCAGATTACTGACTTGGCTGCTTCTTGCCAGAACTACTTGCAGATTTTCAATGAGGGTATCCACTACTCATTTATTGCTTCAGTTGCAGCAATGGTTATTTCTTTGGTTATCTTCTTCTTCTCACAGAAAATGTTCCCTACTCCTGCTAAGAAAGTTGCAGCTCAGAGCGTAGAGTATACTGCAGAGGAGAAAGCAGCTATGGCTAAAGAGATTAAACAGAGAATGTATGCTTTGTTTGCAGTACTTGGTATTGTAATCTTCTTCTGGTTCTCATTCCACCAGAACGGTATGTCGCTTTCATTCTTTGCACGTGACTTTGTAGATTCATCTGCAGTTGCTCCAGAGATCTGGCAGGCTATCAACCCATTCTTTGTAATTACACTTACTCCTGTTGTTATGGCTATTTTTGCAGCATTTGCAAGAAAAGGTAAAGCTATCTCAACTCCTCGTAAGATTGCTATAGGTATGTTCATTGCAGGTTTGGCATTCTTGTTCCTTGCTATCTTCTCTATGATGAAAGGTTATCCTTCAGCAGATGCTTACAAAGCTCTTCCAATTGCTGAGCAGATGGCTAACAAAGCTCACTGGTGGGTACTTATTGCTGTTTACTTCTTCCTAACCGTTGCAGAGTTGTTCATCTCTCCACTTGGTTTGTCATTCGTTTCTAAGGTTGCTCCTAAGAACTTGCTAGGTCTTTGCCAGGGTCTATGGCTTACTGCTACCGCTCTTGGTAACCTTCTATTGTGGATTGGACCTCTTATGTACAACGCTTGGCCAATCTGGCAGTGCTGGACTGTATTCCTAGTAGTATGTCTTGTATCTATGGGCGTTATGCTTGGTATGGTTAAATGGTTGGAGAAAGTTACTGCGTAATTTTATTCAACTTTACATATATGAGCCGGTTCCTTTGCGGAGCCGGCTTTTTTTATTAAATTTGTTTTTCTGCAAGGAAGAAGGTTTTAGAGATTATGCATAAACTTTTGTTTTGGATATTGTGGGGGACAATGTATGTGGTGTCTCTGTTGCCAAGGAGGTTTTTCTACTTCCTGTCAGATATGTGTGCATCTCTTCTTAATCTGTTTGGGTACAGGCGCAGTGTTATTGATGTGAATATGGCCCGCAGTTTTCCACAGGCAAAGTATGGAGAGATAAAGAAGTGGCGCAAGGAGTATTACAAGTATATGCTTGACATTACTTTTGAGAGCATTTGGGCAATTTCAGCATCGCAGAAACAGATTTGTGAAGTTGTTTCTGTTCCCCGCAGAGAGATGATGGATGACCTTTGTGCAAAACATCCCAAATTGGTTGTGGTAATGGGACACGTGGGGAACTGGGAATTGTTTGGAGCATCTTGTGGTCCGGAGGGGGCTCAGGTTACTGGAGGTTTTGCGTTGCACAATATTTATCTGAGCTACAAAAGGGCAAAGAGCAAGGTTTTTGATGAGTTTTTTGTAAAGATGAGGATGCTGGCGTTCCGCAAATCGGGGAACAGCGGACACATTCTGGAATCACGCAATATTTTAAGGCATATCCTTAAGGATAAAAAGGCTACGGGGCTGTACATTTTTATTGCAGACCAGTCTCCAAAAGAGGAGCGGGTGGTAGCTGATTTCCTTAACCAGCCAACGCTGTGCCTTGCAGGTGCTGAGTATGTGGCGTCAAAGTTGGGCATTCCAATGGTGTATATGGGATTTGACAGGGTTGCCAGAGGTAAATATGAGATAAGGTTCACCCTTTTGGAGGAGAATACCAAAGGGGTACCTCACGGAGAGCTTACAAGAAAATTTGCATACTTTTTGCAAAAAGATATCTTTGCAAATAAAGTTAACTGGCTGTGGAGCCATAAGAGGTGGAAAAGGGATTTTACTCCCGATGAAATTTTGCAGTATGAGCAGATTTATGGCCACAAGCCTTTTGAAAATTGATAATTGAGTAAAATTATGAGAAAGATTGCATTGTTTATTGCAGCTTTATTGGTTGCAGGAATTCAGGTGAATGCGCAAGTTTTGGATGGAGTTGAGGCTCCAGCCGGTGCAATTGTTTATTCATTGCCAAGCACAACAATAGCGTTGAAAGTAACTGCTGAACATGAGGCATATCAGGCCGGGCCGTATGCAATGTATGCAGAAAAATATCTTGGAATATCTGTAAAGCAGAGCAGCGGTGATTTCTATAAGATAAAATCTATAGAGATGGTGCCATACGTGGAGGCAGATCCTGCAGTTTCTGCAGCAATTACCCTTCAGGGGAGTAAAGCGGCACCTGCAAATTTCTTGAGCCTTTGTTCGCAGGGACTTGTAGTGCTTCAGGACGGATACACCGGAAAAGGATCGCAGTGGAGATTTCCAAGTGCAGTGGGAGCACAGGAGTTCCTTAAAGGTACCTCTTCAAATATTGGCATTACCACAACTACCCTTTATAAAACTGTAGTTGGAGCAGATGGTGTTGAGAAAGTTCCTGTAAAGCAGAGCCAGACTGTGGTTAAGAGTCTTGAGAAAAAGGCAGAAGAGACTGCAGAGCTTATCTTCAAGTTGCGTGAGAAGAGACTTGAGATAATAACAGGTGATACAGATGCCACTTTCAGTGGTGAGGCTATGGCTGCAACTCTTAAGGAGATTCAGCGTATGGAGGATGAGTATATGGCTATGTTTATTGGCAAGAGTGTGAAAGATGAGCAAACTGTGGTGTTTGATGTTGTCCCTAAGGCATCAAATCCAAAACATATTTATATTGCTTTCAGATTGTCGGATACTCAGGGCCTTTTGCCTGCCAACAATATGCAGGGAAGACCGTTTGTTCTGGAACTGTTGGCCGATGGTGAGGCTATTGCCCCTACAGCTGTTTCAGAAGCTGCATTGGCAACAAAGGGAAAAATAGCTTACCGCAAACCTGTAACGGTTATGGCAAGGGTGCTTGACGGACAGAAAGTGCTTATCCAAACAAGAGTGCCTGTATACCAGTTGGGCAAGATTATGAGCTTCCCGTTGGATGTGGCCCTCAAATAATATTTGTACAGAAAGAAAATTTTAACACTTAATAATACATAATAATATGAACGCAATTGCAAATTTGTCTCCACAGATTGTGTGGAAAAACTTCTATGATCTTACACAGATCCCTCGCCCTTCAAAATTTGAGTTGGAGGCTGCAAAATACATTTGTGATTTTGGTAAAAATCTTGGTCTTGAGTCATTCCAGGATGAGGTTGGAAACGTAATTATCAGAAAACCTGCTACTCCTGGTATGGAGGACAGAATGGGTATTATTCTTCAGGCTCATATTGATATGGTTCCTCAGAAGAACAATGATGTTGAGCACGATTTCAAGAAAGACCCTATCAAACCAAGAATTGTAGACAATATGGTTTATGCTACAGGTACTACTCTTGGAGCAGACAACGGTTTGGGTTGTGCTGTAGCTATGGCAGTTCTTGAGCAGAAAGATCTTGTACACGGTCCTATTGAGGTTCTTATCACTATTGATGAGGAGACTGGTATGACAGGTGCACGTGCACTTCAGCCAGGTGTTCTTAAAGGTGATATTCTTATCAACTTGGATTCAGAGACTGAGGGTGAGCTTTATGTAGGTTGTGCAGGTGGTTTGGATTGCTCAGCTACTTTCACTTATACTACAGAGGCAGTTCCTGCAGGTTATGTAGGTCAGGCTCTTAATGTTAAAGGTCTTGTTGGCGGTCACTCAGGTATGGATATAGTTCTTTACCGTGCAAATGCAAACAAAGTTCTTACAAGAGCATTGCTTCCTCTTCTAAGAGATCTTGACGGTAAACTTATCAGCATTGAGGGTGGTAATATGCGTAATGCTATCCCTAGAGAGGGTGTTGCCTATATTGCTCTTCCAGAGGCTAAATTGGCTGAGGCTAAAGCTCTTGTTGCTAAAGTTGAGGCTGAGGTTAAAGTTGAGTACGCTGCTACAGATAAAGATGCTAAAGTATTCCTTGAGGATGCTCCAATTGCAGGTGAGGCTATCTGCCAGCAGGTTGCCCTTAACCTTTGCAAAGCATTGTATGCTTGTCCAAGCGGCGTAGAGAGAATGAGTGATGCAATGCCTGGTTTGGTTGAGACTTCAAACAATATGGCTATTGTAAAATCTGAGAATGGTACCATTAGCGTACACTCTTTGATGAGAAGTTCTGTTGATACAGCTAAAGATGATTTGGCTGAGAAGATGCGTGCAGTATTTGAGTTGGCTGGTGCTGAGGTTTCATTCAGAGGCGGTTACTCTGGCTGGGCTCCTAATATGGCATCTCCAATCTTAAGAGAGATGAAAGCTGTTTATGAGAAACTTTATGGCAAACAGCCTGCTGTTATGGCTATCCACGCTGGTTTGGAGTGTGGTATCCTTGGCGGTACTTATCCTAACTGGGATATGGTTTCCTGTGGCCCTACTATCTTCTCTCCTCACTCACCAGATGAGAGAGTTGAGATTGACTCAGTTGGCAAATGGTGGGATTTCGTAGTTGAGGTTCTTAAGAATGCTCCTAAGAAATAATCCAGTTCAGATATAAGTCAGGAGGGTGTCCTTGCAGGGATACCCTCTTTTTTTTATCTGCCAGCTATCTGTTAAGTGTCACTTTGTGCAGTTTTAGGCTGTATTTTGCACAAACTTCACATGCAATTGCAATTTTGTGTAGTTTTGGGCTGTGTTTTGCACAAACATTGGGAGTTGGTGAGACTTTGTGCCGGATTTGCTTATTTAATTGTACCTTTGCAGAAAATTATCGGGAAGATGAGATTGCTTTCATATATATTGTTGGTGGTTCTCCTTTGGGGGTGTTCTGCTGCTGATGCAGAGAGGGTTGCCCCTGAGGTGGAGCAGGCTCTTTACCATTTTTATACAGGTGAGACATACTCCAAGGAGCACAAGTATTATGAGGCAATGGAGGAGTTTCTGCAAGCGGAGCAGCTGTGTGAGGAGAGTGACAAGGTGGTGTTGAAGGGGCAGATCTGTTGGAACAAGGGGTGTCTGTATGCCGGTAAGATGAATTACAGCAATGCGCTGGAGATGTTTTCAAAGGCTTTGGAGTTTTACGGGCAGGCAGGGAGTGATGTGAGGGAGTATATAATGCGTACGTATGAGCAGATTGCTAAGGTTTATGCTGTGAATGGGAATGTGCAGGAGTCTGTAAACTATTATAAGAAGGCAATGGATGTGGCTGTGCAGATGCGAGCAAAGATGCTTTTCAGTCCGCACGACAGTGTGGTTGTGTATAAGGAGAATATGTTCAATGAGGCTCTGATGGGGTATTCTACAGAGTTGGCAGCGTTGTATTGCCGTATGGATGGTGGCGAGGATATGGCTCTGGCACAGTTGGACAGTACATATAATAAGTTCAATGACAGTATTGTAAATCCGGCAGATTATCCGTTGCTTGCAAAAATCCATTTGCAGAAGGGAAATGTGAACAAAGCTGCAGGTTTTATAGAGAAGTATTATTCAAACTCTGCCAATGCTGTTTCTGCAGATCATTCTCCCGACAAATTAATTGAGATTCTTTCAGTTTCTGCTGCAATTGCCGATGCAAAGGGGAATCATAAAGGAGCATCTGAGTTCAGGAAGCAGTATATCCAATTGCAGGATTCTTTGGATTTTGCTGTAAGGAGGGAGTCTGTTCAGGAGGCGGAGCAGCAGTTCTGGCAAAGACAGCTTGAGGAGGAGAACTACAGGATGAAGGTGCGCTCGTACAGTATGATTGCACTTTATGTGGCATTGTTCTTTATAATGGGTGGGGCAATTGCATATATATTTATAATGTACAACCGCAAATTGAGGGAAAAGAGTGAACTGTTAGCCCAGTATGCGGATGCAATGGACAGTTTGGGTACAAGAGTATCTTCTGCTGAGAGTGTGAGGGAGAATTTGCTTACGCAGCTTGATGTGCATATTGCAAAGGAGAAGGAGCTTAAGGATCTTCTTGAGAACAGGTTTGCGGAGGTGCGTGAACTGGTAAGAACCTATTATGAGTTTGGAAACTCCAAGAAATTGCAGAAGAAGGTTGATGACTTGCTTAAGTTGCAGCTCAGTGGAGATAATTTTGAGGTGATGGAGCAGGTGGTTAATGCCAAGAACAATGATGTGATTAAAAAGGTTAGGGTGAGATATCCTAATATGAAAGAGGATAACCTTAAATTGCTTAATCTTATTTATGCAGGTTTCTCTGCTCAGGAGATAAGTGTTATACTTAATGATACACCTCAGAATATTTATGTAAGAAAGAGCCGTCTGAAAAAATCTTTGCAGGAACTTATACAGCAAGATCAGCAGATGAACTTCAGCTGACATTTTTCTTCATTTTTGCGGGTGTTTTTTCTGGTGTGCAAGGGGCTTGGGGCGGCGTGCAAGATTTTGCAAGATTTTCGTATTTGTAAACACTTGTTATTCAAATGATTATAAAACTGCTTTGCAATATTTAAAAGGGCAAAATTTTAGGTTATGTTGTTATTTTGCCATACTTTTGCAATGTTGAAATTTGAATTGAACAAGTATTTTTATAGTTAAACGGTTGCCTTTCCAAAAGCAGTATGCTGAAGGAAAGGCAGCTGTTTTTATATACTGCTCACGCAGGGTGCGGCTCCCGGCCTTCCGCCCTGCACGACCTCTGCCGGGCATCTGATGATGCCTAAGTTAGGTGCAGTAATTTTTGTTTGTTAGCAAAAAGTTTATATCTTTGCAGCCCCAAGTAGTGGAGGATTTGAAGTTTTCAAGTACAACTACTTGTAATTAAATCATTTAACAATTAAATTTTAACACAAAATGTTGAAACAGTACGAGACCGTTTTCATTGCAACTCCCGTTTTGTCTGAGCCTCAGATGAAGGAAGCGGTAGCCAAATACCTAGATCTTATCAAGGAGAATGGCGGTGAGGTTGTTTATGAGCAGGACTGGGGCCTAAGAAAATTGGCTTACCCAATCCAGAAAAAAACCACAGGTTTTTATCACCTAATTGAGTTCAAAGCTGAGCCTGCATTTATTGCAAAACTAGAGACTCAGTACAGACGTGATGAGAGAATCATCCGTTTCCTAACTTTTGCAATGGATAAACACGCTATTGCATACGCAGAGAAAAGAAGAGCTAACCAGGCTGAACAAAAATAATTAGGAGGTAAAAATTATGGCAAATCCAGTTAACAACGAAATTCGTTACCTTAACCCTCCTACAGTAGAGGTTAAGAAGAAAAAATACTGCCGTTTCAAAAAAGCAGGTATCAAATATGTAGATTACAAGGATGCTGAGTTCCTTAAGAGATTCCTTAACGAGCAGGGTAAAATTCTTCCTAGAAGACTTACCGGTACTTCTCTTAAATTCCAGAAAAAGGTTGCTCAGGCAGTTAAACGCGCAAGACACCTTGCATTGCTACCATACGTAACAGATTTATTGAAATAAGGAGGATTATAAGATGGAAATTATACTTAAACAAGATGTGGCTAACTTGGGTCACAAAGATGATATCGTAGAGGTTAAAAACGGCTACGCTGTAAACTATCTTATTCCTCAGGGAATGGCTGTTATGGCTACTCCTTCTGCAAAGAAAGTTCACGCAGAGAATATGAGACAGAGAGCTCACAAAGAGGCTAAACTAAGAGAGGATGCACAGGCTCTTGCAGCTAAATTGGAGGGTGTACAGGTAACTGTTGCTACCAAAGTTAGCTCAACTGGCAAAATCTTTGGTTCAGTTAACAATATTCAGGTTGCTGAGGCTCTTGCCCAGAAAGGTTTTGAGATTGACAGAAGAAACATCACTATTGTTGATGCTGCTAAACTTCAGGAGGTTGGTATTTATGATGCAGTAGTTAAATGCTACAAAGACATTAAAGCTAACATCAAAGTTGAGGTTGTTGCTGAGTAATTTCTTCAAACAATACGCTAAAAAGCTGTATCCCAAAGGGTACAGCTTTTTTTGTATTCCAAAATTGTGACGTTGTCCTAATTTGTAATTAACTGATTGCCAGGGAGTATTAAAAATAGGGGTGTAACCCCTTATTTTGGATGTATCTAGTAATGAGGTAATTGCAAATTAGGACAACGTCATAATTAAGAAAGAACAATTGGCTGTTATATCTGTTTCATATTTGCTTGTGTAAATATAAAAATCAATCACTATGAAACAGATGGTAATTACAATTCTTACTTCATTTCTCCTTGCTCCAGGAGTTGCTTCGGATGATATTTCGGGTATTTGGCTAACACAAAAAGAGGATTCCAAAATAGAGATAACCCGTAATCCCGACGGTACATATTCTGGGAAGATTATTTGGGCAGAGGCACCGCACCAGAACTATGAAGGGACAGTAATAATGAAAGGGGTAGAGTACAATAATGCAACAGGGTGCTATACCTGCCCTTGGATTTATGACCCAAGGATGAATATAGCAGCCCATGCCAAAATTACCATCAGTGGTGATACAATGAATGTGAAGGCTACCAAAGGCATCCTTAACAAGACGGAGATATTTACCAGAGCCAGATAGCTTATTGGGACCCCACTCTTACAATAACTTGAACTTGCAGGTTACGTTAATGGATAGGGACTGTTTGCTTACTTGAAGTTCAACAGTCTCTTCTTCTTGTACAGATGCACTGCTGTCCATTGCAGCGTATGATTTCATCATAATGCGCCCGTTGGCAGCGGAATCAAAACTGTAATAGTTCTGCATATAAATGGCTTTTCCAATGGTGCTTCCAACAGCCTCTGCCAGAATTCGGGCGTTTTCCTGTGCTTTTTGGGCAGCCTCAGTAAGAAGCTGGTTTTTAACTTCCCTCTCAAGGGTGTCTGAGATGGAGACCTTTCCTACAGAAACTCTGGCTATATCCAGTTTGTTTAAAGTCTCAATAGCCTCTGCAGCCATAGTAGCCGTTGTAACCTTAAGTGTATAATTTTTGGAAACAAATATATTGTCTTTTTTAAGAGCGTATGTTTTCAGCTGGCTCCCCATATCATTTATGGTAAGAGCCTCTTTAACATCAATTCCCAATCCGTCAAGGGCCTTTATCATCTGGTTCTCCTGTTGCTGTACTGAAATTTTCCCTTTGTTATCCTTCTCATTGATGGTTATGTTAAGGAAAATTTCATCGGGAAGAACCTCTTTGTTTACCCTTACAGAAACTTCTACATAATCTTGAGTATTTTGTAATGTGGTTTCTTGTGCATTCACGCTTAATGTGCAGAATAAAACTGCCGCCATTGCAAGTAAAAGTTTTCTCATTTTGTAGTGATTTGGTATGTTTATTGTCTAATAAATTCAAATTATGTGCCATAAATATTTTAAAATTTATAACAGAGGAATGGCATTATTGCTAAATTTGGATGATTTAATTTAAGAATTTGGAAAGATGAGAAGAGCATTATTTACACTTTTGTTTGTATGCGCAGCCTTGCTTGGCTTTGCACAGGTAAATCCTCAAGCTCCATTGGTGTTGGATAAAAGAGTGATTACCGGAAAATTGGATAATGGACTTACTTATTATGTGATGCATAATGAGAAGCCTGCTCAGAGAGCGGATTTTTATATAGTTACCAATGTGGGTGCTGTGCAGGAGACACCAGACCAGGATGGTTTGGCCCACTTCCTTGAGCATATGTGCTTTAACGGCACCAAACACTTCCCTGGAAAGGGGATTATCTCTTATATGGAGAGCATTGGTTGTGCATTTGGCGCAAATATAAATGCAGGAACAGGTTTTGAGCAGACAATGTATATGCTTAACAATGTGCCTGTTACCAGAGAGGGTATTATAGACAGTTCGCTTCTTATCCTGTTTGACTGGAGCGCTTTTGTAACAAATGACCCTGCGGAGATTGATGCAGAGAGGGGTGTTATCCTTGAGGAGAAGAGAACAAGAGACGGTGCTGCCTGGAGACAGACATTGGCTGTAAGGAAGGCGTTGTTCAAAGGTTCAGCTCTGGAGAATGTTTCACTTATTGGATCTGAGGAGAATCTGAAGAACTTTAAACCAGAGTCTTTGGTAAATTATTACAAGACCTGGTACAGACCTGATATGCAGGCTATTATTGTGGTAGGAGATGTGGATGCAGATGCAGTGGTTGGTAAGATTAAAGATTTGTTCGGGCAGCTTCCTAAGGCTGAAAATCCTAAGGCTAAAGAGCCGGTAGTGGTACCGGACAATGCAACCCCTATTGTAACCATATTTACAGATAAGGAGAATGATCAGACAACTGTAATGCTTGCTGCAAAGAGCCCTGCAATTCCAATGCAGTACAGGGGGCTGGGCGTAGCTTTCCTTAATGAGATGTTTGAGGAACTTATAAGCAGCATAATTAATGAAAGACTGCAGGATATAGCCAGATCTGCTAATGCTCCGTTTTTGCAGGCAAGTGCGGGATTTGGAGATTTGAGCTATGATCTTCACGCATTTATGGGTGATGTTGCAACCAAAGACGGTGAGGCACTCAAAGGATTTGAAGCTCTTATGACAGAGTTGGAGAGAGTTAAAAGATATGGTTTTACTCCCGACGAATTTGAGCGTGCAAAAACCAACCTCCTTAAGAGATATGAAACTGCAAAGAATAACGCAGAGAGCAGACAGAACCCTCAGCTTGTACAGAATGTGATGAACCATTTCTTGCAAGGAACTCCATATATGGATCCTGAGTACGCATATAACACTGTACAGCAATATTTGGCTATGATTCCTCTGGAGATGTTGAATATGGCAGTAAAACAGCTTTATGGAGACAACAATATTGTCATTTTCTATTCAGCTCCACAGAGAGATGATTTGGCTGTTCCTACAGAGGCGCAACTGGTTGAAATATTGGCGCAGGTTAAAGAGGCAGAGATTGAAGCTCCTAAGATTGCTGTATCAAATGAGCCGTTGATGGATCCGTCTCTTCTTGCCGGTTCTCCAGTGATGAGAGAAGAGAATGGCAAGTTTGGTACAACTGTATGGACATTGGAGAATGGTATGCAGGTTATTGTAAAACCTACAGACTACAAGAAAGATGAGATTATGATAAAGACTGTGGCTCAGGGTGGCCGTTCTTTGTTAGCAGATGAACTTATCCCATCATTTGAGATGAATGTATTCAGCACTTATCTTTCAACTACCGGTTTGGGCAAGTTCTCAAAATCTCAGCTCACAAAAATGCTTGCAGGAAAAAATGTAAGCGTAAATCCATATGTATCTGACCTTGAGCACGGTGTGTCTGTATATTCTACCCCTAAAGATCTTGAGACAGCCCTGCAGCTTGCTTATATGACATATACCCAGCCTCGTTTCAATCAGGAGGAGTTTGATGCAGGATTCAACAGAATTAAGGCGGTGTTGCCAAACTTGTTGAAGCAGCCGAACAGCGTTTTCTCAAAAGAGCTGAATGAGGCAATTGTATGCAATAATCCAAGAAGACCTTTTATATCTGAAGAGTTGCTTGAGAAAGCAAGTCTTGCAGATATTGAAAAAGGTTACAGAGAGCTTGTAGCAGATCAGGGTGGTTTGAAAGTGTATATTACTGGTAATGTGAATTTGGACGAGCTAAGACCAATGGTAGAGAAATATATAGGTTCTCTTCCAGTAGTCTCGCAGAAAGGTACTGCCTGGAAGGATGAGGGAATTAAGAATCCTGAAGGGAAACAGACAAATCATTTTACAACCCCAATGGAGACACCAAAGACATCTGTAGCCATCCTTTACAATGGGGAAATGAAGAAGAACCTGGAGAACGACATAAGAATGTCTGTACTTAACAGTGTCCTTGATCAGTTGTATACCAAAACCATAAGGGAAGATGAAGGTGGAACATATGGAGTTGGTGTTCAGGTGCAGATTACTGGAGAGCCAAAAGAGGCGTTTATGTTGCTTGTTGCGTTTGATACTGATGTTGCAAAAGCTCCAAAACTTATTGAACTTGCCAAGAGCGGATTGGCCGATATAGCTAAGAATGGTCCTAATGCGGAGTATGTTACCAAGGCTAAAGAGAATATGATAAAAGCATTCCCAGAGAAGCAGATAAGCAACTCATACTGGCATAATCTGACATATCAGTACTACACTAATGGCAGAGATAATTTTACAGGATATCTTGAGACTGTAGAGAAGGTTGCAACCCCTGAGTCAATCCAAAAGTTTGTGCAGGAACTTCTTGCCCCAGGAAATATCTTTGAGCTTGTAATGAATCCTGCAGAGTAATTTTTGGGGAGGATATAAAAATAAAATTGTCGGGAAAAAAGATCTCTTCCCGACAATTTTTTTACTGTGTATACAGATTATACAATCTGCCCGCCAAATTCACCTAAGAATTTGCCTTTCTCCAATGTGTGCACACCATTTACAATAACGTGCTCAATGCCTGGAGAGTACTGGTGAGGCTGCTGGTAAGTACAAGCCTCTGCAATAGTCTGAGGGTTGAAGATTGTAATGTCTGCAGCGTAGCCAGGTAGAAGCAGACCTCTCTGTTTCAAGCCAATTCTTGAAGCTGGAAGTGCTGTACATTTGTAGATGGCTGTCTGAAGGTCGCAAATCTTGTCCTCTCTTATGTATTTGCCAAAGAATCTTGGGAATGTTCCGTAAGATCTTGGGTGAGGAATCTCTTTGCTCAATTCACCCACTGGAGAGTATACACTTCCGTCTGATGCAGGCATTCCAAGTTCGTGAGCAAGGAACATCTGTACATTCTCATCTTTCATTGCAAAACCAACCATCTGCAAGTAGTACTCAGAAAGGAGAATCTTCTTAATCATAGGCCAAGGCTCCAAGCCTGTAAGCTCGCAACATTCAGCTACGTTCTTGCCGGAGAACATTGCATTCTCCGGTTTTTCACAAGCTGCAATAAGAACATTCTGAGGGCCTCCCAATCTCTTTAAGCGGCTGTTTGCATACTCTGCAATAACTTTCTCTGTTCTTGGGTTGCGGATTCTTGCCTGAACCTCTTCCATTGAACCTTGTCTCATATCAAGAGGAACAAAGCAGTTCATACCGGTAGAGAAGGCAATGTAAGGGTAGCGGTCAAATGCTATATCAATTCCCTCTGCTTTTGCATCCTCAATAAGTTTGAGCATATTAGGACCTTTATGCCAGTTTGCGGCATTCTGAGCTTTAAGGTGAGAAATCTGAAGTCTTACACCAGATTTGCGTGCAAGATCAATAGCTTCGGCAATAGCCTCTTCTACGTGGTCATCCTCATTTCTCATATGGATTGCAAACAAGCCGTTGTGTTTTGCAACAACTTTAAGCAGTTCAACAATCTCGTCATTGCTTGCATATGAACCTGGAGCATACTCCAAACCGCAAGAGAGACCAAGGCTGCCCATAGCCATCTCTGCATCAAGGATTTCAAGCATCTTCTTCATCTGCTCAGGAGTTGCAGCAACAGCGTTGTCTCCAACTACTGCAGAACGCAACTGACCCTGGCCGGTGTAAGTCTTGTAGTTGATACCAATTTTCTTAGCCCTTAGTGCATCATAGAAACCGTCCAAATCTTTCCAGAATGGGAAACCGTATCTTAGTGTACCTTGTTTTGATGCAAAATACTCATCTGAATATGGGAACGGTGAATCGCCGCAGTTTCCGCCAATATCTGTAGTTACACCCTGATAAAGTTTGCTGCCTCCCTCTGGGGCAATAAGAAGGTTGGTATCTGTATGGGAGTGGATATCAATGAATCCTGGTGAAACAGCCAAACCCTCTGCATCAATCACTTTGCAGTGCTCTGCAAGGTTCTTAAGGTTGCCAAGTTTTCCAATCTCCACAATTTTTCCATCCTTAATACCCACCATTGCATTTGTAAGTGGAGCTTTGCCGTCTCCACAATAAACTATACCATTTGCAATAATGGTATCAAAGTGCTCTTTTGTGGTGCACGAAGTAAGGAAAGAGCCTACTGAAGATGCGCTGAACATTGCAAGTGAGGCAGCTCCTGCTCCAGCAGCAGCTGTTTTCAGGAATCCTCTACGCGACATCTTTGTGCTCTCGTCCAGATTCTTTTTCAAATTTTTGTTTTCCATTTTTGTGTATTTTTTGTGTTGTTATTTCATCTGTTTGCGATGTACCCCTTCTGTTGCAAAAACCTTAAGGTTATCCTGTTCACCATACACCATAAGGGCATCCATATTCTCAGCCTTGGATATGAACTCTTTCCCCTTTTCCATTCCAATTACCATAAGGTATGTGGCGTAAGCATCTGCCATTGCTGCTGTAGGGGCTAGAACAGTTGCGCTCAAAAGGTTATGTTTTACGGGATAACCGGTTCTTGGATCTATGGTATGGGAGAATTTCTCTCCGTCAATTATGTAAAATTTCCTGTAATTGCCTGATGTTACAAGACCTCTGCCGGAAACCTCCAGTACAGCCTCTACAGATTGTCCCGGAATAAAATTGCCGTCTATAGGTTTGTCAATTCCAATGCTCCAGGGGTTCCCTTTGGCATTCACCCCTTTGCACAATATTTCACCACCAACCTCAAGCAGATAGTTTTCAATTCCCATCTTTTCAAGTTTGCTGCAGATATAATCGCAAGTGTACCCCTGTGCAATTGCATTGAAGTTTACTTTCATCCTTTCATCACTTTTGAGCAGATATGATGCCCCGGTAGCAGAATCATAAGTGATTGATAACTTTTCCATCCCTACAAAGTTCATAAGGCTGTCAATCTTCTGTTGGGAAATCTCCCCCTTGTTGCTGAACCCGAACCCCCAAAGGTCAAAGAATGGTGCTGCTGAGATGTCAAATGCACCGTCTGTATTCTCATATATCGCTTTGGAGATGTTGAAACATTCTATAAACAATGAATCAAGCGGAGGGTTTTCACCTCTGTTGATTCTGGAAACTAAAGATGTTGAATCATATCCGCTGAGGGATTTGTCTATTTGTTTGAAATATAGTGACAGACTGTCGGGAATATTATATTCCTGTGCATTTGCTGCAGGCTGGTATACAAGATGGAATGTCCCTCCCTGGGCAAATCCGTCTACTGTTGCATATGTTGTCTTGCTTTTGTTGCAGCCGGTTGAAAACAAGAGAATTATGTGCAACATAAAGGTGATGGCAGTATATTTGATATATGTTCTTGCTCTCATTGTACCCATATTATATGCCTGCTGGTTTATTTTAGTGGCACGATTTTAGTACAAATTTAGAAAAAATATTACTTTTGTGCTCATTTTATACTGAATAACCAAATGAAAATAGAGACTGTAAAATTCTTTGGCCTGAATCTTTTCAGGTCTGTTACAATATCGGTGGTGGCCCTTTTGTCTGTTGCAATGGTATGTACTTCGTGCGATAAGGATGAAGAGGAAGAGACTCTTCTTACATTGGAGGGTTCCCCACAATTCTATCTTCCAATCTATGCGCTGGTGGGTGATACATTGGAGATGCACGCATCGGGAGTTTATACCCCAAAATCCACTTACGAATGGTCATATGTAGGATTGGACTCGTTGTATGAGTCTGATGATTTGCTTACAATAAAGGTAATTGCACCGGATTCACTGGCTACATACAGTGTAACTCTTACAGCAGACTGTGGTGATGAGTATTACAGCTCGTCTTTAACTCAGTTTATAACAGTACTTGACAACAGCAGTTTGACTGGTCTTGCACTTCCTCTCAAATCCTTTATAGATTCAAGGGACAATACTCTTTATGGTTTTGTGGAGATTGGCAATTTGCAGTGGATGGACAGGAATCTTAACTGGAAAGGTGCAGGTGAAGGTTTTGGAAAAACAGAGGCGGCTGCAATGTTGTTTGGAAGATTGTATACTTGGGAAGATGCTACCGGCGGTGTTTCGGCCAGCGGACTTGGAAATGGCGTGCAGGGTGTGTGTCCAGAGGGTTGGAGTGTACCTACCGATGAGGACTGGATGGATCTTGCAAAGGCCGTGAATGGTGGAGTGGAGGTTTCATTTATGGATAATTGGGTTGGAATTGCGCCAAAACTTATGGCAAATGCACAGTTTAACGGATCTGCTGTTTGGACATACTCACCAAAAGTTACACCTACAAATGAGTACGGATGGAATGCCCTTGCTTCGGGATGTGCTTCAAATGAGTACAACAACTACAGCAATATGCTCAAATATGGTTTCTGGTGGAGTTCAACAGAGAAAGACAGCAATAATGCACACTACAAATACATTTACAGCGAGTATCCCGATGTTTCTGTAAACTATTGTGCAAAAGATGGAATGGCTGCATCTGTAAGGTGTGTGAGACTTAAAGGAAATAACTAAACAGTTTTAAAGAGATGAAAAAAGGATTGATAGTACTTTTGGCCGTAGCGGCAGTTGTTTTGGGAATCTTCTTCTGGTTCCAGGGCAATTACAATAAAATGGTGAAAATGGATGAGGGCGTTCAGGCAGCGTGGTCTCAAGTTGAGAATGTATATCAGAGGAGAGCCGACCTTATCCCTAATCTGGTTGCCACAGTAAAAGGTTATGCAGCTCACGAGCAGCAGACTTTGGAAGGGGTTATAAGTGCAAGAAGCAAGGCTACCCAAATTACAGTGGATCCGGAGAATCTTACTTCTGAGGAGTTGGCAAAATATCAGAAAGCGCAGGGTGAACTTGGTTCTGCTTTGGGCAAATTGCTTGCAATTACAGAGAACTACCCCGATTTGAAGGCAAACCAGAACTTCCTTGAGCTTCAGGCACAGCTTGAGGGTACAGAGAACAGGATTGCTGTAGAGCGCAAGAAATTCAATGATGCTGCAAGAGTTTACAATACAACTATCAGACAGTTTCCTAAGAATATTGTAGCCGGAATGTTCGGTTTTGAGAAGAAACCTTACTTTGAGGCTCAGGAAGGTGCGCAGCAGGCTCCAAAAGTTGAGTTCTAATATACGTCTGCCAAATGAAAGTGAAGGACTTCATAGGGAAGGAGGGACAGCTGCAGTTAGTTCAGGCCATTAAGGATGCTGAACTTCACACTTCTGGGGAGATTAGGGTGCATCTTGAATCAAAGTGTGCCGGAGACCCTCTGCAGAGAGCTGTGTACATTTTCAATTATCTGAAGATGTACAACACCCAATCCCGCAATGGAGTACTTGTATATGTGGCAGTAGAGAGCAGAAAATTTGCAATAATAGGGGATGTGGGGATTAACAATGCTGTTCCCGACAATTTCTGGGATGGTATAAAACAACGTATGGGAGAGGCGTTCTCTGCCGGCAATTATGTGGAAGGTTTGTCTTCTGCAATAAGGGAGGCAGGAGAATCATTGAAGAAATATTTCCCATATCAGAGTGATGATGTAAATGAGCAACCCGATGAAATCTCTTTTGGTAAATAAAGTTTGCAGGATTTTTACAGTTCTGTCCCTTTTGGTAACACTTCAGCTCTCTGCTCAAGTGCCTCAAAGGCCGGTTCCTCCTGTACTTGTGAATGACCTTGCGGGGCTGTTTTCTCCGGCAGAGAAGTCTGTATTGGAGAGAAAGGTTGTAGCATTCTCAGATTCCACCTCAAACCAGATAGCAATTGTAGTTGTACCGGAGCTTTATGGGTACGACAAAGCTGAGCTTGCCTATTCTATAGGAGAGGAGTGGGGCGTAGGGCAGAAAAAGTTTGACAACGGTATAGTTATTCTTGTAAAACCAAAACTGGGCAATTCCAGTGGAGAGGTTTTTATAGCTACAGGTTATGGTCTTGAAGGGGCTGTTCCCGATGCCTTTGCAAAAAGGGTTATTGAGAGGGTAATGATACCTCATTTTAAGAATAACGATTACTATGGAGGAATAAATGCAGCATTGGATATTCTTATGCCTGTTATAGCAGGTGAAATATCCACCGATGAATTTGCCTCTTCCGATGATGGGGATATTGCAGCAGCTTCATTGTTCATGCTTTTTATTATAGCTTTTGTAATATTGCTTGTGGCAATGTCAAAAGGTGATAACAAGAATATGGGTGGAGGCAATCATAGAGGCGGAAGGGATTTTACCGCTACAGATGCTTTTATTCTTGGTTCAATATTGGGTAATGCAACAGGTTCCCGCCACCGTGGAGGCAGTTTTGGCGGAGGTTCCTTTGGAGGTGGCTCTTTTGGCGGATTTGGAGGCTTTGGGGGAGGCTCCTTTGGAGGAGGTGGCGCAGGCGGCTCGTGGTAAAAAAGGTGAAAATTCTGCGTTACGCCTTGAATTTCCACCTTTACAGACATTTTTTGCAAGATCCCTTTATTCTGATTCGGAATCAAATATTTTCACAATTTTGCTTACAAGAGGATGACGTACAATATCTTCTTTGTTGAAGTTTACAACGCTTATCCCTTTTACACTTTTAAGCATCTCAACACCTCTGGCGAGTCCTGAATCCTTTTTGTTTGGCAGGTCAATTTGGGTAGCATCTCCTGTGACAATAAATTTGGCGTTGTTGCCCATACGGGTAAGGAACATCTTAAGCTGTCCAAGGCTGGTGTTCTGGGCCTCATCCAATATTACAAATGCACTTTCCAGGGTTCTACCCCTCATATATGCCAATGGGGCAATCTGAATAGTTCCCTCTTCTATTAGCAATTTGAGCTTTTGGGGAGGAATCATATCACCAAGGGCATCATACAAAGGCTGCAAATACGGATCAAGCTTGTCTTTAAGGTCTCCGGGAAGAAATCCCAATCTCTCACCCGCTTCAACGGCAGGTCTGGTTAGGATAAGTTTCTTTACCTCCCTGTTTTTGAGAGCTCTTACAGCAAGTGCAATGGCAGTGTATGTTTTTCCTGTACCGGCTGGACCAAGTGCAAATATTAAGTCGTTCTTGTAGTACTCTTCAACCAGTTTCTTCTGGTTCTTTGTACGGGCACGCACTATCTTGCCATCATTTCCGAACACTATAATATCACTTTTCTCATCTGCAAACCCGCCCTTCAATCCGTCTGCTGTCATCTCAAGAGTGTTGAGGGCACTGCTCCCTATTCCAAAATCTGAATCTTCAAACAGCTGGTCAACATCATCTATGTTAAGGCTTCTTTTCTTGTGCCTTTTGTTGATAAGGGCATCTACATTGGCCTGAAAACTTGCAATATCCTTACTGCTTCCCTTAAGTGAGATGGTATTTCCCCTTGGAATAACTTTCAATTTAGGGTAGTAGTTTGCCAATCTGGTTATAAGTTTATCGTTTACACCAAAAATCTCTACAGGATCTATTTCAAACAATTCAATCTTTTTCTCTGCCATATTCAAGGGCGTATTTTAATTTCTTATAAGGTTCTCTTTAATAAAGCTGTTGTATGTGTTCTCCATTCTGCGGTATTGGGTTTTGTCCTTTACCTTTTCCGGCTTTCCCAAAATGTCCTTTACCGGAACAACTGTGTAGTCCGGGCCAAATTCATCTTTTTTGAAACACCACAAAAATTCAATTTCAGGTTCCAGCAGTGATGTTTTTCCTGTATGGAAATTTTTCATTATGCGTATTGTAACCATCAGTTCAAGTTGGGTGTAATCGGGTGTTGTCTGATTGCTTATGTAGTTACCCAGTGAGTAGAACAGGATATTCTCCCCTGTTATATAGGCCGATTGGGGAACGTGGGGATGGCTCCCTACAATTACCTTAACCCCTTCGCGTTGCAGCATTGCTGCCCATCTCCTCTGGTGCACAGAGGGGCGCAACTGATACTCTTCTCCCCAATGTGGTGCGCAAATTATTATGTCGGCCCCCATATCCTTAGCCCTGTTTATGCACTCCTTAACGTGAATGCTGTCCATAAGGTTCACCTTGCAGGGTTCCGGTATGGCAAATCCGTTTGTCCCGTATGTAAAATTGAGAAAAGCCACCCTTATTCCGTTTATATTGTAGAAAACCGGGTTGAGATTATTTTGGTCTGTACTGTTTTTGTATGCTCCAATATATCTTCCCCCCATAGCTTCATATACACCAATTGTGTTGAGAAGCCCCCGTTTCCCTTTGTCAAGAATATGGTTGTTGGCAAGCAGGAAAAGGTCTATGCCGCACTCTTTGGCTTTCCAGGCAATTGACTCGGGAGCCGAGAATGCAGGATACCCCTTGTAGGGTGGAGTTCCAAGCGGGAACTCCATATTGGCAACAGAGAGGTCTGCAGATTGCAGTTTTTTTTCTATGTGCTTGAATACGTGTGTATAGTTGTATGAATGCGGGTTATCGGGATTGCTGTTGTCTTCAAGGGCGCTCAGAAGCTGTTTTCCGTGTTGCATTACATCGCCAATAAAGGTAATGCTTATGGTGTCATACAGTTTTACCGCTTTTTGTGGATATGTAATTGGGGTGTATGTGCAGTTGCGCTCCAATTGCAGTTGGGGCTTCTCTATATCTACAGGGTGCAGAACAGTCTTTTTCCCTTTTACTTTACCATAGGCAAAAGGTGCCCAACTATGCATTGCAATGCACAGCAGAAGTGATAATACTATGTAGAAACGCCTCATAATATGTTACTGCTCTACAATAATTTTAATCTGCGGAACATCCAGCCTTATGGCAAGCCATTTCTGAAGTTTCTCAATCTCACTATTGTCCAATGGCTCTGAGAGTTTCAGGATAGCCACAATCTTTTCTTCCGGAGTATTCCCTTTGGCCTGTGAAGTGAGAAGCAGGTCTATATGGTCTCCCCTTGCAAGGGTCAGAGACAGGAGCTGCGGGTATTGGGCCACAATTTCCTTTGCAATCTGGCTGCTTGGGAATTTTTTGTCGTTGAAGGCTTTCAGCTGGCTCTCCATCTGGGCTATAAGGGCTTCCCTCTTCTGTATTTCCTGTTCATTCTGCTCAAATATGCTCTTTACAACCTCTTTTTCTGATCTTTTGTCGGGAATATAAGTGCCGGCCTGGTTTATTACAAGCTGCTGTGGATTTATTCCTGCTTTCTCCAATTTGTAGTGAAGGTCTGCTATGTCCTGCTCTGAGAGGGCCTCTCCGGCAATGGAGATGTATATTTTTGATTGCTTGTTGGTAGAGTGCTCAATGCTGAAATCATAAATATAGCTGTTGGCAATGTTGCGGTTCTCCTCTATGAATCTTTTTGCAATCTGATTGAAATTGTTCTCTTTAATTACCGTAAATGCCGACCAAATACTTGGCAGGATGAGGATAATTGTAAATACAGTTATAACTCTGTTTACTTTTTTCTGTTTTTTGGGGTCTGAAAATTTTACAAGGGGGAAGTTGAGTACTCTTACTGTAAAGAATGTTGCCAGAGCAATGAATACGGAGTTTATGAAGAACAGGTATAATGCTCCAATAAAGTATGAGAAACTTCCTGTGGCAACTCCATACCCTGCAGTACAGAGGGGAGGCATAAGGGCTGTGGCAATGGCAGCACCTGCAATAACTGTCCCTTTCTCTTTTTTGCACACCTCAATGATTACCGCAAATCCTCCAAAAAGGGCTATGAACACATCGTAGATTGTGGGATTGGTGCGGGCCAGCAGCTCTGTAGGCTCTTCCAGACTGAGCGGACTTATAAAAAAGAAAAATGTGGAGGCAAGGATACTTATCCCCGTCATTATTACCAGATTGGTGAGGGATTTCTTGAGCAGGTGTGTGTCGTTTATACCAAGTGCCAGACCCACACCCATAATTGGCCCCATAAGGGGAGAAATAAGCATTGCGCCAATTATTACGGGGATTGAATTTACATTCAGTCCCACACTGGCAATAATAATTGCAAACGCAAGAATCCACAAATTGGGCCCTCTGAAATCAATGCTTGAAATGATCTGGTTTTGGGCTGTACTTATGTTTATGTGCTCTTTTATAGAGGCAATACCTTTTACTCTGTCTGTAAATCTCATCTTATGGCAAATGTTGAAAATACAATTGTAAATATACATTTTTTTTGCGATTGAACCATTATTTCCTACATTTGTGAGAAGCTTATTGATTTATAATATGGAGTACTTTGCAAAATGTAAATATGTGGTATTGAGCATCTCTGTAGCCATTATTCTCCAAGGTTGCGATTGGGTTAAGGGTCAGATGGGTATGCCAACATCAAAAGATATAGAGCAGATGAAGCTTGAGTTGCAGATAAAGGAGCAGCAAAGGCTTCATGAGGAGGCAGAAAAGGCCAGAAGGGAGCAGGATTCCATAATGAATGCGGCAAAGGTTGCAGTACCTCAGTTGGAGGGGTATTTTGTGGTGTTGGGCTCTTTTAAGGATCACAAGAATGCCCATGCATTGGATTCTCTGGTAAGGGGGATGGGTGTTGCCTCGCAGCAGGTTCTCCTTAAGAACGGATTCAAGATGGTTGTGGTTGGAAGCTTCGGAACATTCAGTGCAGCAGTACGTGAGATGGAGAGGATAGGGGATATGGATTTCTGTCCATACGACATGTGGGTTTACGGAGCATCGCAGGGACTGCACCAGACAGAAGAATAAGAGGAAGTTCTTCTTCCATACAGAAAAGGATTTTATATATAAATAAACATAAAACACACTTTAGACAATATGAAAACTACTGCGTTTACCCAAAAACACATTGAATTGGGTGCAAAAATGGTCCCATTTGCAGGCTACAATATGCCTATTGAGTATGTGGGAATTAAAGATGAGCATAATGCTGTAAGAACCAATGTTGGTGTATTTGACGTTTCACATATGGGTGAGTTCTGGGTTAAAGGCCCTAACGCTCTTGCATTCTGCCAGTATGTAACTTCAAATGACGTTTCTGTTCTTACTCCAGGTAAAGTACAGTACTCTTGTTTCCCTAACGGAAAAGGTGGTATTGTAGATGATTTGCTAGTATACTGCATTGATTCAGAGACTTACTTCCTTGTAGTTAATGCTGCAAACATTGAGAAAGACTGGAACCACTTGTGTGCTGTTGCCCCTAAATTCAATATCACTCCAGGTAAAGAGCTTTACAATGCTTCAGATGAGATTTGCCAGTTGGCTATCCAGGGTCCTAATGCATTGAAGATTATGCAGAGAATCTGTGATGCTCCAGTAGAGGATATGGAGTATTACACATTCAAGAAATGTACTGTAGCAGGTATTCCTAATGCAATCTTCTCTACTACAGGTTACACCGGTTCAGGCGGATGTGAGGTTTATGTTGCAAATGAGGATGCTGACAAACTATGGAAAGGCATTTTTGAGGCAGGTGCTCCAGAGGGTATCCGTCCTATTGGTTTGGGTGCTCGTGACACTCTAAGACTTGAGGCTGGTTTCTGCTTGTACGGCAACGATATTGATGATACAACTTCACCACTTGAGGCTAACCTTGCTTGGATTACCAAGTTCAACGATGTTAAAGGTGATTTCATTGACAGAGATTATATGCTTAAACAGAAAGCTGACGGCCTTACAAGAAGACTTTGCGGTTTTGAGTTGGTAGACAGAGGTGTTCCTCGTCACGGTTATGAGGTATGTGATGCAGAGGGCAATGTAATTGGAGTTGTTACTTCAGGTACTATGGGCCCAACTTGCGGTAAAGCTGTTGGTTTGGCATACGCTGCTGCTCCATATTACAAATTGGGTTCTGAGATTTACATTAAGGTAAGAGACAAATTGCTTAAAGCGGTTGTTGTGAAACCACCTTTCTTCAAATAAGAAGTTAAGGAATGGTAATACCATCAGATATATCCTTCGCAGCTGCACCTTGTGGCTGCGGGGGATTTGTCATTTATGCAATAAAGCGGTAAAAAATATTTTACGTCAGAGACCTTGGTATAAAACTTGGTAATGACGGTGATAAGAAACTGGAATAAATATGAAGAGATATAGGGTAATATTGTTTTTTGTGCTGGCTCTTGTGCCATATCTGGCAAGCGGACAGCAGTTTGATTCTGTAGAGAAAAATCTGAAAAAAAATATAGGATATCTTACAGATTCTGCAAGGTTGGGCAGAGGTGCGGGAACTCAGCAGGAACTGGATGTTGCCCGTTATCTTTACAATCAGCTTAACGATGCAGGAGTGATAATGCTCTCTCCGGAAGATGGGGAAGATTTTTATATTGCCTCAAAAGGGGATACCCTGCATTCACGGAATGTGATAGGTGTGGTTGAGGGGTATGATCCGGTACTCAAGAATGAGTATGTGGTGGTGGCTGCCCATTATGACCATTTGGGAGCCTCAATCCTGAAAAAGGATGGCAAGGATGAAGTTCAGATCTTTTTTGGAGCAGATGACAATGCATCCGGTGTGGCATCTCTGATTGAGATTGCAAAACAGGTTTCTTCACAACATTTCCTTTTCAGACGCTCCGTCATTTTTGCCCTTTTTGGAGCTGAGGAGTTGGGTATGGTTGGAAGCTGGTATTTCCTGAACCGCTCTTTTGGGAATGTGGATGACATTGTTGCTATGATAAATCTTGATATGGTGGGGCGCAGTGGAAGAGATAATGCAATGCGTGCATATACCATAGATGCAAATATTGAACTGATGGAGATAATTTCGGCTTTGTCGGGAAGAGCATTGAGCATCTCTCCTGAATATGTTCCAACAGATTATTTCCCTTCAGACCACAGACTGTTCTACGAAAAGGGGATTCCTGTAACACTTTTTACATCGGGTGTGCACAGGGATTACCATACAGTCAGGGATACTCCCGACAAATTGGATTATAAACAGATGGAGGGACTTGTTGAGTATGTTGTGGCGATGACCGAGGTTTTGGCAAACAAGGAGGGGAGGATTAAGACCATCTCTGGCAACAATTCAGATTCTTCCAAGGGGAAGGGTAATGAAGAGAAGGTTTATACACAAAATTCTGTACATAAAAAGGCAACATTCCTGCACGGGGATGAGACCCAGTTCCTCAACAGATGGGTGTATGAGTATATAAAATATCCGGAGAGTGCCCTCCGTAATGGCGTTGAGGGAAGGGTGATTGTGGAGTTTGTGGTAGACAGCAAAGGAAAAGTTGGGGATGTTGAGATTGTGAGGGGTGTTGATGATGATATTGATGCCCAGGTGAAGAAGGTGATTCTGGCTTCTCCAAAATGGAAACCTGCCCAAATTGCAGGAAAGAGTGTAAGTGTGAGAATTTCTGTTCCGGTTGAGTTCAAACTTACAAAATCCCCTTCATTTGGAATAAAGAAATAAACAAAATGTACTACATTTGCAGGTTGAATAAATACAATCTGAAAATGGAGTACAATTTTTTAGACATTGAGAAAAAATGGCAGGAGTTCTGGGCCAAGAACCAGACATTTAAAGTAGAGGCAGATTCTTCAAAACCAAAATATTACGTTCTGGATATGTTCCCATATCCATCGGGAGCAGGCTTGCACGTAGGTCACCCTCTGGGATACATTGCAAGTGATATCTACAGCCGTTATAAAAGACTGAAAGGTTTTAATGTGCTCCACCCTATGGGCTACGATGCATTTGGTTTGCCTGCTGAGCAGTATGCAATCCAGACAGGCCAGCATCCGGCTACAACTACCGAGAAAAATATTAACAGATACCGCGAGCAGATGGACCGTATAGGGTTCTCGTATGACTGGAGCAGGGAGATCAGAACCTGTGATCCTGGATATTACAAATGGACCCAGTGGGCATTCCTTAAGATGTTCGGTTCTTACTACAATAATGTTGCGGCAAAAGCTTGCCCTATAAGTGAGCTTGAGGAGATTTTTGCAAAAGAGGGAAATGCAAATGTTGATGCAGCTTGCGGTGAGGTTCCAACTTTTACTGCACAGCAGTGGAACGGATTCTCTGATTTGGAGAAGAGCGATATCCTTATGCAGTACAGAATAGCGTATCAGGGAGAGACAGCAGTAAACTGGTGTCCGGCTCTTGGTACCGTATTGGCCAACGATGAGGTTAAAGAGGGCCTTTCTGTAAGGGGTGGTCATCCTGTAGAGCAGAAGAAGATGAAGCAGTGGCAGCTTAGAGTTTCTGCATACGCAGAGAGGTTGCTTGCTGATATGGAGGAGCTTGAGTGGACAGATGCGCTGAAAGAGATGCAGAAGAACTGGATTGGAAAATCACAGGGTGCAGAGATGATATTTAAGGTTGCCAATACAAACCCTGTAGAGGGCGAGGCTGCCGAGTATGATATGACAATCTTTACAACCAGAGCTGATACTGTATTTGGTGTTACCTTTATGGTTTTGGCTCCAGAGAGCGAGTGGGTTGAGAAACTTACAACCAAAGAGCAGAAAGAGGCGGTTGAGGCATATCTTCTTGAGGCTAAGAAAAAGACTGAGCGTGAGAGAATTGCCGAGACAAGAAAAGTTACAGGCGTGTTTACCGGTTCGTATGCTGTAAATCCTTTCACAAACGAGCAGGTTCCTGTATGGGTTTCTGAGTATGTGTTGGCAGGTTATGGTACAGGTGCAATTATGGCAGTTCCTGCTCACGACAGCCGTGACTACAACTTTGCAAAAACTTTCAATCTTCCTATTATTCCTCTTATTGAGGGTTGCGATGTAAGTACAGAGAGCTTTGATGCCAAAGAGGGAATTATGTGCAACAGCGGATTCCTTACAGGCAAAACAGTTAAGGAGGCTATTCCAGCTGCTATTGATGAGGTTGAGAGACTTGGTATTGGACGCAGAAAGATAAACTACAGATTGAGGGATGCAATTTTCTCAAGACAGAGATATTGGGGAGAACCGTTCCCTATCTACTATAAGGATGGTATTGCAACTCCTGTTCCAGAGGAGGAGCTTCCGCTACAGTTGCCTGAGGTAGACAAATTCCTTCCTACAGAGGATGGTGAGCCACCATTGGCACGTGCAGAGAACTGGACATATAACGGATATCCGTTGGAGAAGAGCACAATGCCTGGTTTTGCCGGCAGTAGCGCATACTACTTGAGATATATGGATCCTGCAAATGACAAGGCTCTTGTAAATAAGGATATTGATGCTTACTGGAAAAACGTTGACTTGTACATTGGTGGTACAGAGCACGCAACAGGTCACCTTATCTACTCAAGATTCTGGAACAAGTTCCTTTATGATTTGGGTTATGTGGTTGAGAAGGAGCCGTTCAAGAAGCTTATCAACCAGGGTATGATTCAGGGCCGTTCAAACTTTGTATACAGAATTAAGAATACAAATACATTTGTTTCATACGGTCTTAAAGATGAGTATGACACTACAGAGATTCACGTGGATGTGAACATTGTGGTAAATGACAAGCTTAATATTGATGCATTCAAGGCTTGGATGCCTGATTATGCAAATGCAGAGTTTATCCTTGAGAACGGTGAGTACATTTGTGGTTGGGCAGTTGAGAAGATGAGCAAGTCTATGTTCAACGTTGTAAATCCTGACAATATCTGTAATGATTACGGCGCCGATACATTGAGATTGTATGAGATGTTCCTTGGCCCGTTGGAGCAGAGCAAGCCTTGGGATACTAAAGGTATTGACGGTGTGAACAGATTCCTTAAGAAGTTCTGGAGAATGTTCTGGAACAGGGAAGGGAATTGGATTGTAACAGATGAGAAGGCTACCCCTGCAGAGTTGAAAGCATTGCACAAGCTTATCAATAAAGTTGGAACCGATATTGAGAACTTCTCGTTCAATACATCTGTAAGTGCATTTATGATTGCCCTTAATGAGCTTCAGGATTTGAAATGCAACAAGAAGGAGATTCTTGAGCAGATGGTAATCCTGCTTTCTCCATTTGCACCTCATATTACAGAGGAGTTGTGGAGCCAGTTGGGCAATAAGGAGAGTGTTTCTTGTGCCGCATTCCCTGAGTATGTTGAGGCATATACAGTAGAGAACACCTTTGAGTATCCGGTATCATTCAACGGAAAAATGAGATTCAAACTTGAACTTTCAAAGAGCCTTTCACCAAAAGAGGTTGAGCAGGCGGTAAGGGAGAATGAGAATACTGCAAAATATGTTGGAGAGAACGGTATTAAGAAGGTGATAGTTGTTCCCGGGAAGATAATTAACGTTGTTTGCTAACTGATATCTAGGAGGGGGCTTGAAGCTCCCTCTTTGTTCTGATACAAATAATTTGAGATGAATAAAAATACATTAAGAATTTTTGGGGAGCTAAAGGCTTACGTTATAATTACTTTAGGCCTTTTGCTTTATACTTTGGGATGGATTGTGTTCCTTATCCCAAACAATATGGTTGGTGGAGGAGTTACCGGTATATCTGCAATATTGCTTTATGCATTCAATATTCCGGTGAGTGTCTCGTTCTTTGTAATAAACCTCATCCTGCTGCTGATAGCCCTTAAAGTTTTGGGAAAGGCGTTTGGAATGAAAACGGTTTATGCAATTATCATAGCATCTGTATTCTATGAAATTGTTCCACCTCTTATTCCCGACGTATTTATTCAGGAGATAGCCATTTCCAACGGCAAACTGCTTTGTGCAATTTTTGGTGGTGTATGTGCCGGACTGGGTATTGGCATAAGCTTTTCACAGGGTGGAAGTACCGGAGGTACAGACATTGTTGCACTTATGATTGTAAAATACAAGAATATATCTGCCGGAAGGGTAATTCTTCTTTTGGATATTTTCATTATTGCATCATCGCTGCTGCTCCCTCCTAAAGAGGTGTTGGATGCTTCAGGGGCTGTTATTGGTGTTGAGAGCTGGGGAGAGAGATTTGCAACCATCCTTTATGGATATATCCTTATTGGTGCCTGCAGCTACTCTGTGGATATGTTCATATCGGGAACAAAACAATCTTCACAGATTTTCATTTTCTCAAAGAAATATGCAGAGTTGGCAGATGCAATCACTTCACAGACCGGAAGGGGTGTAACCCTTATTGAAGGTCAGGGATGGTATACCAAACAGCAGAGCAAGATTGTGATGGTTATTATGAGAAAGGATGATATGAGTCTTCTGTACAGAATGGTGAGGGAGATAGACAGGGATGCTTTTCTTTCTGTTGGAAGTGTGTCGGGAGTGTATGGAAAAGGGTTTGATGAGATAAAAAAATAGCAAATTAAAATTTCTGATTTTAAAAAAAGAAAAAAAAGGGGCTGTAAGGTCCCTTTTTTCATTATAGGGTATCCCCAGTAAGTACATTTGCAGCGAACTAACTTAAATCAAATAATTATGTACTTCAAATTGATATTTGCTGCCATATTTTTTGGAGCATCGGTTTATCTTATAGTGAAATGGATAAGGAGCGGAACCGCACTTGCGGGGAATGAACTTGTAGCGCTTCCCCTTCTGTTGCCTTTAATGGTACTCATCCCGGAACCTTGTGGGTTATGTTTGATCAGACTCTCTGTCTATTCTTCTTTATTCGGGTTTTATGTCTTTTGGAACGGGGTACTGAAAAGGGGAAAGAAATTTGAGATTCCCCTTTTTGTATTTGCATCTGGGGCAATGGGGGCGTATGAATTTGTAATGTGGTTGTTTCATACAGGCGCTGGAGTGCATATTTCCGGTTATTTCTTTCTGGATGTAGGTTTGATGGGACTCTTCTTCCTCTATTTTTATCTGATGAGAACCCGTCACAGTTTTCTTAAAAACTCAATAAGTATAAACAGATTGCTGGAACTTGCCGTGGTCTGCTGTGCTTTTGAGGTTTTGAGTGGAATAGGAATGGGAGTCTCCATTTTCTGCAAAAACTGCGGATGGGGAGAGAATGTGCTGCTGCTCCTGTTTATGGGGTTGTATGTGTGGTATATCTTTTATGAAAAGCCTTTGTGCCTTGAGGTAAAGCAGCTGAATGAACTCTATGTTACCAGACGCAAATATGCTCCGACAAGAGGGTATGGACAGTTGCTTGAGGATGATATAAATGGTATTGCTGATGAAAGTATAGTTGAGGATTCACGTATAATTTATGCCCTTATGACCCTTTTTGAGAAAGAGCATCTTTACAGGAATATGGATATAAAGATTGCAAATGTAGCCCTTATGATTGGAACCAATAAGACATACCTTTCCAGAGCGCTTAATGCCAGACTTTCAAAGAATTTCTGCCAGTTTGTGAATTATTACAGAGTAAGGGAGGTGTGTACCCGTTTTCTGGAAAATCCAACTTTGGAGATGAGGGAGTTGGGGGAGATGTGCGGATTTAGTTCGTACAGCAACTTTTCAATAGTATTCAAATATAATACCGGGTTTACCCCCGGGGATTGGGGCAGGATGATAAAACTAAAATTGGAGAATAATGAACTGGTATCGGTGGATGATTACCTTTTGTAAAAAGGTGTTGTGGAGGATTGGCCAATTTCTCACAGCCTTTTCAAATGATTGTGGAACTGATGAGAAGAGAGCCGGGTGTGATGACAAATATGATGAGTTGGCATATAGGGTGGATATTCTAATGCTTGAGAAAAAACTTTTTCTCAAGCATAACCTTACATTGGATCTGCTGGCCCAGGAGATAGGGACCAACAGAACGTATCTTTCAAGGATGTTCAACCAGAAAAAGAAGATGTCATATTTGTCTTATCTTAACGGGCTCAGATTGGACTATGCCATTTCGCTTGTCCAGGCCGGGGAGAGTGATATGGAGCAGATAATCTGTGATAGTGGATTTCCCTCTTCAAGGGCTTTTCATAAGGCTTTGATGGAAGGTGACCAGAGTAGATGTTATTTGCTTAAAAAGAAGTATATTTGCCTAAATTTATATAGAGATATGGCAGACGAAAAGATTATTTTTTCAATGAATGGCGTTGGCAAGACTTTGCCTGCCAGCAACAAGACAATTCTTAAAGACATTTATCTATCATTCTTCTATGGTGCAAAGATTGGAATCATTGGTTTGAACGGTTCCGGTAAATCTACCCTTATGAAGATTATTGCAGGTATTGAAAAATCTTATCAGGGTGAGGTTGTATGGGCTCCAGGTTATTCTGTGGGATATTTGGAGCAGGAGCCGCAGCTTGATGACTCAAAGACTGTACGTGAGATTGTGGAGGAGGGTGTACAGGAGGTTGTGGATGTCCTTAAGGAGTATGAAGAGATAAACATGAAGTTTATGGAGCCAATGGATGATGACCAGATGGCCAAACTTATAGAGAGACAAGGTGAGCTTACAGAGAAGATTGAGCAGGTAGGTGGATGGGAGCTTGATTCAAAACTGGAGAGAGCTATGGATGCCCTTATGTGTCCGGAGCCTGATGCCTTGGTAAAGAACCTTTCCGGAGGTGAGAGAAGAAGGGTTGCATTGTGCCGCCTTCTTTTGCAGGAGCCTGATGTGCTTTTGCTTGATGAGCCTACCAACCACCTTGATACTGAGAGTATCCAGTGGCTTGAGGCACATCTTCAGCAGTACAAGGGTACGGTAATTGCCGTTACCCACGACCGTTACTTCCTGGATAATGTTGCCGGATGGATTCTTGAGCTGGATAGGGGTGAGGGTATTCCTTGGAAAGGAAACTATTCATCGTGGTTGGACCAGAAGTCCAACAGACTTAAGATGGAGGAGAAACAGGAGAGCAAGCGCCGCAAAACTTTGGAGAGAGAGTTGGAGTGGGTTAGAATGGCCCCTAAAGCGCGTCACGCAAAATCCAAAGCCCGTTTGGGAGCATACGAGAAGATGCTTAATGAGGATGGCAGACAGAAGGAGGAGAAGCTTGAGATCTTTATCCCTAACGGACCTCGTTTGGGTACAAATGTTATTGAGGCAATTGATGTTACCAAAGCGTTTGGAGACAAAGTGCTTTATGAGGGGCTTAACTTTAAGTTGCCACCTGCAGGTATTGTGGGTGTAATTGGCCCTAACGGTGCAGGTAAAACAACTTTGTTCCGTCTGATTATGGGTTATGACACCCCTAATAAAGGTGAGTTTAAGGTTGGTGAAACTGTAAAGGTTGCCTACGTAGACCAGCAGCACAAGAGCATTGATCCTGAGAAAACGGTTTATGAGACAATTGCAGAGAACTCTGAGTATGTAAAACTTGGCAACAAGGAGGTAAATGCAAGGGCATACGTATCGCGCTTCAACTTCAGCGGTGCAGACCAGGAGAAGAAATGTGGTGTATTGAGTGGTGGTGAGAGAAACCGTCTTCACCTTGCCCTTACACTTAAAGAGGGAGCCAATGTGCTTCTATTGGATGAGCCTACCAATGACGTGGATGTAAATACCATCCGTGCATTGGAGGAGGGTTTGGAGAACTTTGCAGGATGTGCGGTAATTATCTCGCACGACCGTTGGTTCCTTGACCGTATCTGTACCCATATCCTTGCATTTGAGGGAGATTCAAAAGTTTACTTCTACGAGGGTACCTACTCTGAGTATGAAGAGAACAAGAAGATGAGACTGGGCAATGTGGAGCCTAAGAAGTTCAAATACAAAAAACTTATGGAGTAAAAGAAAGGGGGCCAGCGATGATGTTGTTCCCCTTTATGTAATATAACCTAGTGATTATGAAAAAGAACATTTTCCGCCAGATTGCATTATTGGCAGTTATAATTGTGGCAGTTTCCTGCACACCACAGAAGGAACTCCCTAAGATTGCCATAGCCGGCATTAAGATTGAGTCAAGCACCTTCTCCCCTGCAAGGAGTACGGAGGAATCATTTAATGTGGCAATTGGAGATGAGATTTATGATATGATTCCTTACCTGAATGAGGGGCAGCCGTTGAGGGACAGAGCCCAGTGGGTTCCAGCCCTTGTAGCAAGAGCCACACCGGGTGGTGCAGTTACAAGGGAAACATATGAGAAGTTTGTAAATATCATACTGGATTCCCTAAGGGCAAACCTTCCGTTGGATGGCTTGGTTTATGATATTCACGGTGCAATGAGTGTTGTGGGGTTGGATGATCCTGAGGGGGATATGCTTAAAAGAATACGTGAAGTTATAGGGAATAAAGTAGTTGTAACAACCCCTATGGATTTGCACGGAAATGTCTCTTGGGCTTTGGCAGAGAATTCAGATATGATTTGCTGTTACCGTATGGCTCCCCACGAGGATGCCTGGGAGACCAGAGAACGTGCTGCAAGAATTCTTATAGAGCGTTTGGAGAGCGGCAAGGGGAAACCAAAATATAAGGCTTGGGTGCCTGTGCCTATTCTGTTGCCAGGGGAGCAGACCTCTACCCGCGTGGAGCCTGCCAAATCTTTGTATGATATGACCTACCCTGCATCCCAGATGGAGGGGGTAATTGATGCTTCCATTTGGATTGGATATGCTTGGGCAGATGAGCCGCGCAACCACGCAGTTGTAATGGCTACCGGAGATAATGAGGAGAATGTTGTAAAAGCGGCAGAAGAGATTGCCCAATATTTCTGGGATGTGCGCCACCAGTTTGATTTTGTAGCCCCTACCACAACTTTGGAGGAGTGCCTTGCAAATGCCCTTAAAAAAGATGCAAAAAGGCCGTACTACATAAGTGATACCGGAGACAACCCAACAGCAGGAGGTGCCGGAGATGTTACCTGGACATTAACCCAACTGCTGCAGCGCAAAGAGTTCAGAACCCCCAATGGCCTACAGGTAATATATGCATCTCTTCCCGACAAAGATTTTGTAGCCCGTGCCAAAGAGGTGGGTATTGGTGGTAGAATTGACATGGTTGCCGGAGCAGAGGTGGATGACAGATATGCACCGCCGGTGCGCCTGAAAGGCACCGTTACGGCAATATATGACCACCCTACCAACTCAGAGGTGGCAGTAAAGGTTGGAAGCATTGATGTAATTGTAACGGAGATAAGAAAAGGGTTCCATAAGGAGTTTGAGTTTACAAAACTGGGATTGAATCCGCGCACTGCCGATATAGTTATGGTAAAGATAGGATATCTTGAACCTGAACTTTACAATATGCAGGCAGATTGGATGATGGCACTGACCCTTGGTGGTGTGAACCAGGATTTGGCAGGGTTGCCTTACCAGAGGATAAACCGCCCTATGTTCCCGGTAGATAAAGATATGCCTGACCCCGATCTTTCTGCCAGAATGGTACCATTTGTGGAATAATTAAATAAAATAACAGTTATGCTTGTACACATTGTAATGTGGCGCTTTAAGGATTTTGCAGAAGGCGCCCCAAAAGAAGAGAACTTAAAACAGATGAAACAGAGACTTGAAGGGCTTGTGGGGGTAGTTCCACAACTGGTTTCTGCTGAGGTTGGAATTGATTTCAAACACACCGATATGAGCTACGATGCCGTACTTATAAGCAAGTTCCGCAGCGAAGAGGACCTGGCTGCCTACAAGGTGCATCCTGCCCACGTGGAGATAAGCAATTTCTGCAAAAAATGCAGGGAGAGCAGGGTGGTTTGTGATTATTGGGAGTAACAGTCAAAAACAATTCAGGCGGTCTGTAATGGCCGCCTGAATTGCTTTAGTCTAATAACTGCGTTCTGAATTTTACAACTTTTTTACCTGGAATTGTAATCATCTCTCTTGTGTTAAGGCTCATTGTACGCCTCTCTTTGCGGTCTTTTATCATAAATGAACCAAATCCACGCAAGAATACATCCTCTTTTTTCTTCAAAGAATCAGATACAATGTCAAGTACCGAGTTTAAAAAGTCATTGCTTTGAGCTAATGTAAGTCCGGTTTTCTGAGAAAGTCTTTTTACCAACTGTTTCTTGTTCATAGCAACCAGATTTTTCCTCAATAACAATTTCAAATATGCATTGTTTAATGAATGTACGGAAAATACATTTTCAGCAATGACAAAACAGGAAACCCTAAAAAACTGGACAAAATATTACTTGAAGAAACTCTGGTGGAAAGTTCTGGTAACAGCAATCCTTATAGGTGCAATGATTGCCATCCCCCTCATATGGGACAAAACCCATAAATTGACCTCCTTAATATTGAGGTTCAATGCTATTGCCATTACCTCAATGTTTATGGCCATCCTCAATGTTTTGCTTGATGTCACCTACCAGTTTCTGAACTCAAAGGTCAAATACCGTAAAACCCCTTTAAAAGGGTTATTCCAGATAATTCAGATTATAATCTTCTTTATTGGAGGCATTATTATAGTAGCAATCTTGCTGGACAAATCTCCAACCAGACTCCTTACCGGATTGGGTGCATTTGCGGCGGTACTCTCATTCATTTTCAAAGATACCATACTGGGATTTGTATCGGGAATACAATTGAGTTCAAATGATATGGTGCGCACAGGTGATTGGATTGTTGTCCCCGATACCCTTGCCAACGGAGTTGTAATAGATATAACCCTAATAACTGTAAAAATTCAGAACTTCGACAACACAATAGTCACCCTCCCCACATATTCACTTGTAACCTCCTCATTCCAAAACTGGAGAGGCATGGATGAGAGTGGAGGGCGCAGAATGACCATTAACATAAATATTGATATGGACTATGTCCATTTCTGTACTCCCGATGAATTACAGCATTATTCTTCTTATGTACAGATTCCCGCAGGGGCACTCTCAGGCCAGGGGCAAATAACCAACCTGGAACTCTACAGAACCTATATGGCAACATATATACACCACCATCCGGGGATAAACAATTCCATCCTTACAATGGTACGTTATATGGATCCAACCTCTACAGGATTGCCTGTGCAGCTCTACTGTTTTACCAAAAACAAGAGCTGGGCCATTTATGAAGGGGTAAAATCCCAAATAACCGAACATGCAATAGCAATGGCTCCACAATTTGGCCTTAAGATTTTCAATTGGGCATAAAGATGTTGGCAAGGTTTGCTAACTTTGTGGAATGGAGCAGGTAAAATTTGAGATATGCAGCGGTTCGTTGCAGAGTGCCCTTAACGCACAGGAAGCTGGGGCAGATAGGGTAGAACTTTGTTCAGCCCTAAGTTTGGGAGGCATAACCCCATCATACGGATTTATAGAGTTGGCCAGAAAAAGGCTTGAAATAGATGTGAATGTCCTTATCCGCCCAAGGCAGGGGGATTTCCTGTATGATTCAGAAGAGATTGCTGTGATGATAAGGGATATTATGGTGTGTGCCCAAATGGGGGTAAACGGTGTTGTAATTGGAGCTCTTGATCCTTTTGGAAACATTGATATGGATGCCTGCAGGGCTATGGTGGCAGTAGCCAAACATAATGGCCTCTCTGTTACATTCCATAGGGCAATAGACCGTGCCTGCAACATTATGGAGGCGTTGGAGGATGTAATTTCATTGGGAGTGGACAGAATATTGACGTCGGGAGGAAAACCTACCGCACTTGAGGGATTGGAGACACTTGCCCAAATGAATGCTGTTGCTGCAGGAAGAGTCCTTATTATGCCCGGCTCAGGTGTGAATGCCGGCAATATAAAGGAGATTCTTTCAGCCAGCGGTGCTACGGAGATACACTTCTCCGGTTCCGAAACATTTGAATCCCCAATGCTCTACAGGGGAGGAGTATCTTTCACCCCTAATGGCCTGGGCGGCGACTTTACCCGCACAGAAAGTTCTGTAGAGAAGATTCAGCAGACAATACAGGCAGCACAATAAACAAAAAACCACTCAATTTCTTGAGTGGTTTTTTGCTCCTGAACCAGGACTTGAACCTGGGACCCTCTGATTAACAGTCAGATGCTCTAACCAACTGAGCTATTCAGGAATATTTTAGTGTTTAAAAAAGCACCCAATTTCTTGAGTGCTTTTCTATTTGCTCCTGAACTAGGACTTGAACCTAGGACCCTCTGATTAACAGTCAGATGCTCTAACCAACTGAGCTATTCAGGAATATTTGCTATTCGTTTTGTTTAGCGGGAACAAAAGTATGACAAAATTATGTATCCTCCAAATTTTTTAGTAAAAAACTTATAAAAAAATTAACTTTGCCATAGATACGAAACAAAATTGTATATGGATTTTAATCTTATTTGTTCCAGAATTCAGGCGTTACTCATTAGAAATGAGAGAGTTCTATTGCCTGGAGTAGGTGAATTTGTGGTTGAGAGCCAGTCTGCTGCTTTCCTGCAGGACGGGAAGACAATTGCACCTCCAAGCAAGAAACTTGTTTTTCTTCCATCAGATATTTGTATGGAGGAGGATGAATTATTTGTTGAATTGTCGGGAAAAATAAGGGAAGTCCTTTCTAAAAATGAGAATTTTGAGATTCCCGGGTTTGGAGTTTTTTCCAGAAAGGGAGATGAGGAGGTTGTTTTTACCCTGAATGAAGAGTTTGATTTTGCTCCCGACAATTTTTCGCTTGAGGCAATTTCTCTTGAGGAGGTTCAAAGAGAGGAGCCGGTTGTGGAGGAAATAGTAGAGGAAGAGGAGGTGAAGGCAGAGGAGAAAGTTGTGCCGGTGATTGACAGAGTGGAAGAGGTGGTAAAGAAAGAGGTGACTGATAAAGTGAGTGATGTTGAGCATAAGAAGGATTGCAGGCGCAAGTGGATGATGGGTGTTGTTCTGGCACTGGTTTTTGTTGCGGTTCTGGTTTTGTTTGCAGTTTTGTTTAAAGAGGATCTGATGCAGATGTTGCAGAATATACTCTATACAGATGAGGAACTTGAGATAATGAAAAAATGGGCAGCACAATAATGCTGCCCATTTTATTTGCTGCTTACGCAGGGTAACTTCATTAACCCACACAAGCGCCGTTGTCTACACCTTCTGCAGGGGTTACAAATTTCATTCTGCCGCTCTCATCTTTGGCCATCAGAATCATACCTTTGCTCTCAATACCTTTAATTTTTCGTGGAGCAAGGTTTGCAAGGATACAAATCTGTTTGCCAACCATCTCTTCTGGAGTGTAGTGCTCTGCAATACCTGAAACAATGGTTCTTGTATCAATGCCGGTATCAATGGTAAGTTTGAGCAGTTTGTCTGTTTTTGGAACTTTTACTGCCTCAAGAACGGTTGCAGTTCTGATGTCCATTTTCATAAAGTCATCAAATGTGCACTCCTCTTTCTGTGGAAGTGGTGCAGGGGTGCCTGCAGCCTCAGCAGCAGCTGCCTCGTTTGCTGCCTTTGTTGCGTTAAGCTTGTCTATCTGTGCCTGAATCTCAGCATCCTCAATTTTTGCGAACAACAGCTCTGCAGGGTTCAACTGGTGGCCTGCTGCAAGAATCTCAGAACCTCCAAACTCGCTCCAGCCAATCTTCACCAAGTTAAGCATCTTAACAAGTGTTGCCGACGAGAAAGGCAAGAACGGCTCAAATGCTATTGCAAGGTTTGCGCAAAGCTGCAATGAGATGTTAAGGATTGTAGCAACTCTCTCCATATCAGTCTTGGCCAATTTCCAAGGCTCAGTCTCTGTAAGGTATTTGTTGCCCAAACGTGCAAGGTTCATTGCATCTTTCAACGCCTCGCGGAATTTGTATGAGCTCAGATTGTGCTCCAAATCAGCCTTAATCTGAGGAATCTCTGCAAGAACCTCCTTGTCCGTATCTGTAAGGGTTCCCAAAGCAGGAACTTTGCCCTCAAAATATTTGTGGGTAAGTACAACTGCACGGTTTACAAAGTTTCCGTAGATTGCCACAAGCTCACTGTTGTTGCGGGTCTGGAAATCTTTCCAGGTAAAGTCGTTGTCTTTTGTCTCAGGTGCGTTTGCACAAAGTACATATCTTAGTACATCCTGTTTGCCAGGGAAATCTACAAGGTACTCGTGCAACCATACAGCCCAGTTGCGTGAAGTTGAGATTTTGTCACCCTCAAGGTTAAGGAACTCGTTTGCAGGCACATTCTCAGGAAGTATAAATCCGTCTCCGTATGCTTTAAGCATAGATGGGAATACTATACAGTGGAATACAATGTTGTCTTTTCCAATGAAGTGTACCATTTTGGTATCCTCGCTCTTCCACCATTTCTCCCACTCCGCAGGCAACAGTTCAATTGTGTTTGAGATGTATCCAATAGGGGCATCAAACCATACGTAAAGCACTTTGCCCTCAGCTCCCTCTACAGGTACTGGAACACCCCAGTCCAAGTCGCGGCTAACGGCTCTTGGCTGCAGACCGCCGTCAATCCAGCTCTTGCACTGTCCGTAAACATTGGTTTTCCACTCTTTGTGTCCCTCAAGAATCCACTCTTTAAGCCATCCCTCATACTGGTCCAATGGCAAGTACCAGTGTTTGGTAGGTTTCTTTACAAGCTCACCGCCGCTGATTACAGATTTAGGGTTGATAAGCTCATCGGGGCTAAGAGTGCTTCCGCATTTCTCGCACTGGTCGCCGTATGCACCCTCTGCGCCACATTTTGGGCAAGTACCCATTATGTAACGGTCTGCAAGGAATGTATTGGCCTCTGTGTCAAAATACTGCTCACTCTCTTTCTCTATGAATTTGCCGTTTTCATAAAGTCTTTTAAAGAACTCAGCAGCAGTTTTATGATGGGTTGCAGAGCTGGTACGGGAGTAAACGTCAAAACTTATTCCAAGTTCCTGGAAAGAGTCTTTGATAATTTTATGGTATTTGTCTACAACATCCTGAGGGGTGCAGCCCTCTTTTTTTGCTTTAATGGTAATTGGAACTCCGTGCTCATCGGAACCTCCAATGAACAGAACCTCCTCACCTTTCAACCTTAAAAATCTGGCATAAATGTCTGCAGGAACATATACGCCTGCAAGATGCCCAATATGTACAGGACCGTTCGCATATGGAAGGGCCGATGTAATAAGGTGTCTTTTAAATTCTTTTCCCATTTTTATATATTTTAATTTTAATTGTTTTCCTGTTTTTCTTCCCGATTAATTACATCGTAATGTTATCGGGAAGATATTTTTTAAAAAATAATTCTGTTGAGCTCTTTTGAGAAGAAGTTCCTCACTTGCATAAGTGTTGTAAGTTGTGCTATGAGTTCGTTCTGCAGCTCTATATTTTTCTCTTTTTGGGCTTTTCCCAACTCTTCTGTAAGGTTCATGGCGGCCTGTGCGGTAACTTTTGCCTTGTATATGAGTATTGATTTTGGAACAACCCTGCCAAGCAGGTTCCTCTCCGGTATTATGGATTTGTTGAACTGCTCTATGGTAATGGTGTACTGCTGTATGAACAGGTCTGCCACTATTTTGGAAATATTGCTGTTGGGGTGATTCATAAAGTATCGCATCACCTTTTCAGAGTCGTGTTCCTTCAATTGGTAATACTCGTCAAATATCTCTTTGTACTGCAGGTTCTGCAGTTCAAGGTCGTCATTCTGCAATTGTGTAAGGATGTATTGTGCTACACTTTGCTCTTCATCCTGCTCTGCACCGTATGTGAAATCCTCATCTATATGTATTGGGAGATTTCCAAATTTAAGGAGATAATAGAGAATCTCCTTTTCGGCCTCGCTGCAATAGGTGTTTACAACAAATCCTGGTATGTTTTTCTGAGCTCCGCTCTCAGGGGCAAAGCTTGCCGGTTCTGCTGCCTGCAAGCCCTGCAGCCTCTCCTGTCTCTCCTGCTCCCTTTTCTGCTGGTAGAAGGTCTCGCTCTGTTTTTTGTGGCGGAGTTTTGCAACCTCCTGTTGCAGCAGCTCCTCCTTTATGTTCAGTTTTGCGCTG
>JAZSEZ010000077.1:0-21808 GCA_045531975.1 Candidatus Egerieisoma sp. | reverse complement strand
GCCTCGTAAAACGAGAGATAAATAATGGTGGTAATAGCGACGGGGATCCACCTCTACCCATACCGAACAGAGAAGTTAAGCCCGTTAGCGCCGATGGTACTGCTATACCAAGTGGGAGAGTAGGTAGCCGCCAACTTTTAGAGGATAATCAGAAATGATTATCCTCTTTTTTTTTGCTACCTACTCTCCGGCATCAACAGATGCCCGGCGGAGGGCGTGTGTAACGGAAGCCCGGGAGCCGCGTGGCGCGAGCCTGAATGAAAGAGGTAGCCGCCAACTTTTAGGACCTTCAGAAGAAATTCTGGAGGTCTTTTTTTGTTATAAAGCGGCTATCAGTTCTCTGATGTAATTTATTTAGTATCTTTGTTTTTCACTTTTAAAAATTTTATCATGGAGCAGGTTACACAACTGATTACATCAGTTAATGATTTTCTTTGGACATATATTCTTATTGCAATCCTTATTGGTTGTGCATTGTATTTTACATTCAAAACAAAGTTTGTTCAGTTCAGAATGATTGGTGAGACTTTACGTCTTCTTGCTGGTTCAACATCCTCTTCTACAGATAAGGATGGTAAGAAACAGGTATCTTCATTCCAGGCATTTATAGTCTCTATTGCAAGCCACGTTGGTACTGGTAATCTTGCTGGTGTTGCAACTGCAATTGCATTTGGTGGACCTGGAGCAATTTTCTGGATGTGGATTATAGCACTTTTGGGTTCTGCAAGTTCTTTTGTTGAGTGTACATTGGCCCAACTTTATAAAAGAAGGGGTAAAGATTCTTTTATTGGAGGTCCTGCTTATTATATGAGCATTGGTCTTAAGAAACCTTGGATGGGTTCTCTTTTTGCCCTTTTGCTTATTTTTACTTTCCCTTTCTCTTTCAATACAGTTCAGAGCAATACAATATGTGCTGCATTTTATGAGGCATTCAATTTTGATCCTACAATTGTGGGTGTTGTTCTTACACTTCTTACTCTTGTTATTATTTTTGGTGGTATTCAAAGGATCGCAAATGTCAGCAGCGTTATTGTGCCAGTAATGGCACTTGGTTATGTAGCTTTGGCTCTTTTTGTAGTGATTATGAATATCAAGCATTTGCCAGAGGTCTTTAATTTAATAGTTTCAAGTGCATTGGGTTGGAATCAGGCTTTTGGCGGAATGATTGGTGTAGCAATGATGAATGGTATAAAGAGGGGATTGTTCAGCAATGAGGCCGGTCAGGGTTCTGCACCTAACGTTGCTGCAACCGCAGATGTTTCGCATCCTGTAAAACAGGGCCTTATTCAAGTATTTGGCGTTTTTGCAGATACTCTTATAATTTGCACTTGTACAGCATTTATCATTCTTTTCAGCGGTGTTTCATTTGGACCGGACAATAGCGGTATACAGCTTACCCAGCAGGCCCTTACTTCACAGATTGGTGTATCTGGAAAATATTTCATTGCAGCGGCTATTATGTTCTTTGCTTTCAGTAGTATTATTGGTAACTATTATTACGGTGAAGCCAATGTGAGATATCTTACACAAAAGAAATGGGTTCTTGTTCTGTTCCGTCTTATGACTTGCGGTATGGTTATGTTTGGTGCTGTAGCATCTTTGAACCTTGCTTGGAGCCTTGCTGACTTGTGTATGGGTTTTATGGCTGTTTGTAATCTGGTGGCAATTGTACTTTTGAGCAAATATGCAGTGCGGTTGTTGGCCGATTATAGAGCCCAGAAGAAACAGGGAATAAAAGATCCTGTGTTCAGGAAAGAGAGTATGCCGGATATCCAGAATGATTTGGAGTGCTGGTAAAATATGAGGGTGACTTTTTGGTCACCCTCTATTCTTATAATGATTACTTTTTCAAAAGATCAGGTCTTAGGCGGGCAGTTCTCTCAAGGGACTGCTCTTCTTGCCATTGGGCAATAAGTTTAGGGTTTCCAGACAGCAATACCTTTGGTACTTCCCATCCGTTGAAGTTTGCGGGACGTGTATATACAGGGGCAGAAAGGAGATTGTCCTGGAAACAGTCGCTTAAAGCGGATGTTTCGTCGGAGATGGCGCCTGGAATAAGTCTTATTACCGCATCACACACAACTGCAGCTGCCAGTTCTCCACCGCTGAGAACATAGTCTCCTATAGATATTTCCTTGGTAATCAGGTGCTCTCTTATTCTGTGGTCTATTCCCTTATAATGTCCGCAAAGAATCATTATATTCTCCATGCAGGAAAGTCTGTTTGCAATAGGCTGGTCAAGAGTTTCGCCGTCGGGAGACATATATATTATTTCATCGTATTCCCTTTCTGATTTGAGTTTGGTAATTAGGGTATAGATTGGTTCTATCATAAGAATCATCCCGGCATCCCCTCCATAACTGTAGTCATCCACCTGGTGGTAGTTTCCTTTTCCGTATTCTCTGATATCGTGTATGTGTATTTCTACAAGTCCTTTGTTTTTTGCTCTCTGAACTATTGAGTGGTTAAGCGGACTCTCCAAAAGTTCAGGAACTACAGTAAGTATATCTATTCTCATAATATGTCTTGTTTTAGACTAAAAAACACAGTGTGGCAAAGATAGAAAATTACTCAGCTATAATCAATTTTTACTATATTTGCGAGTTATTAATTTTATAGTCTGAATATTATGGACAAGGAAAAAAATTCTGCGGCACCAGTTGAAAATGATATGGTGTTGGAAGTTGTTGAGAGTCCGGATACAGTGGATTTCTCAAAATTGGATCTGAATGGTATTATCTCTAAGTTCAATGAGTTGCTTGAAGATGAGGATTCTCAGAATCTTTATAATAATGCAGAGGTTGCCAAGGCCTCTTTTTATAAGATTTTGAATGAGTTGAAGGAGTCTGGTGACAAGAATTATACTGATGAGGAGAATGCATTTAAAGATCTTTATGCAAAGTATAAACAGAGCAGACAGGTTTATATGCAGAATGTTGAGAAAGTAAAGGAGGAGAACTATGCTCAGAAACTGCAAATTATAGAGGAGATTAAGGCTCTATTGGAGAAGTCGGAGGATGTGAACCATACATTCCCGGAGTTCAGGGAGCTACAGAACAGATGGAGGGGAATAGATCAGGTGCCACAGGCAAAGGCAAAAGATTTGTGGGATACATATCAGCATTATGTGGAGAAGTTCTATGACTATATAAAGATTAATAACGAGTTCAGGGATATGGACTTCAAGAAGAATCTTGAGGCCAAGACTGCATTGTGTGAGAGGGCTGAGGCTTTGGCCCAGGAGCCGAATATTGTTAATGCTTTTAAAGCATTGCAGAAGCTTCACGATGAGTGGAAAGAGGTAGGTCCTGTAGCAAAAGAGCATAGGGATGCAATTTGGGAGAGATTCAAAACCATAACATCTGCCATTAACAAGAAACATCAGAATTTCTTTGAGCAGATGAAGGAGGAGCAGAAAAAGAACCTTGAAGCCAAGACACTTTTGTGTGAGAAGGCAGAGGTGATTGCCCAGACTGTACCTTCAGAGTCTAGCGATTGGAACTCTTTATCCAAGGAGATGGAGGGTTTGCAGGCACAATGGAAAAATGTGGGATTTGCTGCCAAAAAGGATAATCAGAAAATTTATGACAGATTCCGCGAAGCTTGTGACAAGTTCTATAATTCCAAGAGGGAGTATTATGCCAACTTCAAGAATGTGATGCAGGATAATCTTAAGCTTAAGGAGCAGTTGTGTGAGCAGGCAGAGGCTTTGAAAGAGAGCCAGGACTGGAAAAAGGCAACTGACCAGCTTATTGCTTTGCAGAAGCAATGGAAAGAGATTGGCCCTGTAGCAAGGAAACAGTCAGATGCAGTGTGGAAGAGATTCAGGGCTGCGTGTGACTTCTTCTTTGAAAACAAGTCAAAACACTATGACAAGGTGGATGAGACTTATGGCGAGAACCTGGCCCTTAAATTGGCTCTTATTGATGAGGTAAAAGCCTATAAGGTTGGTGATACCAGAGAGGAGGATATAAATTCTATGAGAGAGTTCCAGAACAGATGGAATGCAATAGGATATGTTCCTTATAAGGATAAAGAGAGAATCCAGAAGGAGTTCAATGCTGCAATGGATGCCCATTTTGCAGATATCAGATCTTTGGAGAGTGAGAAGAAACTCAACAAGTTCAGAAGAATGGTAGCTGAGGTGAAGAATTCAGGCAAAGGGGAGAGAGGATTGAAGTTTGAGAGGGAGAAGCTTGTTCTCAAGTACAGAAAAATGGAGCAGGATATTGCTACATTGGAGAACAATATGGGATTCTTTTCAAGGTCCAAGAATGCGGATTCTATGATTGCAGATATCCAGAAGAAAATAGCTTTGGCAAAGGAGGAATTGGCCAGAATTGAAGAAAAGATTAAAATAATTGATAATCAGTTTGAGTAAAAAAAGAGTTAACCGAAATGAATAAGAATACTATTATTGGTTTTGTACTTATAGGAGTAATTTTGATTGGGTTCAGCTGGTACAACACCAAGATTTTTAAGGAGCAGGAGAGAGCAAAATTTATAGCAGATTCAATAGCAAGGGTAGAGGCGCTTAAAAATGCACCAAAGATTGATTCTGCAGTTTTGGCGTTGAATGACAGTATAGCGGCAGTTCAGGCTAAGGAGAACAGAATGATGTCTCCAGTGTACAAAGATTCTCTTCTGGAGGTGGCAAGCAAGGCTGCAGAAGAGTTCTATACTTTGGAAAATGAGAAACTTAAGGTTGTATTTACAACAAAAGGTGCACAGGCATATGAGGTTCAGGTTAAAGATTATTATACTCACGACAGTCTTGACCTATATCTTGTAAAGAAAAATGCAAGCCGTTTTTCTCTTGATTTCTATACAGACCAGCAGTTGAGTACATCAGATTTTACTTTTACAAAAGTTGCACAATCTGATACTTCCCTTACAATGAGATTGGCGTATAATGAGAACGCTTATATAGACTACATCTATACTTTGCCAGAGGATAGCTATATGATGGATTTCAATGTGAGAATGGTGGGTATGCAGAAATATATCTCAAGGAATATGGCGCAGTTGGGTGTTGACTGGAGATTGGATATCCCAAGATTGGAGAGAGGTTATGACAACGAAAAGAACTACTCTACAATTGCATACAAATTCCCTGGTGATGACGCTGTAGAGGATTTGGGACTCAGAAAGGCTGAGTCTTCAGAGGACTTGAAAACAAAAATTGAGTGGTTTGCGTTCCAGCAGCAGTTCTTCTCTGCAATTATGGTTGCAGGCAATGATTTTACAGGTGGTGATTTGTCCTATAAGTTCTATGATGTGTCTGATAAAGATGCAAGACTTATGGATTGTAGGGCAAATATGTATGTAGATTATACAGGAGCAGAGGTTGTGGAGATTCCGTTCAGTTTCTATTATGGTCCTAATCTTTACAAAGTGCTTAAGAGCTACGATTATGGATTTGAGAAGATTGTACCTCTTGGTGGCTGGCTTATAGGTTGGATTAACAGGGTAGTCATTATCAACTTCTTTGATTACTTGAGCAGATTCATTTCAAACTTTGGAATCATTATCTTGTTGATGACAATTGCAATCAAACTTATAATCTCTCCGTTGACACTTAAATCTTATATGTCGTCGGCGAAGATGAGGGTGCTTAAGCCAGAGATTGACAAGATTAATGAGAAATATCCAAGGAAAGAGGATGCAATGAAGAAGCAGCAGGAGGTTATGGCCCTTTACAACAAAACTGGTGTAAGTATGTTTGGCGGCTGTCTTCCAATGTTGTTGCAGTTCCCTATTTTGTTTGCAATGTTCAGATTCTTCCCTGCATCATTTGAGTTGAGACAGGAGGGTTTCTTGTGGGCAGATGATTTGAGTACATACGATTCAATTCTGCAGTTGCCTTTCAATATTCCTCTATACGGAGATCACGTGAGCTTGTTTGCAATACTAATGGCTGTTTCTATGTACTTCTACTCTAAGATGAATATGGACCAGATGCCAAGCAGTAACGAGATGGCAGGTATGAGAACAATGCAGTTGTACTTTATGCCAATCTTCCTGTTGGTGTTGTGTAACAATTTCTCAAGTGGTTTGAGCTACTACTATATGCTTTCCAACTTGTTTACAATTGTTCAGACTTGGGTTATAAGAAAGTACTTCGTAGATGAGAAGAAGTTGTATGCTCAGCTTCAGGCAAAGGCTGCAAGTTCCAAAGGTCCTAAAAAATCAAAATTCCAGCAGAGATTGGATGAGATGTACAAACAGCAGCAGGAGATGCAGAGACAGCAGCAGCAACAGATGCGTAACAGAAAATAAAACAAATCTGTATGAGTATTTCTAGTCAGATAGTTAAGATAAACAATGAACTGCCATCAACTGTAAAGTTGGTGGCAGTTTCAAAATTCAATCCGGTGGAATCAATCAGGGAGGCCTATGATGCAGGGCAACGCATTTTTGGAGAGAGCCGTCCACAGGAACTGAAAGAGAAAGTTTCCCAGCTTCCCGATGATATACAGTGGCATTTTATAGGACATCTTCAGACAAACAAGCTGAAAATGGTATTGCCATATGTTTCACTTGTGCACTCAGTGGACAGTGAGAGACTTTTGATGGAGATAAACAAATATGCTCTCAAGAACTCAATTAAGGTAAATTGTCTGTTGGAGGTGTTTATTGCACAGGAGGAGACCAAACAGGGTCTCTCAAAAGAGGAACTGTTTGAACTTTTGGACAAAATTCACCAGGAGCCGCTGGAAGGAGTTGAAATTTGCGGTCTTATGGGAATGGCCTCATTTGTAGAGGATGAAAGCCAGATTACAGCTGAATTTGAAGAGCTGTCAAAGATATTTTACCAGGCTAAAGAAAAATATATCTCCACTCTCCCCAATTTTAAGGAACTCTCAATGGGTATGAGTGGAGATTACAAGATTGCAATAGAGAAGGGGAGTACCCTTGTAAGAATTGGAACCAGTATATTTGGTGCCAGAAACTACAACAAGTAATCCTTATTTGATCTCTATATCACATTCAAACACAAAAGTGGCAGGACCTGTAAGATAAACATCTGTAAAGGTTTTGCTGCTTTTGTTGTATTTAAAGTCTACAGACAGGTCATCACCAACAGCGTGTATGTCATATTTCATAATGTCTGCCTCCTCCATTTTTCCGCCTTGTGGACATATAGCCATACTCTCTTTCTTGGCATAACCTTTATCTGGAGAATATAAGTATGTTGCAATTGATGAAGCTGTAACACCTGTACCGCAAGCGTAAGTCTCTGCTTCCACACCTCTTTCGTATGTGCGTACATTTATGCAGTTATCTTTCAATTCAACAAAGTTTACGTTTGTTCCACCCTCAAAATCGGAATGGTATCTCCAATACTTGCCTTTCTCATCAACAGGATAGTTTGCAACATCCTCAACAAATTCAACATAGTGAGGTGAACCTGTATTCAGGAAATATGCATTCTCCGAGTATTTGTCGCAAGCCTCAAGATCTTTCATTTTTAATCTTACTATACATCTGTATGGGGTGAACTCAAGCACTTGTGCTGTATGGAACCCGTCAATGGCATTAAAATCAAATTTCTTGATTCCTCTGTGTGCTGCAAATGCTACAAGGCAACGTCCGCCATTGCCGCACATACTTCCTTCATAACCGTCAGCATTGAAGTATCTCATAGAGAAATCGTGCTCGTGGCTGTGCCCCAAAAGCATCATACCGTCAGCTCCAATTCCAAAACGTCTGTCGCAAAGCAGTTTGATCTGCTGTGGAGAAAGATCATATTCATTGTTTCTGTTATCCAAGATAACAAAGTCATTACCAGCACCCTGGTATTTGTAAGCGTGAATAGTCATAATATCAGTTGTTTTTAATCATTTTATCAAGTTCATCAACCATTGCCCGGGCAACTTTTGCAGAGGCTCCTTTTCCACCCAGAATATCCCTTACATCCCGGTAATCTGAAAGCATTTTTGCCCTGTATTCTTTGTTGTGCAGAAGCTGGTCAAGTTCCGCATCAATAAGTTCAGGTGTACACTGGTGCTGTATCAGTTCTTTGAACAGCCCCTTGTCCATAATCAGATTTGCAAGACTTATGTATTTCAATTTTACCACCCGTTTTGCAATCTGGTATGAAATTTCATTTCCTCCATAGCACACCACTTGGGGAACCCCAATAAGGGCAGCCTCCAAACTTGCAGTGCCTGAGTTGATTATGGCAGCATCTGAGTGTCTTAGGATAGAATAAGTCTCCCCAATCATCAGTTTTATATTGCTGCATTTCTTCCCGATAATTTTTTCATATACCTCCATATCCATAGATGGGGCACAAGCCATAAGAAACTGGTAATCGGGATGTTTTTGGGCAACAGATACCATTCGTGGAAGGAGATATTTTATCTCCCCCTTACGGCTTCCTGCCAAAAGGGCAACGGTATCTTTACCCGGTTTTGTGCCGGTTCTCCGGAAAAATGCCTCTTTTGTTTCAATTGCATTGCTGTGGTTGTCTACGCTGTCCAGTAGGGGATTCCCACGGTATATGGCATCAATTCCCCATTTTTTGAAATACTCAATCTCAAACGGGAATATTATAAACAGTCTGTCTACATATTTTTTCAATCTGTGTACTCTACTCTCTTTCCACGCCCATACTTTTGGCGCAATGTAATAGAATACCTTCATACCCCTCTCTTTGGCAAACCGGGCAATCTTAAAGTTAAATCCCGGATAATCTATAAGGATTAATATGTCGGGATTATAATTTAGAATATCATTTTTGCACTCCTGCAGGTTTTTTGCAATTTTCCCCAAATTTGCAACTACCTCCACAAATCCCATAATTGCACATTCCTTGTAATGTTTTACAAGGTCTGCTCCTGCCTCTTTCATCAGATCTCCTCCCCAGCACCTGATTTGGGCATTGTTGTCAATCTCCCTTATCCCCTTTATGAGGTTGGATCCGTGCAGGTCACCTGAGGCTTCTCCAGCTACAAGATAGTATCGCATATTTTTATAAAATGATATTATATTTCACTTTCTATATTCCATTTTTTTCCAAGGCGAATCAACGCTTCATAGTCAGTTGAGTCAACTTTGTGTGGTACAATGGAGATATATCCGGCATCTACAACCCTGTGGTCTCCACGCGGTGAATCTTCAAGGTCCTCAAAATTTCCTGTCATCCAGTAGTAGTCCCTACCTTTAGGGTCTGTCCTTTTGTTGAACTCCCTAACCCATCTCCCTTTTCCTTGTGATGCCATCCTTATCCCCTTTATTCCGGATAATGGAAGGTTCGGGAAATTTATATTCAGGTATGTGCCTCCATCCGGCGGATTGCTGATTATTTTTTCAATCAGGGATGGCAACAGCCCTTCTACAGCAGAAAAATCGGGGTTTGGATTATGTGTGTCTATTGATACCCCAATAGAGGGTACGCCATACAGACACCCCTCTGCAGCTGCTCCCAATGTGCCTGAGTATACAGCGGCAGCCGATGTGTTGGCACCGTGATTTATACCTGAAACAATCAGGTGCGGTCTGGTGTTGATATATATGAAATTTGCAGCCCATTTTATGCAGTCTGCAGGAGTTCCGGTAAGGGCGTATGTTGTAACCCTGTTGTTATAATCAGATGTGTATGAGCCAATTTGCTCACATCTTAAAGGTTCGTCCAATGTGAGTGCAGCAGATTTCCCGGATTGCGGATACTTGGGTGCTACAACTGTTACATTGCCGTATTTTGAGAGCATTCGGGCTACAAGTCCAATACCTTTTGAAGTGTAGCTGTCATCGTTGGTTACAAGTATCTCAAGCATACAGTAATGTTTGGGTTAATAAAATATTGAAAAAAACTTTGTAAAGATAGTTATTTTTCACTCAATTTTATATCTTTGCAACGTTTTAAAAAATAGGATAAAGTTCAATTTTTAAATACATTAGAAATGGGTAAAATTAAAATTGGTATTAACGGTTTCGGACGTATCGGCCGTTTGGTTTTCAGAGCTGCTCAGGAGAGAGATGACATTCAGGTTGTAGGTATCAATGACCTTATTGATGTTGAGTACATGGCATATATGCTTAAGTATGACACAATGCACGGCAAATTTGCTGGTACTGTAGAGGTTAAAGATGGCAAACTTGTTGTTAACGGTAATGAGATCCGCGTAACTGCTGAGAAAAACCCTGCAGATCTTAAATGGAATGAGATTGAGGCAGAGTACGTAGTTGAGTCAACAGGTTTGTTCCTTACTAAAGAGAAAGCTCAGGCTCACCTTCAGGCTGGTGCCAAGAGAGTTGTTATGTCAGCTCCTTCAAAAGATGATACTCCTATGTTCGTTTGCGGTGTGAACTTGAACGAGTATGTAGGTCAGGAGATTGTTTCTAACGCTTCTTGTACTACTAACTGTCTTGCTCCAGTTGCAAAAGTTCTTAACGATAAATTTGGTTTGAAAGATGGTCTTATGACTACTGTTCACTCTGCTACAGCTACTCAGAAAACTGTAGACGGTCCTTCAGTTAAAGACTGGAGAGGTGGTAGAGCTGCTTGCGGTAACATTATCCCTTCTTCAACTGGTGCTGCTAAAGCTGTAGGTAAAGTTATCCCTGCTCTTAACGGCAAATTAACAGGTATGTCAATGCGCGTTCCTACTTTGGACGTTTCTGTTGTTGACCTGACTGTTAACCTAGAGAAACCAGCTAAATATTCAGAGATCTGTGCAGCTATGAAAGAGGCTTCAGAGACTTATTTGAAAGGTATTCTTGGTTACACTGAGGATGCAGTGGTTTCTTCAGACTTCCTAGGTGACAAACGTACTTCAATCTTTGATGCAACTGCAGGTATCGCTCTTACTGATACTTTCGTTAAGATTGTTTCTTGGTACGACAATGAGATCGGTTACTCTAACAAAGTTCTTGATCTTATCAAACATATGTCAACTGTTGCTTACAAATAATAAGTTTACAGACAATACAGAAGAAGGTGACTGCAAGGTCACCTTCTTTTTTTATATGCATACCCAAAACTTTTCACCTGCAACGGACATTGTTTGGCTGGCTCTGGTGTGGATATATTATAAGATTGTATTACATCCTGTCGGTGAGCTTCTGCACAACCTTAAAGTTTGAGAAAAACTCCTTTGCAAATACCCTCATTACTGTATATGCAGGGATTGCTATCAGCATGCCTATGATACCGGCAACGTTGCCGGCTATGAGGATTACAAGGAAAATCTCAAGCGGATGGGCTTTTACGCTGTTGGAGTAAATATATGGCTGGAAGATGAATACATCCACCAAATGGGTTACAGTGAACACGGCAATCAGTTTTATTGTAATAATATGCAGCATTGGATCTGCTCCCGCGCTATAGAACGAAACAATACTCATTATTGTGCCGAATGCTCCTGCCGTAAGGGGTCCTATATATGGGATTACATTCAATATTCCCGACAGGAATGCCAGGACTACCGACATCTGGAAAGATACTCCGCAGATGAAGTGGAGTCCTAATGTGTTTAGTGCGGTAATGAAAAGTGCCTCAATGCTTATTCCTGTAAAGTATCTTATCAGCAGGCTGTTTACATTTGAAATTGCACGCCGGGTGTTCTCCTCATATTTGTCGGGAACAAAAATGAGAATCATATTTGTGAATGTGCTGTTGTCTTTAAGGAAGAAGAAGGTTACAAATACTATTGTAAATATTGATACAAAGGTGTTTACAAGGAACGATGTTACAGAACTGAAGGCATCTGTAAAGAGCGAAAAACTGAAGATGGACTTGATTTTGTCCATAAGCATATTCTCTATAGTGAAATCTTTGTCCATTGTAGGGAAGAACTCGTGCAGTTTAAGGTTCATATCGTAAAGTGGAACTGCAAGTTTTTTGTTTATCTCTTCCAGATTGATTGTGCTCATTTCGCTTACAATTTTGCCTACAAGGGGGATGATGAACATAATAAGCCCTGTAAGGATTGTGGCTATTATAATGAGTGTTACAAGAGCTGCTATTGATGGAGATACCTTTATCTTTCCTATTTTCAGTGATGTAAGGAAGTCCATTATAGGGTTTCCCACAAGGGCAAGAACAGCAGAAATAAGTATGCAAGTGAGTATATTGCTGAAATACCAGGCCAGGAACAATATGGCCGCAGTTCCTACAGCAACAATAATATATTTTGAAAGCTTGTTCATATGAGAGTAATTTAATTTCAAATATAACAAGAACTTGTGTAAAATGTGGTATGAATTTTATTTTCCTGGCAATAATTTTAGTACCAAAAAATAGTTTTTGCTGTTGTAGAGGTTGGTAAGAAAAATTATCTTTGTGTTCCGTATGAAAACAGGTTTTGATAACGAAAAGTATCTTAAGATACAATCCGAACATATCAAAAAGCGTATTGAGCAGTTCGGCGACAAATTGTACCTAGAATTTGGGGGCAAGTTATTTGATGATCACCATGCAAGCAGAGTTGTGCCGGGTTTTCTTCCCGACAGTAAACTCCGTATGCTTGTACAGTTAAAGGAATATGCAGAAGTGCTGCTGGTAATCAGTGCGTTGGATATAGAGAAGAACAAGACCAGAGGAGATCTTGGAATCACATACGATGAGGATGTTCTCCGTTTGCGTGCTGAGTTTGAAAATGTTGGCTTCTACGTGAGCGGTGTAATAATTACCCATTACAACGGCCAGTCCAGTGCTGATGCATACAGAAAGCGTCTGGAGCGTTTGAACATTAAGGTATATTACCATTATACCATTGAGGGGTATCCTAACAATGTGGCCCTTATTGATTCAGATGAGGGATTTGGCAAGAACGATTATGTAGAGACCTCTCGCCCGTTGGTGGTTGTTACTGCTCCAGGTCCGGGCAGTGGAAAAATGGCTGTGTGCCTCAGTCAGCTGTATCACGAAAACAAAAGGGGTGTAAAGGCCGGTTATGCAAAATTTGAGACCTTCCCTGTATGGAACCTTCCATTGAAGCATCCGGTGAACCTTGCATACGAGGCGGCTACTGCAGACCTCAATGATTTGAATATGATTGACCCGTTCCATTTGGAAGCATACGGCGATATTGTGGTTAACTACAACAGGGATGTTGAGATCTTCCCGGTTCTTAATGCCTTGTTTGAGGGAATATATGGGGAGAGTCCGTACAAGTCACCTACAGATATGGGTGTAAATATGATCGGATTCTGTATGAGTGATGAGGATGCCTGTTGTGATGCTGCAAGGGAGGAGATAATAAGGAGGTATTATTATGCATTGTGCAATCTTGCAGAGAAGGGTAGCAATGAGAATGAGGTTAACAAGATTGCCCTTATAATGAAGCAGGCAAAACTGGAGACGTCGTACAGGCGTACTACAGTTGCAGCCAAAGAGAGAAAAGAGATAGAGGGGGTGCCGGCTGCTGCAATTGAGCTTCAGGACGGAACAATTATAACGTCCCGTACCAGCCCTTTGCTTGGTCCGAGTGCTGCCCTCATTTTGAATGCCACCAAGCATCTTGCCGGAATACCGCATAATGTTAAGCTGATTCCAGAGAATATGATATCTCCAATACAGAAAACCAAACTTGAGTATCTGCACGGAAATAATCCGCGCCTGCATACAGATGAGGTGCTTGTGGCTATATCTATGTTGAGCAATAGTGATGAGAATTGCCGCAAGGCATTGGAGCAGCTTCCAAAATTCGAAGGATGTCAGGTACACTCAACTGTAATGCTTAGCGAGGTTGACAGGAAAATCTTCAAGAAACTTGGAGTTGGCCTTACCTGTGATCCGGTGAAGAAAATAAAATAACCCTATACATCTAACTAATTTATAACTACCTATGAAAAAATTACTGTTTTTGTTCGTATTCCTGGCGGTAGCAGCTACCGGCCTTAGGGCTGATGAAGGTATGTGGTTGCCATCCGAGATTATCCTTAAGATAAAGGATATGCAAGCTAAAGGTTTCAAACTTACAGCAGAGGATATCTATAGTGTAAACAACTCATCATTGAAAGATGCAGTTGTACATTTTGGAGGTGGCTGTACAGGTGAAATCATTTCAAATGAGGGATTGCTTATAACCAACCACCACTGTGGTTATGGTCAGATTCAGTCTCACAGTTCTGTTGAGCACGATTACCTTAGAGACGGTTTCTGGGCAATGACAAGAGAGCAGGAGCTTCCAAATCCTGGCCTTACAGTCTCTTTCCTTGAGTATATGAAAGATGTTACTGATGAGGTATTGAAGGGCTACAAACCAAATATGCCTGAGGCAAAACGTATTGAGATTGTAGCTAAAAACTCAAAAGCAATTGAGGAGAAAGCTGTTAAAGAGGGTAAAAGTTTGAGGGCTACAGTAAAACCGCTTTACTATGGCAACCAGTATTTCCTTTACGTATTTAAAGTGTTTACTGATGTAAGACTTGTAGGTGCACCACCTTCATCAATCGGTAAATTTGGTGGTGATACAGACAACTGGATGTGGCCAAGACACACTGGAGACTTCAGCTTGTTCAGAGTTTATGCCGGTGCAGACAATGAGCCTGCTCCTTATTCTGAGGATAACGTGCCTTATAAACCAAAAAGATTCTTTAAAGTTAATGCCAAAGGTATAAACGAGGGTGACTTTACAATGGTATACGGTTTCCCTGGCAGAACAAACGAGTATCTTTTCTCTGATGCTGTAAAATATACAGCAGAGAAATCAAACCCTCACAAAATTGCATTGAGAACTCTACGTTTGGATATCCAGAATAGGGAGATGTCTAAAGACCAGGCTGTAAGAATCAAATATGCTTCCAAAAATGCATCTGTTTCAAATGCTTGGAAAAAATGGCAGGGTGAGGCAAAAGGTATCTTCAGAATGCGTGCAATTGAGAACAAGCAGGAGTTTGAGAAGAACTTTACAAAATGGGCGCAGGGCAAACCTGAGTATGAGAATCTTGTAGCGAAATTCCACGAACTTTATGGTGCAATTGCAGAGTTGTCTTTGGTTCAGGATTATCAGAACGAGGCTTTGAATGCTGTTGAGCTTGTTGCATTTGCCGGTAGAGGCCAAAGAGGTGCAGAGAAGTTCTATAAAGACTACTATATGCCAATAGACAAAGATTGTTTTATTGCACTATATAATGCATATAACAAGAATATTGCAGACAAATACAAATCTCCATACTTTATGGAGCAGTTGGCAAAATATGGCAGCATAGAGGCGTGGGCAGATGCGTTGTTTACCCAGGAGCCTAATCTTGAGATGGCCGCTGAAATCTATAAGAACACAAATGCTCATTTCAGAGAGAACTATGCTCCAATCCTTGATTCAGTAAATAAAGAGATAACACTTCTTTACCGTACTTATATGAGAGGACAGATGGAGTACAATAAGGCAAACAGAGGAACCAAAGTATTCTATCCTGATGCAAACTCAACTTTGAGGGTTGCTTATGGCCAGGTTAAGGGTTATTCACCTTCTGATGCAGTATATTTTACCCCTGTTTCATCATTGGACGGTGTTATTGAGAAAGATAATCCTGAGATTTATGACTACAATATTCCTCAGAAATTGAGAGATCTTCACGCAGCCAAAGATTATGGCCAGTGGGAGGTTAACGGTTCTGTACCGGTGGCATTCATTGCAACAAACCACACTACCGGAGGTAACTCAGGCAGCCCTGTCCTTGATGCTGAAGGTAACCTTATTGGTGTAAACTTCGACCGCGTATGGGAAGGTACAATGAGTGATGTGGTTTATGATCCTCAGGTATGTAGAAATATCTCCCTTGATATCAGATTTGCATTGTTCGTTATAGATAAACTGGCAAATGCAGACCATTTGTTGGAGGAGATGGTTATTGTCAAATAACAGCAACAGTATATAACAGATAACCCTGCCGGCATTACACTGGCAGGGTTATTTTTTTTGTGGAGGAATCTTTTATTTCTGAAGGCTTGTATTGGCAACGGCAACGTTTATTATACGTCCCATATGCTCAGTGCCGTTAAGTGCTGCAATGGCAGCATTAGCCTGCTCTTCATTGTCCATTTCTACAAAGCCGTATCCTTTAGATCTGCGGGTAACTTTGTCGTGAATAATTCTGGTAGAGGAAACTTCTCCATAAGGGGCAAACATCTCAGCCAAATCCTCTTTTTTAGCCTTGAAACTAAGGCTTGAAACAAAAATGTTCATATAGGTTTTAAATTATTAGGTTTATATATTGTTATGCTTACAAAGTTAATAAAATAATGCTGTCTGCAATAAAATATTTAAGTTGATATGAACAATATTGAACTGTTGAGCAGTTCTATCATAAAGTTCAGGCAACTTGCCAGTATATCATTTATGAATGGTACCCATTGTAAAATGAATGCAATGGAAAATATATGCAGGATAACAGTAGCAAGTGGAACTGCTATAAGGTTTGTAATGAGGAAATAGGGTGAGCCTGTGCCAAAATAGAACAGCAATAGTGGGAGAGTGGCAATCTGGCAACATATTGATATTGAAATGTTTTCCCATATCTTCAATCCAATCCGTTGTATTGGTCTTCCAGAGGTGAGAGGTATCCCCGTAACAACGGAAAACGCATTCCTGCACACAGGATAAAAAGCTCCAATGCCAATTACTGCAGCATATGAGAGCTGGAACCCTATGCTTGTAACCTGCCAAGGGGCAATAGCTCCAATAACTATTGCCGAAACTGCCAGTGCATCCCATTTTGATATATCCCTGAAGTATTGTATCCCAAACCTGTATATGATAATCATTGTTGTGGCACGGACAGATGACGGCGAACACCCTGTTATTACAGTATAAATGAAAATCAGCACCAGTGCCGTCAAATCCTTAATTATTTTCCCTTTTCCCAAAAACGACAAAGGGGTACACAAATGCCCCAAAATACTGTATATTATTCCAATATGTAGTCCCGACAAAGCCAGTATATGCATTGCACCTGAGCGTGAATAGGATTGTTTCAATTCTTTATCCATAAACTCCTTTCTTCCCACAGTCAGAGCACAGAGAGTTGAGTGCGCATCATTTGTGGTTGTAAACTTTTCAAGATAATCTGTTGTTTTTGTTTGTATATGGGAGATTCTTTGGGCTATTGAAGATGATAATCTGTCGGGAAGCAGATTGCCTGCCCCTTTTGCATAAATATAACTTCCGGCTCCGGAACAAAATATTGCAAGATGTGAGAAAATCAGAAAGAGAAGTGCATTTTTCCTGGTTGATGCAGCAAATGCAAGAAGTATTGGAGTAAGGATTAGGGGGGCAATTGTGAATGTGGAATATACACTTCCGCAGATTATCCCCAGCAAGTATGCAATTGAATATGTGATACACCCTCTACCCATCGCCTCCTGTTAAAAATTTTCATAAAAGTAGTGATTTTGAAGTATATTTGCAAATATGAGAAAGGTGGCATTCATACATAATCCTATATCTGGAGCCGGTGTAAAAAAAGAGGTTATCGGATACATTGAGAGGCAAATGGAGAGGTATCCGGATTTTCAGATTGAGTTTTACAGGACAAAAGCTGCAGGTGATGCCTGTAGTGCGGCTATGGATTATGTTGCCCGCAATTTTGACATTGTTGTGGCCATTGGTGGTGATGGTACTGTAAATGAGGTTGCTAAGGGGCTTGTGGGAAGTCCGGTAAAATTGGGGATAATCCCTATGGGGTCGGGTAACGGTCTGGCCAGACATCTTGGAATTCCCCTCCATTATCAGGAGGCAGTCAAGATTATTTTTGAGGGTAATAGCATTAAGATTGATGCGGGGAGGATTAATGACGAGTATTTTTTCTGTACTGCAGGGGTGGGATTTGATGCTGTTGTGGGAGAGAAGTTCAACGCCTCTTCAACAAGGGGGCTTGTGACATATATGGAACATTGTGCCAAAGAGTATATGAAATATGAGCCTCAGGAGTATGAGATAGATATGCTTGGGAAAAAGTTCAGGCAGAAAGCTTTCCTTATAACATTTGCCAACAGTTCGCAATGGGGTAACAATGCCTTTATTGCGCCAAATGCCAATATTTCAGATGGAATGATGGATGTTGTGATATGGCGCAATTCTCCAATGGTTACTATGCCGCTTATAACTGCAGAATTGTTTCTTAAGAGGATTAAATATTCCGAATTTGTTGATACATACAGATGTAAAGAGGTTGTGATAATGAGGGAGAAGGAGGGTGTTGTGCAATTTGATGGAGAGAGTGTTGTTATGGGGAAGGAGGTAAGGGTTTCAGTTTTGCATAATGCAGTTGATGTTGTGGTGCCAAAGCAGACAAAAACACTTTTCCAGATGCTTGAAATGATGCCCCAGCATTTGAGTGAAATGTTGCCTCCACAATTCTGGGAGTTATTTGAACAGCAGATGAAGGAGCTTTCTCCCCAACAGCTGAAGGAGAAGATACCCCAGCAACTTAAGGATATTATACCCAGATTGAAAGATATGGTAAAATAATTGGAGGAAAAGGGGAAAAATTGTTATATTTGTTTTCATTCTTTTACACAGAAAATAATAACTTAAATTCTATTAAATATGATAATTCTTGTTTTGAATTGCGGCAGCTCTTCTTTGAAGTATCAGGTCCTTGATATGAAGAATGAGTCTGAGTATTCTCTATTGGCCAAAGGTTTGGTTGAGAGAATAGGTTTGGAGATGGGTGAGATTACCCATAGAGTACCAGAGAAAGATAAATACATAATTGACAAACCTATTCCAGACCATACTGAGGGTATCAAGAGTGTTCTTGAACTGTTGGTTGATGCTGAGCACGGTGTGCTTAAATCGTTGTCTGAAATTAATGCTGTAGGACATAGAGTTGCCCACGGTGGTGATTTGTTCAGCTCAAGTGCTGTTATTCATAGCGAGGTTATTGAGGGTATCCAGAAATGCTGTGAGCTTGCTCCTCTTCATAACCCTGCAAACCTTTTGGGTATTATGGCAGTACGTTCATTGATGCCGGAGATTCCTCAGGTTGCTGTATTTGATACATCTTTCCATCAGACAATGCCTGAGTACGCATATATGTATGCTATCCCTTACGAGTATTATGTATTGGATAAAGTAAGAAGATACGGTTTCCACGGAACAAGCCATAAGTTTGTAGCTGAGAAATCTGCAAAACTTGCAGGATTGGATTTCAACAATTCAAAGATTATTACTTGCCATTTGGGTAACGGCGGTTCAGTTACAGCTATCTGCAATGGTAAATCAGTAGATACATCTATGGGCTTCACTCCAGTTGAGGGTGTTGTAATGGGTACCCGTTGCGGTAATATTGATGCCGGTGTGGTAACTTATATCCAGAAAAAATATGAGTTGGACAATAAGGGTATCAGTGATGTGTTGAATAAGAAGAGCGGTTTCTTGGGCGTTTCAGGTGTTTCTTCAGATGCAAGAGATATTGAGAATGCTGCTGCTGAGGGTAATCACAGAGCACAGCTTGCTTTGGATATGTTCCGTTACAGCGTTAAGAAATACATTGGTGCTTACGCCGCTGCAATGAATGGTGTGGATCTTATTGTATTTACAGGCGGTATAGGTGAGAATGACAAGTTTGTAAGGGAATCAGTTCTTACAGGATGCTCATTCCTTGGCATTGACTTTGACCCTGAGGCAAACAATGTAAGAGGTGAGGACATAATCATTACAAAACCTGGTTCTAAAGTTATTGCAACTACAGTTACTACAAATGAAGAGTTGGTAATTGCACAGGAGACAATGAGATTGACTACAAAATAATAACACTAATAACATTTACAGATTATGATTACAAATTTTGACCAGATGTTTGAACAATTGCGTTCAAAACCTAAAAAAAGACTTGTTGCAGCTTGGGCAGTGGATGATCATACTATCAGCGCTGTATATATGGCAGTTGAGGCTGGTATAGTTGAGGGTATCCTTGTAGGAGATGAGGCTATGATTCAGAAAGTTTGCCAGGAGCACGGTTATGATATGGCAAAACTTACTGTAGTTAACAACAATAATGAGTTGAAATCAATCGCTCAGGCAGTTGACATGGTAAATGCAGGTGAGGCAGATATCCTTATGAAAGGTCTTTGTTCAACTGACAAATATATGAGAGGTATTCTTAATAAAGAGAAAGGACTTCTTCCTCCTAAAGCAGTGTTGAGCCACGTTTGTGTAGTTCAGCATCCTGAGTACCACAAACTTCTTGTAATTTCTGATATTGCTGTTATTCCTGCACCGGATTTGAAACAGAAACAGGCAATGATCAACTATACTGTAAGTACAGCCAAAGCTCTAGGTGTAGAGAAACCAAAAGTGGCTATGATTACTGCAACAGAGCAGATGCTTCCTGGTATGCCTGCTTGTGTTGAGGCTGCTATGCTTGCTAAAATGTCTGAGAGAGGCCAGATTGCAGGTTGTATAGTTGACGGTCCTTTGGCTTTGGACGTTGCTATTTGCAAAGAGGCTGCTGAGATTAAGAAACTTAAGAGTGAGGTTGCAGGTGATGCAGATTGCTTGGTATTCCCTAGCATTGAGGCTGCAAACGTATTCTACAAATTGGCAGGTCACTTCAGCCCAGGTGTCAGAATGGCTGCAATGGTTGCTGGTGCAAAAGCTCCGTGCGTGCTTTCAAGCCGTGCAGACAGTACAGAAGTAAAACTTAACTCAATTGCTTTGGCAGCTCTAACTGCAAAATAATATGGGAAAATTGATTTTGGCTATCAATCCGGGATCTACTTCTACAAAGATTTCGGTGTATGAGGATACAAAAGAGGTTTTTACAAAGACCTTGCGTCATTCAAATGAGGAGTTGGCTCCTTATAAGAATGTGATTGATCAGCTTGAGTTCAGAAAAGAGACCATTAAGGCTGCACTTAAAGAGAACAACATTGATTTGAACTCACTTGCTATCATTGTTGGCCGTGGTGGTTTGGTTAAGCCTATTCCAAGTGGTGTGTACGAAGTTAATGCAGCTATGATTGAGGATATCAGAACTGGTAAGAACGGAGAGCATGCCAGCAACTTGGGCGCTATCATTGCCAATGAGTTGGCACAGGAGGTAGGTGGTATCAAAGCCCTTATTGCTGATCCTGTTGTGGTAGATGAGCTTGAGCCTGTTGCAAGGATTTCGGGACACTCTGCGTTTCCTAGAGTCTCAATCTTCCACGCCCTAAACCAGAAAGCTATTGCAAAATTGTATGCCAAGGATAATGGCAAGGATTATAAAGACCTTAACATTATTGTAGCTCACTTGGGTGGTGGTGTTTCTGTTGGAATCCACAGCAAAGGTAGAGTGATTGATGTTAATGATGCATTGAGAGGTGAGGGACCTTTCTCACCGGAGAGATCTGGCGGTCTTCCTGCAGCATCTGTAGTTGATGCTTGTTTCAGCGGAAAATATACAGAGAAGCAGATTAGAAAGATGATTTCAGGTGAGGGTGGTGTTGTCTCTTATCTTGGTACAAACTCGTTTATGGATGTGGAGAACAGAGTAAATGAGGGCGATCCTGAGGCAATTCTTATCTCAGATGCATTTGCATACCAGTTGGCAAAAGAGATTGGAGCCATGGCTACTGTTGTTAGCGGTAAAGTGGATGCCATTATCATTACCGGAGGTATTGCATACAATAAAGACCTTATGGAGAAAGTTAAGTCTAAAGTAGAGTTTATTGCCCCTGTTTCAGTATATCCTGGTGAGGATGAAATGGGTGCTTTGGCTGGAAACGGTCTTGCTATCCTTAATGGTACTGATGAAGTAAAAGTTTACTAGCATTGGGTAAAGTTTACGATATAGTGATAATAGGAGGGGGAGCAGCAGGCTTATTTGCCGCTGCTACCCTTTCTTCCTTTAATCAGGAAGGGGGCAAAGT
>JAZSEZ010000082.1:0-7108 GCA_045531975.1 Candidatus Egerieisoma sp. | reverse complement strand
CCGCTGGCCAAAAGTATCTCCTCCTCATCACATCCAAGAAGATCTACAATCTGATCCTTAACCACATCAATCATAGCTGCATCCATATCAATCTTGTTTATGACAGGGATAATCTCAAGATCGTTGTTAAGTGCCAGATATAGGTTTGATATGGTTTGAGCCTGTATACCCTGGGTTGCATCTACAATAAGCAATGCTCCCTCACAAGAGGCAATTGCTCTTGAAACCTCGTATGAGAAATCCACGTGGCCCGGCGTATCAAGGAGGTTAAGTGTATATTTCTCATTATCCTTAACATACTCCATCTGTATTGCGTGGCTCTTAATGGTAATTCCCTTCTCTTTCTCCAAATCCATTGAATCAAGCACCTGGTTCTCCATCTCCCTTGCAGACAAGGTGTTTGTTGCTTCAAGCAATCTGTCGGCCAAAGTACTTTTTCCGTGGTCTATATGGGCAATTATACAGAAATTTCTGATATTCTTCATTTGCAGTTTTAAATTTGGGCTTTTCAGGCCAAGTTATACAGGGTGCAAATATACGTAATTTGCGTTGTTTTTTAGCAAATTAAACGTTAAATTCGCAAAGTTATAAACCTATAAATAATCTATTAAAATTATGTCAAACATTCAGGAGCTCAATAATATAGCTTCTCAAGTAAGAAGAGATATAATAAGGATGGTTACTGCTGCCCAAAGCGGTCACCCGGGTGGAAGTATGAGCAGCACAGATATTATGACTGCACTTTTCTTCCACGAAATGAAACATTCCCCTGCAAACTGGGAGAGAAGCGGCAAAGGAAACGATATGTTTTTCCTTTCTGCCGGACATATGTCTCCAGTATTCTACAGTGTACTTGCACGCAGCGGCTATTTCCCTGTTAAGGAGCTTGCCACATTCAGAGTATTCGGTTCACGTCTTCAGGGCCACCCTTGTGTAGAGAGCGGACTTCCTGGAGTTTATGAGGCATCCGGTTCTCTTGGTCAGGGGTTGTCTGTAGCTGCAGGTGCTGCTATCGGGAAGAAACTTGACAAAGAGGAAAATTATGTGTACGTACTTATGGGTGATGGAGAGAGTGAAGAGGGACAAGTTTGGGAGGCAGCCATGTTTGCAGCACACAACAAATTGAACAACCTTATTGCCATTACAGACTGGAACGGCCAGCAGATTGACGGTACTGTTGATTCTGTTTTTGGTGTATGTGACCTTGAGGCAAAATGGAAAGCATTCGGCTGGAACGTGATTGTTGCAGACGGTCATAATATGGAGTCTATTCTTGCAGCGTTCAAAGAGGCCAAACAGCCTGGTGAGAAACCTGTAATGATTCTTATGAAAACAGATATGGGTAAAGGTGTTGATTTTATGCAGGGAACTTGCGAGTGGCACGGTAAAGCACCTAAACCTGAACTTGCCGAGAAAGCACTTGCCCAGCTTCAAGAGACCCTTGGAGACTACTAGAAAGCTGTTTTTTAGTTCTTTGACTTGTTGAACAACGCATCTTGATTTCTGTTATTATACTGTTTTTATTTAAAAAGAATAACAGTATGAAAGCAAGGTTAATGCTAATCATTTTTGTGGGCGCTCTGGTTTCCGCTTGCAGTTGGGGACCCGGAGCTCTGGATGAAACAAGAGATCAGATTCTCACTGTTGCCCGCAAAGGGGAAACCGCCAATTTCACCAAGTACCACAGTTTTGCAATTACAGACTCTATTGCCGTTTCTGAAGATGGAAAGAAATTCCGTGTGAACAACGACACAACTGATATGATAATTGCACAAATTGTAGTGAATATGAACAAATACGGATACAGACAGGTTGTACCTGCTGATAACCCCGATTTGCTCGTTGATGTATCCTACATTAAAAAAACCAATACGTATATGTATCCCGGATATTGGAATGACTGGGACTGGTGGTGGGATTCTTTTGACTACCCTTGGCACGGATGGGACACTTTCTACCCATATCCAATGCCGTCATTCATCTCTTCCTACACTACAGGAAGTCTTGTAATTGAAGTTGCAGATGTAGTTTCTGTAGCCACAGAATCCAGTGTACCTGTTGTATGGCACGGACTTGTTAGGGAAATCCTCAACGGGACACATACACAACAGGAACTTATTCACTCCATTGATGAAGTGTTTGAGATTCTTCCACCAACCAACACTAAATAAACATTTGGTATATGAAAAGGATATTTTTAATTCTGGCAATCAGCTTAACCTGCGCCGGCCTGGCCAAAGGGCAGAGTTATGGCTACGATATGAAGCAGATCTACTCTATCAACTATCAGGTGAATGTGCCTGTAGGGAGCAGCAGAGACTTCATTTCCAAAACTAATTTTGAAGGCATTAACATAAATTGGGCATATTTTGTAACAAACAATATTGCTGTTGGCCTTGATTTGGGATATAACAATTATCACCAGAAAGTAAGCCAACGTGTATACAGGCCCAATGCAAATACAGCAATCAATGCTGCACAGTACAGATACACCCAAACTTTCCCGTTAAAGGCTCAGGTAAAATACTTCTTTACCCCTTACAATATGGTAAAGGCATACGCGGGCTTGGGAGTTGGAGCACTCAGTGCCGGACAGCATATAGTTATTCAGGATTTTGATGCGTGGAACAACAATTGGGGATTTTTGCTATCACCGGAAGTTGGAGTCCTCATCCCATTTGGGGTAGACAACACCTGGGGAGCAAACATTACGGCAGGATACAATTGGAGTACCAACAAATCTACTTTGGGAAATATAAAGATTGACGACAGACAGTCCTTCTATTTGAATGTAGGTTTATATCTTGCAATATTTTAACTGACATAAACAAACCGCTAATACTTAAAACACTATAATGGAAAAACAACAATTTATAAATACCGGTAACAAAGACACCAGAAGTGGCTTTGGTGCCGGTTTGTCTGTAATTGGAGATGAGAATCCTAACGTAGTTGCAATGTGTGCAGACCTTACAGGTTCACTTAAAATGGATGCATTTGCCAAAGCTCATCCCGACAGATTCTATCAGGCAGGTATTGCTGAGGCAAATATGATTGGTGTAGGCGCAGGAATGGCATTGAGCGGAAAGATTCCTTTTGTAGGCTCTTTTGCAGCTTTTGCTACCGGCCGTGTATACGACCAGATCCGCCAGAGTGTGGCTTATTCAAACACCAATGTGAAGATTGCTGCATCACACGCAGGTATCACTTTGGGTGAGGATGGCGCAACACACCAGATTCTTGAAGACATAGGTCTTAGGAGAATGTTGCCTAATATGGTTGTTATCAACCCTTGTGATTACAACCAGACAAAAGCTGCCACTATTGCTGCAGCAAAACACGTTGGTCCTGTATACTTGAGATTCGGAAGACCTGGCGTTCCAAACTTCACTCCAGAAGACCAGGTATTTGAGATTGGCAAAGCCATCAAACTTATTGAAGGTACAGATGTATCAATCTTTGCAACAGGCCATCTTGTATGGGAGGCTATACAGGCTGCCCAGACACTTGAGGCAGAGGGCATCAAAGCTGAGGTAATAAATATCCACACCATTAAACCTTTGGATGTAAATGCAGTCTTAGAATCAGTGGCAAAAACAAAGGCAGTTGTAGTTGCTGAAGAGCATTTCATTGCCGGAGGTCTTGGAGAGCTTATTGCAGGCACACTTGCAGCAAACACCCCTACACCTCTTGAGCACGTTGCCATAAATGACAAATTTGGCCAGAGCGGTACCCCTGCAGCACTTATGAAAGCATATGGTTTGGATGCCGAGAACATTGTAAAGGCAGCCAAAAAGGCTATGGCCCGCAAATAAAACCTGAAAGATTTTGGAAGACAAGGAGATACTTGAAATATACAGAGAAGGCAAACAACAGTTTGCCTTCAATCTTCTTGTTGATAAATACAGCGAGAGGTTGTATTGGCACATACGTAAACTTACCTGCTCCCACGAGGATACAAATGATCTTCTGCAATCCTCACTGGTAAAAATTTGGGAACACCTCCCCGATTTCAGGGAAGAGTCAAAACTCTATACCTGGATTTACAGAATTGCCACAAACGAGACACTCACTTTCCTTAAGAAAAAACGCCTGGGAGCAATGCTCTCACTAAGCAGCTACGATACAGTTCTTGCAAACAAACTCCAGAGCGACCCTTCATTCAACGGAGACAAACTTCAGATGGCCCTCCACAAAGCCATCCTGCATCTTCCCGACAAACAAAGGGCCGTATTCAATCTCAGATATTTCCAGGAAATGAAATATGAAGAGATTTCTGAGGTGCTGAACACTTCAGTTGGAGCATTGAAAGCATCTTATCACCACGCATACAATAAGATAAAAAAAGAGCTGGAAGAGCAATTCAATGATTAAACCTTTTGGAAAACAAGCAGTCTATAAGAAAAGAGGAGGCAAATATGAAAGCAAATAAAGAACCGGAAGATATTCTTGACAGAAGTTCTCTTAAGGAGAACCCTTTTGGAGTCCCGCAGGGATATTTTGAAAATATGCAACAGGAGGTAATGGATAAAATTGCCGCCACTGCTGTTGCGGATGAAGATGTTGCACCGGCAGAACCGGTAACCATCCTTACATATCTGAAACCGGCCATCTCCCTTGCTGCTGTATTTGCCATTATATTTGGACTAGGATACGGTACTATGAAACTTACCGGCAGTTACAATAATGATATTCCTGAGTCTGTACTCTCCGAAACATCCGCAGAGACTGCAACCGGCCTTTCAGAAGAGGAGATAATCTCAATACTGGATATCTCAATAGATGATTTGCTTACCGCCCAAGGAGATGAGGAGATTGAGCAAATTCAGATTAACAATGAGGAGATTGAAGAATATCTGATTGAGAACAGAATCTCTTCAATACAGATTGCAATGTTGGAACAATATTAAAAGTAATATAAGACATGAAACTTTTGTTTACCACAATAATGCTCTCTCTATTTATAGGTTTCAGCGCCTATTCACAGGAGAGACCAGAACGTCCGCCACAACACTCTCCAAACAAAGAAAGACACGGCGATGTTTCTCCAAATATGGTTCAACACAAACGGTTCCCTTCAAAAGATGAGCTTCAGAGCCAGAAAATAGCATTCTTTACTCAGGAGTTGGAGCTTACTCCCGACGAAGCACAAAAATTCTGGCCTGTTTACAATGCCGAAGAAAAGAAGCAGCATGCTGCCAGAAAAGCAATAAACGAGGCACTTAAGGAGTTGAATAACGCCTTGAAATCTGAGCCTCAGGCTTCCCCTGCAGAGATTAAGGTGCTTATGAACAAATATTTCAAAGCGTGCGAGGAGGAAATATCTGTACAGTCAGACAGTTTTGAAGAGATTTCAAAAGTGTTACCGGTTCATAAAGCTGCCAAAACCTTCTCTCTTGAAGAGAAATTTAGGGTAATGCTTATCAGACAACTGAAAAAATAGTTTTTTCACAGATAAAATTCACCAACAAGATCCGCATATTGCGCAGTTTTTGAGTCTCCGCTCATCATAACCAACTGCTCAATATGCGGATTCTCTTTTGCATTGCCTGCAGGTAGCAGAACCAGCTCCATAAGTAACCTTTTGGCAGGTTTCCTCTCTACTGTATGCACCCTGCATATTCTTTTTGGAACAAAGCAAAGCTCTCCTGCCGGAGTGTTTGCCATAAGGAACTCTACTTTTCTGAGAAACTCCTCCCCCTCAATCACAGGCAAAACCACTGCCAACATCCCCTCAGGCTTCACCAGTTTTGTACAATGGAAAAGAATCTCCCTCTGGGAAAGGGTATCGGTATGGCGGGCCAGAATTTTTGATTCATCAGTACTTTTAAGTGAATCTATAAAATATGGAGGATTGGTGAATATGAGGTCAAATTTGTGGAGTGTGTTATTATCGGGAAGATTCTTTAAGAAATTCTCCGAGAACTCCTGTAGAGATTTTTTGTGCAGGACCAGCTCCACTCCATTCCAAGGGGCTGACTGGAAATTTGCTGCGGCATCCTTGCAGGCCCCCTCATCTATCTCCACCGCCTCCACTATTGCATTAAGCCCCGCCTGTGCAGCTCTCTGGGCAGCCATAAGGGCAATCACTCCGGTGCCGGTACCTATATCAAGCATTCTTGCAGGGCTGCAAGGCTTCCCGTCAGCAAGGCTTCCAGGGCGGCAGAGCTCCCCCCCTGCATAACTACCCCGGTTACAGGGCACCTCTCCAGCAAGGCTCCCCTGGGTGCCTTCCTGGCGGCCTTTCGGCAAACTCATCCACGCCCCCAGCAATACAGCATCTGTATTCACCCTCATTGCTGAGTAATCCTGTACAACTTCAAACTGCTTAAAACGGAAAGAATTCATCGGGAAGAAAAAATGCATTATTTAAGGATAAGGCCGTCTTTCATCTCTATGCAACGGTCACATTTGCGCGCCAACTCCAGCTCGTGGGTAACTATTACAATGGTTTGGCCATATTTTTCTCTCAATTTGAAGAAAAGATTATGCAGCTCCTCCTTATTGCGGCTGTCAAGATTTCCGCTCGGTTCATCGGCAAACAGCACAGCAGGATTATTCATAAGGGCACGGGCTACCGCCACTCTCTGCTGCTCTCCGCCACTCATCTGCATAGGTTTGTGATGTATCCTTTCACCCACACCCAAATCTTCCAGAAGCATTCTGGCCCTCTGCCCAACCTCTTTGCTGCCCCACTTTGCCCCCCCAATGAGGGCCGGCATAACCACGTTTTCCAAAGCGGTAAACTCCGGCAACAGATGATGGAACTGGAACACAAACCCTATCTCCCTGTTTCTGAACAGAGCCAACTCCTTTGCCCCAAGAGCAAAAATATCTGTACCATTTATAAGCACTCTTCCCCCCGACGGCTGCATAAGGGAACCCATAATATTGAGCAAAGTGGATTTCCCGGCACCACTTGCCCCCACAATGCTCACCACCTCTCCCGCTGCAACCTGCAAATCCACCCCCTTGAGAACTTCCAGCTCCCCGAAAGATTTATGTATGTTTTCCAGTTGAATCATATTCTGCCACTTTATACTACAAATGTACTCAAATCTCCCCAACACACCAAAACGTGCCCTGGAGCACCGGCAACACCCTGTCG
>JAZSEZ010000037.1:0-42390 GCA_045531975.1 Candidatus Egerieisoma sp. | reverse complement strand
GCCTGTATTAGTTGACGCTGAGCGGTTGCCTGTATTAGTTGACGCTGAGCGGTTGCCTGTATTAGTTGACGCTGAGCGGTTGCCTGTATTAGTTGACGCTGAGCGGTTGCCTGTATTAGTTGACGCTGACCAGTCGCCTGTATTAGTTGACGCTGACCAGCTGCCTGTATTAGTTGACGCTGAGCGGTTGCCTGTATTAGTTGACGCTGAGCAGCTGCCTGTATTAGTTGACGCTGAGCAGTAGCCTGTATTTGTGTCTTTATTATTATCCAAATTCTCTTTAACAAAATTAACGTGGCATTTTACAAGCTCTGCGATACTGAGTTCAGCTTCTATTTTTATTTTAGAGGAAGCAGTTTTGTTTCCATCTTCTGAAATTGTTCCGGATTGTTCAACCTCAGCAAATCTATTTAATTTACCATTGTCAGCCGGTGCATAGTATTCAAATACATCTAACGGAGTTTTGCAAGCGTGAAACCCATTCTCGCAAGCTACAATCTCGCCTTTTTGGCTGTATGTATTACCGACTTTGTATTGAAATCCTCTACATTTCATTTCTGAATCAAAACCTTTGAAAGCTCTAATCTTTTTAGTTGCCATAATCTTTTCTCCTATTTGTTAACTTGGTAAGTTCTTGTAAAGACCAACTATCCGATATTTCCAGATAGTTGGCTAATATAAAAACTTACTTCAAGTTTACAAATGGTACAGAATTACCCATCATATAAGTAGGTAACACACCATTCCATTTTTGTACTGCTTCGTATTCAACAAGAGCTTTGTTTTGTGTTAAAGCATTAGCTCTAATTGCCATTGATTTTGCTTCTGCTTCTGCAGCAATTACTTTTTGTTTTGCTAATTCTTGAACTTGTACAGTTTGATTTTTAGCTTTTAATGCTTCTTGTTCTGCTGTAACTTTACCTTCAATTGCTTTTTCAAACACATCTGAATAATCAATATCTGTAATATTAAAGTCTGTTACATTGATGTAATTGTCTTCTAATTGTTCTTGAAGTTTAGTTAAAATATCGTTGGTAGCTTTTGCTCTGTTAGCAATCAAATCTGATGCGTTCCAACCGCCGATAACGTTTTTGACCGTACCTTCTACAATTGGCATTAAAACTGTGTCTTTATAGCTTTTACCGACTTCTCTATACATTTTGTGTGCATTTTCTGGTTGTAAATTATAATTGATTACATAAGCTAATCTTGCTTGTTGAATATCCTTTGTGAAAACAGTTGTAGCTGGGTTTGCTTTTTGTGTTTTAACATCCATTGTATGAATTTTTGAAATAAATGGTGTTACAAAGTGAATACCTTCCGTAAAGCTTTGTGGTGAAACTTGCCCCATTGTAACTTTTACACCTCTTTCCCCAGCGTCTACAATTGCTAAAGGGTTTCCAGCAATCAATAAAATAATAAAAGTAACTAAACCTACGCCAATTGCGCCTAGTTTCCAATCTTCCATTTTAAACTCCTTTCTCTTAAATAGTTAAACCGCTTATCGCCAATGCGATATAAAAGATTGATAAAACAAGTAAAAACTTGAAAAAGCCTTTTAAAATATCCTTACCGTGTTTTTTATAAAGGTTTACTCCTAAAACACCGCTCATAAGTACAATTAAAAGGTTAATAACTGCAATAATAAAAATTAAAAAATAAGCTATTTTCATATAACCTCCTTAAAGTTCTTAAGGCAACTACCAAGAAAATCTCGGTAGTTGATATTAAAAACTTTAATTAAGTTCTCGTTTCTGCCTAGTTTATAGCCTTCGCTACGATTACTTTGTTTATAACTTTTCCTCGTGCTACTTAGCATCTATGGTCTTACATATTCAGTTGTCAAAGTGCAAAGTTTTGTAAATTTTCAACACCAAGTAAGCCCTTAATTTACTTGACTTTTAGGCTTGTTTTTGGTTTAATTTGTATACGGAGAGATTTGAGGGCTTGTTAAACTAACTAGCCTTCTTTGTCTCTTTAATAAATCGGTTTACAATTTCTCCGAGTAGACCGTTCATAGATTTATTTAGATTAAATGCGATTAGCTTGAATTCTCGTTTCTGTTCTTCGCTTTCAAATCTAAATGGAAAACCTGTTGTCATAATCTCAATTTCCTTTCCGTTGATATTATGATATCAAATAACTTATATTATGTCAATAGTTTTTTAATAAAATAATATAAGTAAACTTATAAGAGGTTAAAATATGCTTTACAACGAACTTGTAAACACTTTACAAAACTTAATAGGTACGGGCGCATTCGGGAAACAAATAAAAGTTTCGCAACAAATGGTTGCTGATGCATTAAATGTTGCACAAGGAGCTATTTCACAGCGCATAAAATCTAATAAAGCTTTTACATTAGATGAACTTATTAAAATTGAGCAAGCTATGGGCCTTCCTGCTGGGAGTTTATCTGGTATGCAAACAAATGATAATTGCATAGACCTAGATTATTTTAGCGATGTATGGGCAAGCTGCGGAACTGGTGCAGTAGTTTTTGAAGAAACCAGCGAAAAAATAAGCGTTCCTACAAGTTTGATTCAGAATTATTCTAAAACAAACCGCTATTCTGTTATCAATTCAAGAGGTGACAGTATGACACCGTTTATACAGGATAGAGATAAGCTAATTGTTGAGCATTGGAACGGCGGACAAATAATAGATAATTGTATTTATGTTTTTCGCTACGCTAATGAGTTATTTGTTAAGAGATTGGTTAAAAATATAACGCAGATTGTAATAAAATCAGACAATCCACTCTATGAGCCTATTAAAATAACCGACAAAGACCAAGATTTTGAGGTAATAGGACAGATTGTAGGACTTATGCGGGATTTAAGATAGAAAGGTTGGTTATTATGGAGTTTATTAAAAAGTATGGTGCTTTTTTACTAATAGGTTTTGCTATCGTGTGTGGGTTGCTAGCAGCTATTATTGATACTGAAACATCAAGCCCGCAAAGTACACAAAAAACGCAAGTAAATCCAGAATATGGAATAAATATTGCACCTGAAATTGTTGTCCAAAATTTTAAAGAGGGTGTTTTAAATAAAGGTTATAACATAAAAGGAAATATTTATTATACACGATCTAAAGATTATGCTAAAGTTTATATGTTTGGTGCATTAGTTGAGAAAAGAGGTGATATATATAATTGCGTATGGGCAAATAATGAAAAAGATTCTACAGGTGTGTTTGAATCAATGAATGATTATGCAATTCAAGTATCAGGAATACCAAGCAGTGGTCATATGTCGACTTTAGATGATGGTTATTCAAGAATTAATCAAAAATTACTAGACGACTGGAGTAATTATTAGGAGGTAAAGGATTATGCAATGTCCTAATTGTAAAAAAGAGCTAGCTGATAATGCAAAAACTTGCCCTAATTGTGGCTATGATTTTACAGAAACTGTAACAGAAATATCTATTAAAACAGGTTGCGGTTGCTTAGTAGTAATTGTTGTAGTGCTTGCTTGTATATTATCTAGCTGTATTGTTACTACTGAAGATGAAAAGATATCAAATAACGATTATTATAAATGTAGTCAAGATTTATTGCATCAATTTGCACCAAATGAAGAAGATTTGCTTATAACTCACGAAGCAACAGGCATAATTAAAGAGTATGCAGGATATGCAGGACAATATGTAGTAAAAGTAAATCGCAAATTATGGGATAGTACAACTTGGGAACAAAGACAGCTTATACGTTGTTCAACCGAAACAGTAGCTAATAAAAAGGGTTTAAAGGGTGTTGTTTTAGATCCCAACATAAATGAAAAACTAAACTAACTCCCTCATCTTTTCCCCATTTGACAACAGGGTAAAGAGGTAGTAGAATAATATTAGATAGTGTATATTGAGATGAGGTTAGGTTTAGATGTAACAATAGATAAAGGAGCTATTGTTGCCGATGTGAGAATGTGATACCATAATAATACAAAAAGAGTTCCGTCAGCGTGCGAAACTTCCGAAACTCTAATTGTGGTTTTACTTACGTCTTATACTATTTATGATAGTTGCAATATTTGCAAGAACGCAGAGAACCTGTATTAAGTGATTCATATTAACCTCCTTTCCCAAAATCCTTAATATCCTTAATCAAATTGACGATTGGGAGGATGGTTAATATAACCTTGTATATTATAACACAAGATTTGCTCTACGAGCATGACTCGGTGTGGTTTTTACCCTTACGGGAAAGCCCCCGTCTTAATCCTCCCCCTATAAAGGGAGGAAATAATTAAGCTACTGCTAGTCTTTTTCTTTTTTCTTCTAATAATGCTTCTATATCCGCTAGCATAACAGCAGATAACACAAGTTCTGTCATATTTATTCCAGATTGTCTTAATAAATCAATTTTCTTAATAGCTTCTTCCCCATAAGCTCTGACTACTATCTCTCTATACATAGTCACCTCACTTCTGAATGTAAAAACATACATTTTCAATGTTTTTATTTGATTTTTACCATTGGATATAATATAATATTGTTATAGACAAATTGTAAGGTGAATATAGACAAAATGTCAAATTGATACATAGAAAATGTCTAGTACACCCCGACAAAATGTCAGGTTAGAAAGGTGATGTTATGGAACTTTTTGAGGCCCAAAGTCTTGCCAGTCTTATATTAAAGGAAGATTTGACACAAAAAACAAAATTTGCTGACAGAATTGGTTACGCAAGGAGCTATCTTTACGAGATAGAAAAGAAACCTTTAACCCAAGATTTTATTGAAGTTGTTGAAGCGAAACTTGGTATCAAGTTAAACACAGCTTCAGCATCTTCTGAGCTGCACACAAAAAATGACGGTGCAGAGATGATGTATTGGGAAAAAGGTTTAAAATACGGCGATTATACAAGAAGCTCTAAACTGCGTTCTGTTTGGACAGATAAAGAGATTATAAAAGGGTTTTGGAATTGCAAATCAATAAATTTGCGTTGTATTCGTGTATTTGATGACAGAATGGAAGGCGGAATAGATCCGCTAGAAGAAGGCGATGTTGTTCTAATAGATACAGCCAAAACAGATTATACAAATGGCGGTGTGTTCTTATACACAGCAGAACTAAACGGGTTTAAGATACTTCGTATTGCACGCATAGCTGTTAAAGCTATTGAAGGTGTAGTTGTGTTCTCTTGGAATAACTCCGAGAAGTACACCGCTAAAACATACACAAAAGATGATTTAGTAAATGCTAAATTTGTAGTCCAAGCTAGGGTTATACATAACGCTACAAGGATGATAAGATAGGAATTTATAACAATCGACCTAGAGTCTCGCAGAAATGTGAGGCTCTTTTTTACATTCCAAAATTGTTACAAAACTTCACAAAAGTATCGTATTTCTACGATAGGCAAGAGGGATTTTAGTTGCTAATCTGAAAGTATAGGTTACAAATGAAAGGTTACAAAATGAAGATTACATTACAAAGAGAGTTTAAAAAAGGACATAACAAAGTAACCTTTCTCCGGGAAGGATGCTTTAAGTATTCTTCCCTTGTTTTTTTAGGAGTGTGTTATGGCTAAGAGAAAAATAACTATTTTTACAGGCAAGCACGAAGAAGGCGACGAGCTAGCGCAAAAGGTTAAGGGTAAAAGGGTACATTACGGAAATACAAAGAACCATAAGAATTATGAGAATGACAAAATCGATGGTCAAGTAGTTGTAAATGACATAGATAATTACGCAAGGCTTACAGCTTGTTATCAACAACTAGCTAATTTATACCCTGTTTTTGCACAAACAAGTTTATTTGCTGAAAATAATCAAGGTGTTTTATTTTATGAAGATGACGAAGTTGTTGCTTATGATTACGGATTAATACGTTCTTGGGTAAACAAATATCATAAAGAATACTACTGGTATAAAAGAACCCAATATTTAGGTCAAGAATTTGAAGTAAGAACGGCAGAGATTATAGGTTCAGAAGATTTTAATATCCAAGAAAAATTATTTTTACACGAACGCTTAATTAGCTTTTTAGAACAAGGATATACTTTAGAGCAAGTGAGTTGGGATATCGAAAGTTATATAAATCTATTTGAACAAGGCTGGACAGCAAATTTATTAGTGTTAGCGATGTTAGGGATGGGGGATACACAAAGTCCTCCAAATCCAGATAGAAAGGAGGATCTAATGGTTTGACATATCACTCATTGTTCAAGATGGTTAGTGTAGCTTGTAACGTCATCTCATTGGTGTTGGAAACGCTAGGCATATAACCATTATTTAAGTATCTCGGGGGTGTTCCCGCACTCCCTTTGATACTTCTATTATATCAGATTAGAAAGGGGCAAGCAATGGGAATTGAATTAATTGGACCAAAAGATTTTGTAGAAAATACAGATCTAAAAGAATTAAGTAAAAAAATAGACAAAGCACTTGAAGAATACTTTAAAAAAATTCAAGCAGATGTAGAGAAGCTAAAAGCCGAAAAAGAGAAAAAGTATAATAATAATGAGGTAAAGTAAAATGAGCAAAATTGACACCTTAATAGCTTACTTATTTGCAATACAAGCATTTGCAAAAGATATTCACTATTCGGCAAGAGGCGCTGCTTTTTATAGTAAGCATCTATTGGCAGATGAGATTTACAAAGGAATTGACGAACAGATTGATGCGCTAATTGAGACGTGTATTCTGCCACTTGGCGAGGCAAAGCACATTATATCTTATTGGAAAGGTGCAGAAACTCTTTTTAATAATAAAAAAGTAGATTTAAAAGAAGATTTTTGGGGCTTAAAACATTTAATAGAAGAATGTTTAGATGAGCTTAAAACATATAATGCTATTTCAAGAGGTTCACAGTCTCTCTTTGACAGCATAGCACAAGACCTACAACGCAAGTTAGGTTTAATAACAAGGCAGGTGGGATAATGAAAATCACTAAAAACAAACTCCTCAAAAATAATATATCAAGAAATATAATTAAATTCTTACACAAAGAAGATAGAAAACACCATAAGAGATTTATACAAGATGTGAGACTACAAATATTACAAACTAAAAGATTAACAGATATGATAATAGCTGAAGCAAAATACGAGCAAGAACTAATTAAAAGTTTAGAGCAAAAGACCGACAGAGAATTGTTATTATTTTGTGCTGAAAACCAAATAATTAAGAAACGGAGATATTTATGGTGAAAGAAGATTTAACCCCAAAGCAAGAGAAGTTTTGCCAAGAAATGTCAAAGTTAGGCAACCAGTATCAAGCCTATTGCAATTCTTTCAATGCAAAGAATATGAAGCGCGCCACGATTGACAGAAAAGCAAACGAGCTTATGAAGAACGGCAAGATTACGGCAAGATTAAAAGAACTTGCAGAAGAAACCAAATCAAAAAACACAGCAGAAGCTCAAGAGATACAAGAATACTTAACGCAAGTAATTCGAGGTCAAATAGATGAAGATTGTATTGTTGTTGAAAGCATTGGAGATTACCAATCAAGAGCAAGGAATGTAAAAAAACAAGTTACACCAAAAGACCGCATAAAAGCTTGCGAAACTCTTGCTAAAATGCGAGGTTATTTCGATTTAACTATAAAAATTGATAACGCACCTACGATAATTGATGATATAAAATGACAAGACTAAGCGAACTAATAATTGATAGATTTCACGAAGTCCACAAAGATATTAAAAAGCGTGGGCATACTCACTATTGGTTTAAAGGCGGTAGAGGTTCGACAAAATCTTCTTTTATTTCGCTTGAAATTATTATAAACGTACTCAATGATCCTGAATGTAATGTTATTTGCTTTCGTAAAGTCGGGAAAGATATAGAGGATAGTGTTTATAACCAGATACTTTGGGCTATTGATGCACTAGGAGTTAATGAGTATTTTAAAGTCTATAAATCCCCTTACCGTATTGTTTACACAAAAACAGGGCAGATAATCGCTTTCAGAGGCTTAGACGATGCAACAAAAACAAAATCTATTAAACTCAAAAAGGGTTATTATAAAATATCTTGGTTTGAGGAGTTAGACGAGTTCGCAGGCATCGAAGAAATAAGAAAAGCTGAACAATCCGTAATGCGTGGCGGTAATCAGTTTATTGCTTTTAAGTCTTACAACCCCCCGCAAAATATTAACAACTGGGTTAATAAGGAAGTTCAGCACGAGAGAAAAGACAGATTAGTTACACACAATACTTATTTAGATGTACCTCGTGAGTGGTTAGGTGAACAATTTTTCATTGAAGCAGAGTTTTTAAAGAAATTTAATGAGCTTGCTTATAGACACGAGTATTTGGGAGAAGTAACAGGCACGGGCGGAATAATCTTCCAAAATGTTCAAGATATGCGCATAACTGACGAGGTGATAAAAGGCTTTGATAATTTAAGAGAGGGTATAGACTGGGGGTTTGCTGCTGACCCATTTGCTTGGAATAAAATGCATTATGATAAAACACGCAGAACGCTTTATATTTATGATGAAATCCATAAAGTTGGTTTGACTAACGATAGAGCAATGGAAGAAATAAAACCGAAAACTCAAACACAAATAACAGCGGATAGTGCAGAGCCTAAGAGTATTGAAGAATTTAGGATACATAATTTTAATATTAAGCCAGCTGTTAAAGGCGCTGATTCTGTTCGTTATGGCATTAAATGGCTACAAAAACTTGTTGCTATTTGTATTGACAAAGAAAGATGTCCGCATACTTATGATGAATTTAGCTTATACGAGCTTGAAAAAGATAAAAATGGCGAGTTTAAAGACAAATACCCTGATAAGAACAACCACCATATTGACGGTGTAAGATATGCCCTCGAAGATGATATGAATAACAATTATATTACAGCCGTTAAAGGCTTACAACTATAAATGCCCGATTTTAAAAGCGTTATGCTTATTGCATAGGAGAATATAAAATATGCAATATCAAATAATGGCGGATAGCACAGAGATTAACGCTAAGAATGTTCAAGAATGGATGCGAGTTTTTCAAAGCGAAATTTTACCTGAACGTAAAAAGTTTGGGGATTACTACGACGGTAAAAACTGCATTATAAAACAGGGTGCAGTAAAAGGACGTCCTAACTACTCAATCAATGTTAACATGGCAAAATATATTATTGATGTCGCAACAAGTTATGTTTTTGGCATAGACATTGGTTATGATACAAAAGATAACAACGTTAAGAAATTTTTGGAACAACTTTTATATATAAACAAAAATTGCGATTCTGCTGAAGTTGATTTCCAACAAGGCGGTGATATGTCAACTTATGGTGTTTCTTATCAGTTGATTTTAGCGCCTGAAAAAAAAGTTGGGTTTTGGGCTAAATTATTAGGACTTAACGATATAAAAGATAGAATTATATTTAAATGGCTTAATCCGGAGCAAACTTTTTATGTTGTTGATAATACTGTACTTAATACTCCAATTTGTGGTGTTTATTTCTATTCTTACATAGAAAACAAGGCAGAAAAAACAAAAATATATGTATATGACAATGAAATGCTATATGTATTTATTAGTTCTAACGGGGTAGTAAATCTTGTTCCTGAAGAAACAGAAACCCACAATATGGGAAGAATTCCTATTTTACAAAGTTTAAATAATGACGATGCCTTTTCTGATATTTACAGCGTTGAGGGGATTTTAGATGCGTTGAGTCTTGCAATTTCTAATAATACAGATAATCTACAATCAATCGCTAACGCTATTCTTGCCATAAGCGGTGGAACGCTTAACAAAGAACAAATAGAAGAAATAAACGAATATAAAGTCGCTAATATGCCAGTTGGTGCGACTATGGAATGGATTATTAAGAACATCAACCCCGAAGCTGAAAAAATGCAGATTGATAATTTGGAAAAATTCTTGTTACAAATTACACAAGTTCCAGACTTAACAGATGAAGCTTTTGGCGGTAATCAATCAGGGGTGGCTATGGAGTTTAAATTATGGGGCTTGAATCAACTTTGGGCTACTAAATCAAAAAAATATACAAAAACATTGTATGAAAGAATGAAAATTATAGCACACTTGCTACAATATCGTTTTAAAACTAATGTCGAACTTATCAATAGTATTGATGTTAAGTTTTCAAAAAATCTGCCAAAAGATAACAGTGATTTATATCAAATGATTAACACATTGAAAGATGTCGTTTCAAGACGTACTTTAATATCTCAAATTCCATTTGTTGATGATGTTGAAGCAGAATTAGAAGCACTTGATGAAGAAGCAGAGAAAAATGCTGATTTATACGGGTTCAACAATAATGCTAACTTAAACGGCGGTGAAGATGCCGAAGAACAAGAATAACTACTGGGCAGAACGAGCTAGGAAAGACAAAATTAAGGTTATTAACACCGGGGAAAAAGGTATTGATAACCTTAAACGCTTGCTTAAATTAAATCTTGATGATGTTGAAAGGCAAATTAAGGAATTTTACGACAAATACGGCGAAAATCCAGCAGAAAAGATGACTTATGCCGAATGGGAAAAGTACAAGGCTAGATTAAGTAAAATGGCAAAGGAAAATCCGCAGGATGAGTATTTGCAATTTTTAGCTAAACAGAATATTCCTAAACATCGTATTGACAGGTTAAGAGCCTTGCAATTAGATTTACAAATGCAATTGACTTTAACTACACAAGGACAAGAAGCAGGAATTTATAGCACGCTTGATGATGTTGGCAAAGTTGCAAGAGAAAGTCTTGCTAAACGCTTTGATAAGGTTTTAGGTTTAAAACTTCATACTATTGCCGGAAACAAAATGAAACAAATCTTGATGTCTGATTGGTCTGGTGTTAATTGGTCTGAAAGACTTTGGAAAGATAGAGAAAAAGTTGGCAAAAAGCTAACAGAAGTGCTTGAAAAAGGTATCCCACAAGGTACATCTTTGCAGAAAATGTCAAGAGAGTTAAGAGATTTAACAGGGCAAAGCTTTAATAATGCGTTCAGGCTTATAAGAACAGAAACGAGCCATATTGACGGACAAGTAACATTAGAAGGTTATAAACAAGCTAGTGAAGAATTAGGCTTAGAATATTACGAATATGATGCGTTTCTTGATACAAGAACATCATCTATTTGTCGTGAGTTAAACGGTAATAGATTTAAAGTGGCAGAAGCAGAAGTAGGGGTAAACTACCCACCAATGCATCCGAACTGCCGTTCAACTACTCAATTAGTGTTAGATGAGGATTATAAGCAGGAAGAAAGCCGTTCGAAAAAACCGAATAACTCAAAAAAAGAAAACATAGATAAACCTTTATATAATTCAGAGCTAACACAAGAAAGTAAAGATTTTATTAAAAATATAGGTGATGATTATATTAGCAAAAACAACGAATACAAACAAATAAAAGAAAAAGAAAATATATTAGCTAATGAGTTGAATAGCAGATATAAAGAAATACTAAAAGCTCAGAAAAAAGGTATTTATCCAAGAGATTTACACGACGAATACAGGAAAGTGTATGTTGAATGGAAAAATATTAATGACCAAACAACAAAACTGAATAATGAGAAATTCGATATAGTATCTAAAAATCTTATGTTTAAAAATGGTGGTTTAATTTCTTTAGGGAAAACTACTGAAGCTACAAAAGCCGTAGCTTTACAATTACAAAAAGATTTAAGCAATGTAATTCATAAAGATTTAATAAATGATATAAAATTAGAAACAACATATACAAAAAAAGGAAGAAACTATTTTTCGCCAAGTGAAAATAAATTATTTATAAATCAAAACACAAATCGTTCAACGGCTGTTCACGAGGCTATGCACTGGCTTGAATTTAATAATAAGGATGTTTACGACAAAGCAAAAGCTTTCCTCGAATACCGTACACAGGGAGAATATCCAGAAAAATTAAATGTGTTAGTTCCAAATTCTACTTATAAAGATAATGAAATAGCTAAAAAGGATAATTTCTTCAATCCTTATTGTGGGAAAATTTATAAAGCTAATGGTACAGAAATTTTATCTATGGGATTAGAGCAAATTTTTGAAGATGCTGTTGGGTTTTCTAAAAACGATCCTGAATATTTTAATTTTGTTTTAGATATAATTCAAAATAGAATTTAATAAATTAGTAAAGTACCTTTTTGTTCATCTTCTATTAATTCTTCATCTTTCAATTCAATAATTTCAAAATATTGCTTTAAATTACCCGCTAAATATGTTTCAAAATAGCCGTTTGAAACTTTATATTCATCTAGTGATGTTTTTACAATAAGTTTTACTTGACTATTTATTAATTCTTTAATATCCGTATTAATTTTGTTCTCAAATTGTAGATTTTGAGAACTATCTAATGTAAATATAATATCTTCAGATTTTAAAACTATCATACTCTTATTATGTAATATATTTTTTGTTTTTCAACCCTTTTTATTAATTTTTGTTGCCAAATTTGCCCGTTTTGCAATCTGTCAAACTGGTTGTATGTTCCTAGAACAGTAAAACTAGGGTTATGTACAGGACAGTAAAACTGAAAAGGAGAAAACAATGTCAGATGAAGCAAAATTCACGCAGGCTGATTTAGATGCCTTGAAAGCAGAACACGAAAAAGCAATCAACGATTTAAAAGACAGGCACAAAGAAGAACTGGATAGAAAAGTCGATGGTGCTGTTAAGAAAGCTCTAGCAGAGGCAGAAGAAAAAGCCAAAGAAGCAAGTATGTCAGAACTTGAAAAAGCTCAAAAAGCACTCGAAAAAGCACAAAAGCTTAGTGATGATTACAGAAACAAATACGAAGCAGAAGCAGAAAAAACAGCTTTGACAGCTCAAAGAGAGCAAGCTCTAAAAGATTTAGCGGAATTAGGTGTGGATGCAAGCTGTCTGGACTATGTTTTCGTCGCAAAAGACGCCGAAGGCACTAAGGCTAAAGCTAAAGCATTCAAAGAGTATATTGACAACGTCAAAAAGACAACTTTTGAAAGCAATGTTAGGTCAACAATACCTGGTGCAAGCGGAACTTCATCAACTGGTTCTAATGCAGATATTAATAATGCAATAAGAGCCGCAGCAGGACTTAATTAAAATGAAAGGTAAAAGAAAATGGCAGTAAACATTATTACAAGGTCAAATGCAGAAGCATTAATCCCTACTACGGTAGCAAACGAAATTATTTCAGGAGTTACAGAAACAGCAAACGTATTGCAATTAATGCGTAGATTACCCAATATGACATCAAAGCAACATAAGTTGCCTGTTTTATCAGCATTACCAATGGCATACTTTGTTGATGGCGACACAGGACAAAAACAAACAACTAAAGCTGAATGGGAAAATATCACATTAACAGCAGAAGAAATCGCTTGTATCGTTCCTATTCCTGAAGCTGTACTTGCAGACGCAAGTTATGATATTTGGGCACAAATTAAACCGCTTATTGTTTCAGCATTTAACGATGTTATCCAAAAAGCTATATTAACAGGTACTAATATTCCAATGTCTTGGGGCGGAGCTATTATACCTTCTGCTATTGCAGCAGGAAATGTTGTAACTCTAGGTACAAATGAAGATGTTGCGGGCGATATTATCGGTGTAGATGGCGTTATGGCTCAAGTTGAAAACGACGGCTTTAATGTTAATGGCTTCTTTGCGGATAATACAATGAAGCCAATGTTAAGAAACTTAAGAAATTCTAACAATACACCGATTTATGTAAATTCAGTAGCAACTGGTAGCCCATCTACATTGTTAGGTATTCCTGTTAATTACAATAACTCAGGTTTATTTGACAAATCACAAGCTTTAATGCTTGCAGGTGATTTTACAAAAGCAGTTTACTCAATTAGAGAAGATATTACATACAAAGTATTATCTGAAGCAGTGATTCAAAATCCAGATGGCACTATTGCTTACAACCTTGCTCAACAAGATATGGTTGCATTGCGTTGTGTAATGAGATTAGGTGTTGCAGTTGCTAACCCATTAACAAAAGCAAATGGTGATGATACAACTCGTTATCCATTCGCAGTATTAGCACCAACAAATGAGTCAACAGATGAGCCAGCAGATGAGCCAGCAGCTGGAGAAACTGAGGCAGAGTAATGGCATATAAAAAAAATACTTGGAAAAAGGGCGACAAAATTACACCCGAACTATTAAACAATATAGAAAACGGCATTGAAGAAGCTCACAAGCTGTTTGAAAAATTGGAAAAACTTCTTGAAAAGAAGGTTGAGCCTAAAACCAAAAAAGCTGAATAGGGGTTAGGGGGAGCAATCCCCCTTTTCCCATAACAAAAGGATAAAACAATGCTAGAAAATTACGAAAAAATCAAAAATTATATATTAACTCTTGGAGAGTTTGAAAACACTCCTAAGCTAGATTTGCAAATACAAGCTTTAATCAATGAGTGCTTAGCTTATTGCTACCGCTCTGACGTTCCGGAGTGTATGGAATTACCTTTAGCGGATGTTGTTGTTAATGAAATCAATAAACGTGGCTTGTTGGGCGTTGACGGCGATGTTTCAAGCTATTCAGAAGGCGATATGTCGGTTACATTCAATTCTGTTAATACTGCAATCGGTAAAAGCTTTTATAACGGCAAATTAGAGCCGTTTAAGCAAATTATAGGAGTAATAAAAAAAGATGTTTAGGGAAGATAGATGCACAATTGAACGACCTGTTGAAATTGAAGAAGAAGGCGAAACGATCGGCTGGACTGATGAGCTTGTAGCAATTGATTTGCCTTGTCATTTATCGGTCGAATCAATAAGCCCAGTAAACCAAACCGACAGCACCGCTACTGTTTTGCTTGATTATGTTTTGTACATTGACACTAAACACGGTGTAACAATCCAAGCTAACGACAAAATCAGCGTTACAACTGCACAAGGTCAATATTACGAACTAAGAGCAGGCGAAAGCCATAAATACAGATTAACAACCCAAACTCATTGCGAGGTTACAAAAGTTGCCTAAGAAAAAGATAAAAAAACAATATCAAGATTTTGCACGTTTTAATAAAGATATGCAAAGAGCAACAGGTTATATAGGGCAAGTATTTGAAGAAGTTGCGCAATTAGCAGGTTTAAATTTTGTCAATAATGCAAAAACTTTAAGCAAACAAGAAGGTTTAGTTGATACAGGTAATTATAGAAGAAATTGGAGTACAGATATTGATAAACTTGGTCATACATACCAAATTGTCGGTTTTAATCCAGTTGAATATTCTTCTTTTCTTGAATACGGTCATAAAATTAAAGGTAGCGACAGACGATTTAAAGGTCGCTTTATTGGTACTCAAGCTATATATGAAGCACAAGAATATGCAGTTAATGAATTAAAGAAAAAACTTGGAGATTTGTATGATTCGTAAAATTGCCCGTTAAAAAAAAAGCCATAATTGACTTATGGCAATAATTATAGATATAAAAAACGCTATTAGACGAGCTATATACACACGAGATAACGCTATCAATTTCTTTTTTAACGAGATATTGAAAGTGCAATATCCGTATGTGTTTTTTTATATCCCGTCTTTTAGATTAGACAAAGCGGTTGATACTGAATACTGGCGGAAACTAACGCTTATGTGCGTTATTGAATACGCAGAGTCAGAAGATAATACAACAACAGAGCTTTGGGAGTATATGGACACTTTGAGCGAAGTTTACTCATTGTTTGATTTTGCAGATACCAAACTGCAAGCAAGAAATATTGAGTTCAAAACTGTTGAAGGTGTCTTACAAATGACTTTTGACCTAGAAGTCTATGTCAAATACGAGGATGAAACAGAGCTTATGAAAGAGCTTAACTTATCAATAAAATAGGAGGTGCTACGCACGTAAATACAGGGCACGGCTAAAAGTTACAACACAAAGCCAGTAGGTAAAAAAAGCCGAGCCCGCCGATAAGAAAACCTACAGGCTAGAAAGTGGAGTAAAAGAAATGGTAAACACACAACCAAAATTTAACGTATCATTCAAGGAGTTAGCCGTTTTGGCTATCCAAAGACAACAGCGTGGCTCTGTTGTTATGATTCTGAAAGATGATACAACAGAAAACGACAAAATTGTTTACAAAGGTTTAGGAGATGTAAACAAAGCTGATTACACAGCGGAAAACTACGACAGATTAACTCTTGCTTTCTTGGGTAATCCTTCAAAAGTTATTGTTATCAAAGCTGGTACAGAATATGAAATTACTGATATTCTTGCAAAGCTTGATTACTACAATAACTACACTTTATGCTACCCAGAAGGCGAAGCAAGCGAATTTACTGCTATTCAAAACTACTTAAAAGGTGTAAGAGCTAAAAACAATTACTCAAGAGCAGTTTTAGGCGGTGCAATGAGTCCTGATGCTGAATATATTATAAACTTTACTACTGATGATATTCAAGCAAACGTAAACGGCGAAGTTAAGACATTCACATCAGGCGATTATACAGCACGTGTAGCTGGTGCTTTATCAGGTCTTGCTCCAAGCCGTTCATTAACTTACTATGAACTACCTGAAATCGTAGAAGCTCCATTATCAGAAGATGCCGACGCAGATGTTGCAGCTGGTAAGTTGATTGTATTACATCAAGACGGCTCATACAAATTTGGTAGAGCGGTAAATTCTTTAGTAACTCTTACTGATGGTGTAACAGAAGCTTTCCAAAAAATCAGAGTTCTTGACATTATGGATATGATAGCAAACGACATTGTTACAACATTCAGAACTGGTTATGTGGGTAAATATACAAATAACTTTACTAATAAAAACAGACTTGTTGCTGCAATCAATGCTTACTTACATTCTTTAGAGGTAGAAGGTTTGTTAGACTATGACCCACAAAACCCTGATCCTAATAAAAATAAAGTCGAAATTTCATACGAAAAAACAAAACTTTACTTAGAAGGCAAAGGTGTTGATACATCAGAAATGACATACAACGAGATTATAAGAGCAAATACAGGCTCAAATGTATTCTTAGATGGTGTATGTTCACCAACTGATGCAATGGAAGATTTCGATTTAGGAATGTACTTATTCCAAGCTCTACAAAACGCAGCTTAACTAGTTCCTCCCCAAATGGGGAGGCTAGGAGGGGTGCAACAAATAAAACTAATAAAAGGAGAATATAGAAATGGCTAAAGCAAGTGCAAAAACACCGCTAACTGGTACAGACGTAAAAGTATTCTTTGAAGGCGAAGAAATCGCTACTTTTACAAGTATTGAAGCGACAATAACACTAAATACAGAAGATTATCAAATCGGAATGGATGTATTACCTCATACTGTTTCTTGGACTGGAGAAGGTACACTAAGCCACCAAGCAACAAACTCACTAGGTGCTAAGATTTTAAATAAAATCAAAGTAAAAAGAGATGTTACATTCACTATTGAAGCTGAATTAACAAAACCTTCTACCGGTGAAACTCAATTTACATCAATTCCTAACTGTACTATCACAGAAATCCCGCTTATAGCGTGGTCGAAAGGCGAATTGGTTGAATCAGGAATACCTTTCAGATTCCCGCCTAGTGAAGTACAAAACACACAATTGATAGATTAGCAGTCCTTCCTTGCTCCCCTTCGGGGGAGCGGACTTAACTTTCCCTCACCACGGGGGAGGGTTAGGGTGGGGGCTATCCCGTAAGGACAAAAAGCAAGAAAGGAACAGGAAAAATGGCTAATTTGGATAAATTATTAAGAAAGATTGAACGCAACAAAGAAAATGCGGAAAAAACAACAATTCATCAACTCACTATTGACGGTGAAACCTTTGATGTAAGAACAATGACAAGAGCAGAAAAACGAGAATTTATCTATGCTCAAGAAACAGGTAAAAGCTCAATGACCGCAGGCGATATTGTTAAAAAGATGAAAAAGTTTATCTATAACTCGCTTGACCTTAAAGACTTGGCGGTTAGGGCACAGGAAGAAGGCTTAATCAAATCTTACTATGACGTTATCGAAGCAGTATTCGAGCCTGAACAGATTATTGAAATCATTGCTTTTATAACAGAAATAAACGGGATAACTTCTCAAGTAGTAGAGGATGAACTAGAAGAAATAAAAAAGCCATAGAGGAGGATTTAGACCTCCTGCTATGTGCATATTATCTGCAAAAGGGAATAACACCAGAACAGATACTAGAACTTACACCAAAAGAAAAACGCTTTTACTTTGCCTCAATGGTATGGTGGAGCGAAAAAAATCAAATAGAGGTATAAAATGCCAAGAGTAACATTTACATTTAATTTAAAAGACGGAATGACTGAAAAATTAAATAAAATCCAAAAATCTTTGGATAAAGTAAGAGGTCAAGCAAATAAAACAGCAAAAGCTATTGACAATTTTAAAAAGAAAACTGAAAAATTAAATAAAATGGGGGTTAAATTAAGAGATGTAGGTAGAGGTATGACAGTTGGTCTAACCTTACCTATTGTTGCCGCTGGCGGAGCTATGGTTAAGTTGGCTTCTGATATGGAAGAAACTTTAAATAAAGTAGACGTGTCTTTTGGTGCTAGTTCACAAACCGTTAAAGATTGGGCTAAAAACTCTATTACTTCTATGGGTTTAGCACAACAATCTGCACTTGATAGCGCAGCTTTATACGGTGATATGGCAACTGGTATGGGATTAAGCCAAGAAAAAGCATCACAAATGGCTATGTCATTAACGCAATTAGGTGCGGATTTAGCATCTTTTAAAAATATTTCAAATGATGTAGCACAAACAGCTCTAAAATCTATTTTTACAGGGGAAACAGAAAGCCTTAAGAATCTTGGGGTTGTTATGACAGAAGCTAACTTAAAACAATTTGCTATGTCTAAAGGTATAAGAAAAAATATCAAAGATATGACAGAGCAAGAAAAGATACAGCTTCGTTATAACTATGTAATGGAAAAAACTAAAAATGCCCACGGCGATTTTGCTCGTACTGGTGGCGGTGCATCTAACCAAATGAGAATGTTCCAAGAAAATCTTAAAGAGCTAGGTGTTACATTTGGTCAATACATACTTCCTTATTTTACAAAAGCTGTTATTAAATTAAATAGTATGTTAGTAAGTTTTAACAAGCTTTCTCCAGGAGTTAAAAAAACAATACTTATATTTGGTGCTATTCTCGCAGTTATTGGTCCTATTATAACTGCAATTGGTGGACTTATTGCTGCTATAAACGGTATCGGCATAGCTTTAACTTTTTTAGCAGCTAACCCTATTGTATTAGTTATTGCTGGAATTATTGCAGGAATAGCATTATTAATCAAGTTAATTGATGTTCTTATAAAAAAATTAAGATTAGTTCGACAAGGTTTAAACCTTAAAAATCAAGAAAATTTAGCAGTTCTTTCTCAAGAATATTCACAAATAGGTGCTAAGGAATTTAAGAAAAAATACGGCGGTGGAGCTGTTAAAGCAGTTGAGAAATTTAATACAAATAACACAACAAACAATACGACAAACAACACAACCAACAACAATTATTATGCAGGCGCAAACCCTAAAAACGCAAAATATGCAAAATAATTGCCCGATTTACAAAACCTTATGATTAAATTATCAAGGAGGGTTTATGGATATTAACACAATGATGTTTATAGTTTTAGCAGTTAGTGCAGTTACTGATGCGCTTATGTTTGGGTGTTTAGTGCTTGTGCTAGGTGTTTTGTTCTTTTTGTTCTATAAAGTGTTTAAAAATAAAATTTCTGTTACAGAAAACAACAGAGAAATACACGAACACGACAGAGATATTTTTGAGCTTAAAGAAAAAGTCGAAAAACTCGAACAAAATTAGGTATTATTATGCAATTACGGCAGATTCTTAAGGATTTAGGTAAAACAGCGACAGGCAAAGCAAAAATACTTGATGTTTTAAAACGCCGTAGAAATAAACTTGGGGAGTGTTTTTGGTTGCTTGAATATGCTTACTATGAGAAGTTAACTGTTGGTAATATCTGCGATAAGTTAATTATGTCTAAAAGTGATTATCATAATAAGCTAAACAGAGCTTTAGAACGGCTTGATGTTTTGATTGATGATGCAACGCACAGAGAGATGGTAGATTTAATATAACAAAGTCTAGATTTTTATATCAAAAGTCTAGACTTTTTTTGAAAAACAGCCTTTATACTTAGAGTATGGAGGATTAAATATGTTTAACACTTACCCTTACTACCAAAATTTAACAGGATTTAGAATTATTCCTGTTGCAAAGATTGAAGAAACTGCTTCAATATTCCCAGACTTACAAGGCAATCCTTTATTTTTCTTTGACCAAGCACGCAACGAGATTTATGTTAAGCAAAGAAAAATCGAAACAGGCGAAGTTGAGACTCTTAAATATACATTATCAGTTATGCCTTTAGAAAAACCTCAAGAGCCTAACTATATGGAGCATATCAACGCACTAAGAAGCGACATTGAAGAAATCAAAGATGTGTTATGCGTGAAAGTTAAAAAGGCGGTAAAAGATGATGAACAATAACGAAACAAATTTTACAGACAATTTAAAATTTTTTCTTTGGGTACTAATTTTGGCTTTTTTATTTTATTATCCAACACCATTAAATGAAGGAGAAAAAAATGAACAATAATTTTATGAATATACTTAACCCACAAATGCAAAAAAATATTCAATCAATTCAACAACAAGCATTACAGAGCGGAAACCCTCAACAATTTTTAATACAAAGATACGGTAATGACCCTATGTTCCAAGAAGGTATGAAAATATTTAACGAGCAAGGAATACAAGGTTTACAAAATTTTATTGCTAGCAAATTAAAATAACCGCTCTTAGAGCGTGATGTACCACTTAGGATTTACCCCCGCGAGTGTGATTTTAGAGTAATACACAAGAAACAAAGAAAGAGGTACATTATGGAAAACTTAACAGCAGCTGATGTAGCAGCAGTAACACGTCCTAACTATATGGGATATGGTATGGGAATGGGCTACGGTATGGGTGGTTTTGAAGGCTTAATTGGTCTTGCAGTAATCGCTTTATTATTCGGTGGCGGAGGCTGGGGCGGTGGCTTCGGCGGTGGCAACGGTATTGGTGCTATTTACGGCGCTCAACAATTTAGCCAATTAGATAATGCAATCAGAAATACTCAAAATGGTATATCTGATGCAACATATGCTTTAACTAATACTTTAAATGGTATCAATATGAACTTATCCAATGCTCTATGCTCTACTACTTATGAATTAGCAGGCAAAATAGATGCTAACCGCTTTGCACAACAACAATGTTGCTGCGAAACTCAAAGAGCAATTGATGCTGTAAACTACAATAACGCTAAAAATACTTGTGATATTGTAAATGCTATTCACGCAGAAGGCGAAGCTACACGTAAAATGATTACTGATAACAAATTCGAAGCATTACAATGCAAAATTACTGAACTAACGGCATCTAATAACGCTAAAGACTTGGCATTATCTCAAATCAAGCAAAATCAATATCTTGTAAATGAGTTTGAAGAAAAACTAAACAAGCGTTTTGGTTGTGGTTGTTTAGGTGATTAATGCTTATAGGTGAGGGGTTTCCCTCACCTTTTGTTACAAAAAAAGAGGTGAATTATGATAAATTGTTGCAAACACGTACACAGAGTTTATGATATTACTGTTACCGCTACTAATGTTATTTTATTAGTTTGTAATAGTACAAATATTGGTGAAAACGAACGTTTTGTTTTATATCTACCTAAATCAATTCGCAGAATTATTAATGCAACACTTACAGCTGGTCCCTTGCCTGTACTTATTAATGTAAATGGTGCGAATATACAATTAATAGATGTTAATAATCAAGCGGTTGAAAGTTTTAATATTCCAAGACGTTCAGATGGTATCTATATAGTTCCAGAAACAGGCGAACCTTTTGTAAAACTGTTTTGTTATAGAAACAAAAAAAGATGCGGAGGTGCATTATGAACGATTACAGAAACAAAATAGAATATATGATAGAAAAAAGACCTGACAAAGTCGCAGAAATGATAGAAAAGGTTTATAAACACAACCCTGATATTATTGAAGAAATGCTTGAATATCCTGAAGATGCTGAACATATTCCAAGCCGTAAGAAGTATGAAGAACTTATAAATAAAGTTAAATGGGCTGACGGAAATGGCAGAGGCGCGAAATGGTCGTTTGAGGACATCAAACGCAATTCAAAAATCAACTTTGATAACGTAGACTATACAGAATACGACTATGCGTATCTTGTTAATATGCTTTATGCAAAATGTTGCAAACATATAACAGATCCTAGTTTATATCTCAAACTTGCTAAATGCTTGCTTGAAGATAGCGACGAAGAAACTAAAATGTATAGAGGTGCAGAATATCATAAACACCAACAATCACGCAGAGGAACTCAAAGCCGATACGATGATTACAACATAGACGACTACGACGAAGAAATGCGCAGAGGTCGTAGACGTTACAGAAACGAATCTGACGACAATATGAGAATGGATTCTCGATATAGAAATGATGATAGATTTGATTCAAGATATCGAGATACAAATATCGGATTTAATAACAACTACTCCTAACCTTTCAAGGCTCTTTAATTAGAGCCTTTATTTTTGGGGTAAATTTTGCCAAAATGCCCATAAATAAAAAGATTAAAATATAAGTATGGCTAAAAGATTATACATACAACTTTATAATGCAACAACTGGGGAAAGCATCACGCTACCGCTTAACCCTGAAACTACGGACATAACAAACGAAAAAGAAGTAAAAACATATAATATTTTGGGGTATGGGGAAGTGTCAATCGGGGGAAATAAACTGCTGAAGCGTTTAACTTTAACAAACATTTTCCCTGACAATGACACTTATTTTTCTTTGCTCGCTTCGCTTGTTAAGCAGTTAAATTATAAACCATATTCATTACAAGAAACTGTAGATATGATTAACCGCTGGGTTGATGATAATGCTATTATTAGGGTTATTATTTCTGGACATCTCAACGCAGAATTTAGAATCCAAAGCCACACTTCGCACGTTCGAGAAAGTGTAAGCGATTTAGGCTATACGATAGAACTTGTTGAATACAGAAACCCAGAAAAAGAAAAACTTGTTGAAAAAACCGTATCGGCTAAGATTGTAAACCTTAAAGACAGAGGGATAAAAAAATATATTCCTGCACAAGTAACAGGGCAAGCAGGGCAGACAATTTATAAATTAGCTAAACTCACTTATGGCGGTAGATGGGAAGAATTGGCGCAGAAAAACGGTATAACAAACGCTAATGTAAGCCTAGCGGGGCAAGTTGTGGAGATGTTACCTTTATGATTTTAATAAACGGTGTGGAAATACTTACAGTCCTTGATGATATGACTTGGGAGGGGGCAAAAGACATTGTTACTCGCTCTATATCTTTTAGTTTTTTATATAATCCTCTAGTAGAGGATATGCCTCGCTATAATTGCAAAGTCGGAGATAAAGTCGAATGGATAGAAAACAATAAAACTCTTTTTTTAGGCTATATTGAATCAACACAATATAATACAGATGATGACAGTATTTCTATCACTTGCCACGATTACGCAAGCCGTTTGGCACGTTCTAAATTTGTAGGTCGTATGCGTGGAACTCTCAACGAATTGGCAAACAATATTTGCGGTTCTTTTAATATAAAAAACGGTATAAATGTGGACAATTCACACGTGCATAATATTGTATCTGACGGGGATTTAACCTATTACGAAGTTTTAAAAACAGCTTGTGATACAATGTTTGAGCGTTACACTCTTTATATGGATGGAGACACTCTTAAACTTGCTGAACACAATATTGTAGCTGAATTTACTATTGGTCAAAATATACGCTCTTCAAACTTCTCTCAATCTATTTCTGATATGGTTACAAAGGTTATAGTTATAGATAATGACGGGAATATTTTAGATGCTGTTGAAGATAAAGAAAATTTGCAAAAGTTCGGTTTATTCCAAGAAACTTATAACTACAATAAAGATGTAACAAATAACCTAGCAGAAGCTAAAAAGCTACTTAAAGGTGTAGAAAATGAAGCTACAATTGTAGTTAATAACAACAATGAGTGTATTTCAGGCAGACTTATCAAGGTAAATGAGCCTATTAATAATCTTATTGGGACTTTTGAGATCCAAACCGATAGCCACGTTATTGGAACTGATAACGTAATGACTTTAGAAATTAAGCTTGTTGAGAGTGGGGGTAAATAAAATGTCAAGAGATGGCGAATTTTGGAAAACAGTACGCAAACAAGCTAAATCCGTAAACCAAAACCCTGTACAAGTTGGTTGGATTAAGAGCCTAGAGCCTTTAACAGTACAATATCAAGGGATTAAATTAAGTACGGTTAATGGCGATACAATTTATATTAACAATCTATTGCTTGATGAAAATATAGAGTTAAATTTAGCAAGTATGGACGAGCCACAAAATATAGACCCTGCTTTATGGAAAGCTGATAATACACCTACGGCCACTGTTGCTATTTCAGGCACACAAAAACAATTTGTAACCGATTTATATAACTGGATAAAGGCGGTTCACAATAGGTTTATACTACATATAGGAGATTATGTTGCAGTACAAAAATTGGGTAAAAATACATATTTAATCCTAGAAAAACTACAAGCTTTAAAGGGTGAAGAATGACAACAAACTATGCTTTTATACCTTCTACATTAACAGAACAAACGCAGATACAAACAACAGTAGAGTTGCCTGTATTTAAAGAGCTTGCTTTTGATTTTGAAACAGGACAACTCAAAATGAGGGGCGGACAGTATTATTATGTAGAAAAAAACGAAGCTTTAAAGGTTTGGATTTGGAAAGCATTACACGCAAGCAGATTTACTTATTTAGCTTATTCTACTAACTACGGCAATGAGATTTATACACTTGTTGGTAGATACTTAGCAAAACAGCTTTTGTATTCTGAACTTAGACGAATGATTGAAGAAGCTTTATTGTGCAATCCATATATTACAAGCCTTACAAACTTTGATATAGAACAAAAAGGTGCAGAAGTTTATTGCACTTTTGAAGTTAATACAATTTATGGAAGCGTAGCAGAAGCATACAGATACTTAGAACAAAGCTAGTAGGTTGTTCCAAAGGTACACTTGGAGCAAATAATATAAGTTAGTAGTTAAGCGGGATGTGTACCGCCCAAAGGTTGAAAAAGATGACAGTACAAGAAGAAATTATAAAACGAATAAGTGAAAGACTACAGATTGATGCCAATTTACTTGAGGGCGGATTTGCACAAGATATTATTGGTTCTATTTCTTATGAGCTTGCTAACATAACAGAAACAGAGCTTAATAGAATAGCAGACAAGGCTTTTGTTACAACAGCTCAAGGTGAAGATTTGGATAGAGTCGGTGCTGATTATGGTATCGAACGCAGACAAGATGCAGCAGCTATTGTTTATTTAGAGATAACAGGCGATGAATTTGCTGTTATTAACCAAAATGTTAAAGCAATTTATAACAATCTTGTTTATACGGTTCAAGAATATAAAAAGATTAACTCTTCAGGTGTTGCACTTGTTAAAGCAAAATGCGATACTTTAGGTGTTATTGGTAACGTTCCAGCAAATACTATTACTCAATTCTTGACAAATTATGCAGGACTTAGAACAGTAACAAACCCAGAGCCTAGCTATGACGGATTTGATAAAGAAGACGACGAAATATACCGCCAAAGAATAATTGATTACTTAGCAAGCGATTCGGCTAACTGTAATAAGGAACAATACGAAACTTGGGCTAGAGAAGTTACAGGAGTTTTAAAAGCTGTTGTAAAGGGCGCAGATGAAGGTATGGGCGCAGGTAATGTGGGAGTGTTTATTTCTGCTATTGATGCAACTGTATCTAATGAACTCAAACAAACTGTACACGATTATATCGCTCAAAAGCAGTTTATAAATGCTACATTAATAGTTGATTCACTAAACTACGTCAATATCGATGTAGAAGCTAATGTTGTGCTTAAAGAAGGTTATTCAAATATAGATATCGCAGACCAATTTAAGGTTAAACTAAAGAATTACTTGAACACAGTTGAAAAAGTTGTATCTTATTTCAAGATTTCAGAGCTTTTATTTGATTGTGATGGCTTGGAAGATGTAACAGATTATACACTTAATGGTTTTGCTGATTCTGTTACATTACAAGATACAGATTTTGCAGTTGTTGGGGAGGTGCAAATTGTCGCTGGCTGATAGAGAGCACTTACCTAAAGTTGTTACGGATATTGACGGAATAAGAGATATTTTGCTTGCTCTAGATCCTGAAATCGTTCTTTTGCGTGAGGATATTTCTCAACTTATAAAAGAGCTTTACGTAAGCACTACAGAAAAATATATAGATAGATGGGAGCAGGATTTTAGCTTACCTTATGATAGTTCTTTAACTCTTGAGCAACGTCGGCAAAGGATTAAAAATAAACTTGCACGCAAAAAAACTTTGAATTGGCAAAATTTACGCTTGCTTATAAAAAATAACGTGGTTAAACCTAGATTTTATATTGTTAATGAATCAGAAAACTATCATTTTAAAATATTTCTTGAAGAAGAAAACAACGGCGAATTAAATAGAGCATTAAAACAAGCAAAACCAGCTTATTTAACTTTTGATTTAATAGTAACCGAATTTTTTACACGCTATTGCGGTACATTCTCAAGCGGTACAGAGCCTCTATAATGCCCGTTTGTAAAACCTTCATAATAAAAAAAATGGAGGTTTAAAGTATGGCTTATACACCTAATATTTGGGTTGATAGAGAGGGGACTACTCGCTATTTTGAAACGGTAGACAATGACGGGGCATTAATTTTTACTCCTGATTACACCCAAGTAACAGAAATGGGTACACCAGTAAATGCTGACAATATGAACCATATCGAAGAAGGTATTGCAGCTGGTTCTTTTACTAAATACGACTCGATGGCAACTTACGCTAAAAACGATTTAGTAACTACTATTGTAGACAATGAGCTAAAAGTTTATAAATCGTTGCAAGATAATAATACAAATGCGCTTGATAATGCTTCTTTTTGGGAAGAAGTCGAATTCTCAGGTGGCGGTGGCACTGGCTTGCAAATGTTCGACACAATCCTCAAAGACCACGTGTTGACTTACGAAGAGACAAAAGGCTTAGCTCTTCAAGGTACATATGTCTACAAAGAAGCCCTTGCGGGTTCAAGATATGGTTATCCAGACTTTTATAACAAGTGTATTCAAGAACGCAACACAGCAACAGCTACTCAAGTAACGTTAGGCGATTCTACGATTACAATGTATGTAGCTTCAAACGGTCACCAATATTATGACATCGCTAACAAGGATGTTGTTGATACGTTTTTTGGAACAATGGGCACAGCTTGGTTCTATGGTGTAGATACAGCCAACGAAAGAATTTTCTTGCCAAGAAATAACTACTTTGACCAAGCAACTGGTGATACTACAGAAGTAGGGCAAAGTGTTGAAGCGGGATTACCGAACATTACGGGTACTATTGAACCGTACAAAGGATTTTATTCAGCAACTTATACAGGTGCCTTTTATGATATAGGCTCTACTGGTCAAGTTGCGAGCGGGGCAACCGATACAGCTAGAAAATATGGCTTTGACGCTTCGTTATCTAATCCAATCTACGGCAACTCTGACACCGTACAACCAAACGCAGTCAAGAAACTTCTTTACATCTGCGTAGGTAACACAACAAACTACGAAGGTGTTTCAGAAGTTGTTAACCAAGGTATGGAAATATTAGAACAAATCAATGAAGGGTTTGTTTCTAAAGACTCAATGGTTGAACTACCAATAATGACTATGCCAGACTACGAAAACAGCATATATTATGGCGAATCATCATTCACAGCACCTGCGGATGGTTGGTTTTCTTTTGCTATGCAATCTAACAACAATAGAAATGTTTATCTGGATGGCAGAGAAATAGCACGCTCCGGTGGTAGTGCCTCTTCCCAATATGTTGGTTTTATGTTCCCAATAGCTAAAGGTAGCGTTGTTACGTCAACAGTATACGCTGGACTCTATGTTACATTCTATCCAATGAAAGGAGTTAATTAATGTTTTATACAATTTACAATAACGGAATCATAACTGCAAACAACAGAGAAGCCTTAACTCGTTTTTATAACAATGTTCAAGTACTCCCAGAAGATTATGAGGAAGGTAAATATATCGTAGTTACAAAACAGGAAGAATACGAAGTCACAGACTACGACATTGAAACTGGTGAGCCTACTGGAACACATATAGAGGTTAGAGTGTATCAGACTTTGGACTTAAATCCAGACTACGAAGCTGAACAAGCACAGAAGGAAGCTGAAAGAGTTGCAAGATTGTCTTGTACTAAGCGCGACTTTGCTCTAATGCTTCAAGAATTAGGTGTGGACTACTTTACACAGTTAAAACCATTAATCGAATCTAACCCACAAGCACAGCTTGAATGGGAGTTATGCGAAAGATTATACAGATTTAATCCAATGCTAGACCTTATGGCTGGTCAATTAGGTGTGACTCCAGAGCAACTAGACGGTTTGTTTAAGTATGCAAACGGTGAAATCACGATTGATGAGTTTAGAGGGTTAATACCGCCAGTTGTAGAAGATGAAACAATTGAAGAAGAACTCACAGAGGTAGAAAATGACTAAGTTATACGCACAAAGAAAAGATGTATTTGATATAGATAAAATAACTGTTGTTGGTAATCCTACGATTACGAGTGAGGGTGGTGCAACAAATTTTAGTAGTTCATCCTACATATCCACGCAAAATAGTTTTAACATAGATGTATCTAAAGATTTTGAAGTAAATTTAAGCCTTAAGAATATTAAATACCAACCAAGCTTAGGCGACACTGGTGTTTTACAGTTCATTACTGAAACTGGTTATGCAAGATTTACCCTCCGTTATAATGGAAAAACTTTTTATTTGGTATCAGGAGGGGCTAATGATTCAGAATCTACTGGAATTAAATACTTTACTTATGACAGAGATATGGATGTAGATATTATCTTCGGTTTAAAAGGTACAACTTTCTATGGCAAGATTAAAAGAAGCTATGAAACCGATTGGAGAAATTTCAGCACAACCACAATAACAATAGACGATACTTTTACAAATGCCTATATTAGCTTCGGTCGTGGTTGGGGTAATTATATGACATCAGATACTGGCTCAATCGACCTCTCCCAATTCTCAATCACAGTAGACGGTAAAGAAGTATTCACTGGTGCTAAAGAGAAGTTCTATGCAATGAGGGGTGGGAAATGATACAAGCTATTAGTTTCGGATACTCACATAAGCTAAAGACCGACTTCAAAAAAGGTAAGTTACCTATAAAGTTTGACTTAGCTGGGATGGAGTTAACAGAGAAAAACGTCACACTCGACCACGTTCAACCCAAGAGCTTAGGCGGTGAAAGCAAGCTAAGTAACTATGTACTCAATACCGCTTGGTTTAATAATTTGCGAGGTAACAAACCTATGAAAGACTTTATAACAAAAGATATGTTTTACAAGTGGGCTAAGCAGTTTGAGAATTTAACAGTCTGTGGAGTCGACGGTTTGGAATATGTAGGAATGATATTCAAAAAGATATGGGGGTAATAGTGGAAAAGCCTAATCTATTATGGTATGAGGATAAAGAATTAGCTATCTATTTTAGCTGTGTGCCTTGTATTGGCGTACGTTATATTCTACCTTCTATGAAAGAGTTAGAAAAAAAATCTATCAAAAAATATCCGTTTATAAACAAAAAAAATTTGACAGTATTAATAATCGACAGAAAAAAAGATAGAACATATTGTTTTACTATTCCAAAAGATTACTGTTTTGATGGTGCTTCTGTACCTCGTTTATTCTGGAGAGTGGTAGGCTCTAAAACAGATAACACATTCTTAGTAGCTGCTATGGTTCACGATACATTATGTGAGAATCATCATTATGTAGACGGCGATAGATATCTTTCAACTATTATTTTTGAAAGGTTATTATGTGTAGGCGGTGTAGGTGGTTTTAAACGTTGGTTAATGAAACATAGCGTTGACATATTTCAAAGGACTCAAGGGTGGGGTAAGTAATGCAAAACTTAATTAATGGAGCAATAATAGGTGGTAGCATAGTTGGTGCAGTAGCTATTTTTAAAGCTGTTGATTGGCTTATTGGACTTAAATATATGACAAAAGACAACTGTGCTTTATGTCGTGCAAACGTAGAAAAAAAGCAAAATTCAGAAGACATAAAACTAACTCGTATTGAAACGAAAGTAGACCTTATTATCGGTGCGTTTAATATCGTGCCAAAGGAGTAATATGGCGGTCAAATTTATTGTGGGGCATTGGACAGGAGGTAATTATAAACCTTGTCAGCTTGATTTAGATAGCTATCAACTATTAATAGATAGAGAGGGAGACCGACACGAGGGCAAACCAGTAGGTCAAACAGCATCCACAGGCGGTATGAACTCAATTACTTATAATATTTCTTGTTGTGGCGGGTTGCTAAGAACACCTATAACAAAGATTCAACAAGAAGCATTCTTCAAGGCTTGTGCTGAGAAACTAAAAGAATATGACTTAACAGTAGATAAGTTCTATACACACGCTGAAATAGGTCAGATGTGCAAGGCTAATACTATTCAAAGACTCTTACCATATAACGAGTGGTTATATCAAAACATAGGTAAAAGAGACTTAACGGTCTTGCCAACGATAAAAGGAGACCCGGAAAAAACAGGAAACTATATAAGACATAAAATTAAATGGTATTTTAACAAAATTGATTTGTGATAGTTGGATTTTCAGCCCTGTATACTGTTTCACCTTTCTCTTTGATACACTACTCCTCGCAGGGCTTTTTCTTAAATTTGCTCTCTCTTATATGTAAACACACTATACTTAACTCCTCATTTGAGGAGATTTTTTTTATAAAATTCTGTGGGTAATCTGTGGGTAATTTTCATATATGCAGTATTTTATTCAACTCAATAAAATCAAGGAAAATGCAATAATACTAATAAGGCTGAAACTCAATAAAATCAAATATCCACGCATTACGAATGGATTGCTCTACCAGCTGAGCTATATCGGCAATTGTTGACTTTCAGCTTTTTAACTTTTTACCTGTGGGTAATTTGTGGGTAATTCATCAATTTGAATAAAATACTAAATATATGAATTTAATACTCCCATAGCTTTGATATTTTGCTCATTTGTTAAAGCTAAATATCTCTCTGTTGTACGGACATCACTATGAGCTAGTATACTTTGGACTGTTCTTATATCTACTCCGCTTGTTAATAACCAAGTTCCCACGGTGCGCCTTAGGTCGTGAAATCTTAAATCCTCTAAGCCAGCACGTCTTACAGCAGCTTTAAAAGCGGTTTTGATACTTGTATAAGGTTTACCCGTCTTAGGGTTAACAAAAACGTAGCCGCTTTTCTTAGGTTCTAAAGTTAGTAACAAGTCATATAAAGATTCTGATATAGACATCTTAATATACTTTTTACCCTTATTTTCAGTTTTCAATAGTTCAATGGTGCGTAGATTTAAATCTATCTGCTCCCATTTCAATTTTAGCACATTACCGCTTCTAAATCCAGTAAGAAGCGCAACGGTTACTATCTGCAAAGCTGTTGGGGAAAGTTCAGCCTTTAGTCGTTCCCATTCCTCTTTAGTAAGATATCGATATCTTCTACCGTCAGCTTCTAGTATCTTTACTTTACAACAAGGGTTATAGTTTATAAGGTCGTCTTGAATCATTATGTTAAACGCTCGTTTTAGTCCTGCTAGTTCTCTATTGATTGTAGAGTTTTTTATACCTGTAGACTTTAAGTGTCTAATATATGTTTCTATATCTGAAGGTTTTATTGTCTTTATGTCTTTGTTCTTTCCCCAATACTTTAGCCACTTATCTGCTTGTCGTTCTGAATGAACATAAGTGGCTAAAAGTTTTGAGCCTTCTTTGTATTTGTCAACCATAAAGCTTAGTGTGTATTTTTGCTCTTCCTGGTATAATCCGTTTTGGATTAAGCGTACCTTAAAACGTTCAGCGTCCTCAAGCTCTTTTGCGTGGTCTTTGTTTTTTGCGCCGTCTAAAAGCTTGTGTACACGCTTACCCTTAACCATAAATTGACAATACCATTTGCCGTTATTGCTCTTGTAAACAGCCATTTCTATACACCCAATCTATTAACTTATCTTTTATAATTCTAGTCGTATGACCGACTTTAAATATTACAGTAGTCGGGATCTGTTTGCGATTAATCCACGTTCTTACTGTACTTTCTTTTGCTTTTAATAATTCTGCGGTTTCTTCTATTGATAATAGTTCCATTTTGTTATTTCCTCCTAATTATTTACATTTCTTCATGAAATTATTGTTACATTTAGTTTGTTACAACTTCATCGAGTGAAATTATCCCTCGCTTGATTGCTTCTATAAGAATAGATTGCTTGTTTTTTTGTTCAGGAAATTTAAACGATAAATTTGTTAAGTGACTTTGTACCGTAGTTTCTGATATACAAAGCCTTTCTGCCATTTCTTTATGAGATAGACACAGAAATGGTAATATTTCTAATTCTCTTTTGGTTAGTTGCATAAAGCAATTCCCTTTCTTATTGTTTGCTAGCCCTTTGCTGCGGTTGGGAAAAATCAACCGCAGACTTTTTAAAATTACATAGTAATTAAGGAGGCCTCCCTTTTTCAGAGCACAAGCTCTCGCCTAGTGACTAACTAGGTCTTGGTTCTTTTCCGTATCACTATAAAGGGCTTTATTTTAAATGTTTAAATATGTGCGCTATCACATCAACAGTCCAACCGTTGCCGATAGCTTTATAGCGTTGAGTATTGCTTACTCCTTCTGTGTAGTTATCGGGTAAGGTTTGCAAGCGTTCACACTCTAAAGGTGTTAATTTACGGATCAAGTATTCTCCGTCAGGTAAATCTATTTTATAGAGTCCTGTTTTTGCTCCTCCTCCTCCTCCGGTAGCTTTTAGTGTTACGCTTTTGTTTTCTACTGAATAAACTCTATTAGCTTGACCTGTTGAGTTTCCTATATGACCGATTCTTACTGGTTCAAGAAGCAAATTATTATATTCCCAATTGCTAGAAGTTAAACTTGGTGTTTTGTCTTTTTTAACTCCTCCAGGGTTTTTTCCTCGAGGAAGTTGATAAATTACACCTTGTCCACCCTTACTGGTTAAATTTCCTGAATTACTTGTCAGAGTAAAGCTTTTATCTTTTTTAATTAAATTATTGTGTTGATTATATATAACAGGTTCTGCAATTTTTATGCCTTCTCCTTTATTTGTAGTTAACGCAGGACTTTTTGTTAAAGGATTATAAACATTCCCATTTTGACCTTTACCGCTAGGGTTAACATTAAATAAAATATGTTTATCTGTTTCAACAACATTATTTATATTTTTTTCAAGCACATCTTTAAGCATTATTCCTTTATCTTTAGGTTGTTCCATTGCAACTGTAGGAAAACCAAAAAGATTGAGTGATTGCGGCCCAATATTTGTCCAATAAAAACGTTTGCGTGTTTGAGCTGATACAAGAGCAGAGTTAATCATAATAGGATAGCACCCCATAAGCTTTGACATCTCCTCATAGGCTTCTTGTGGCATTCCGTAGTTGTTTTCAAGTAAAAAATACTTAGGTTTAATAACTTCTATCGCTTCAACAAACTTATAAAAAAGACCTGAACGCTCACCGCTCAAGCCTTTTCTTTTGCCAGCTATTGATAAATCTTGGCAAGGACTACCACCCATAATTAAATCAATTTTACCTATAAACTGTGTGAAGTCTATGTTATTTATATCGCCTAATTGAATTGTATTGGGGTAATTCTTTTGTGTAACTTGTATAGCATATTTATCAATTTCAGAAGCATAATATACTTCTACTGGTATTCCAGCACGTTCTAAAGCAACTTGACCGCAGCTAATACCATCGAATAAGCTTAATACTCTTAATGGTTTCATTTATCTACTCCAAATCTTCGTCATAATCTACTTTTATTGGCTTGCATATTGCACAGATAAGCCAAATGATTAGGCTTGCACCTACTAAAATCTCAAATTTCATTACTCCTCCTTTTTTACAACACTAGCAATATAACCTATAATAGAAGGCTCATAACCAGCGTTATAATCATCTTGACTTCCCCAGCCTATAATTTCTAAAATAGAGCCTTTGCGTTTTTGATGTTTAATATATCCAAAATGTTCATAGACTTTTATTGTGTCAATCATAAATTCACTATCAACAGCATTTAACCACCTTGAATCAACGTGTTCATCAATGGTGTTATCTATTGGTAAAAGTGAACAATTGCTAGCTAATATATAAATTGCGTTTGGATATTCTATTTCTATTTCAAAATATGAAATAAATTTACCTTTTTGGCTAATAAATTCTTCAATATTTACTTTTGCACATTCATCTGAATAAATTTCTAAATTTGGTAAATATTTTCTTTTAATAGCTATGTTACCGTCACTTATAAATTCTTCTGAGAAAAATAACTCATCACTTAATGCTCTTTGTTCAAATAATTCTGTTATATTCATTCCTCTACCTTTATCCTTATTGCTTCTCCTTTTTCGTGTAAACTTTCTAATAAAAAATCCACCTCGTTTTCTTTGGTGGATTCTGATTTAAATATTACTTTGTATAAGTCCGCTAGTGCGGTTATAAACTTTGTGTGCTTCTTATCCATTTTCTAAGCCCTCATCAATTCTTTTAGTATTTCATAGGTTTTAAATATCAAATCGTAGCTTTCAAAGGTTTCAACCTTTGGGTCAATGGCTTTGTGCAAGGTAAAAAAAGCTTTTGCAATTTCATCCTTGCTGTACCACGTCACCTCTTGCCCTAGTCCGTTAGTTGTTTTCCATATCATTTGGTACCTCGCTGTTTTGGACATTTATTAAGCAATTTGTAATGTAAGGACTGCTTATTATTGCGTGTAATTCCTTAATTAGTTGTTGTAATTCAAATTCTCTTTGATAAATTTCTGTCATTTTCGTTTGAATTTCTTTGTAATAGGTTTTTATGTAGGATTTATAATCTGTCATCATTTCCCTCACATTCGCTGATTTTTTGTAGGATTTCCTCACCTAAAATTGCTCTTGCAGTTACTTGTATTGATGGATTATAAGTATAATCATTTGTTTTTATACATTTTTCTGCTATTTCTTTTATCTCTGCAAGTATTGTTTTGTATTTATTTTCAAAAGAACTAGGTTCTGGTTCGTGAAGAATAACTAATAATTCTTGTATAAGTTCATCAGTATAACCAGTCGAACAAGCTATTATTAGCTTTTCTATTCTCATTAGCTTATCTGCTTTTTGATTTCTGTTGTTTTCTATGTGCTTGTTAGCTTTTTTCAACTCCTCATTCTTTTTAGCAAGATTAATATTACTTTCTCTAAATAATATATTCTCTGCCTTGAGTTGGTCGAGTTGCTGTTTTAATTCTACAACTGCCTTACATTTATCAACTTCACAATATGATATTGTTTGATTACTATTTCCATAAGATTTAAAATTAAATTCATTCATAATCTTTAACCCCAATTCCTAGTGATTTTGCACTATTTAAAAGCCTATCATATTGTGGAGTACCTACTTCAATAGAAAAATCTTCTAATGCTTGTTGTATTATTTTTATTAATTCTTCAATTGCTGATACTTTACCATTAAAATTTCTTTTCCAACGTTCAACATCTTTCTTTAACTTTTCATTCTCTGCTTCGAGTTGCTTTATTTTTTTATCTGCATCATCGCAAAAATCATTACCAAGACACCTACATGCACAATGACATTCTTTTGTACCCCATTTATCAATGCAGTCATATAGTCTAATTTCTTTTTTCAACCTTTCATTCTCTGCTTTGAGTTCTTTATATTGTGCTTTACAAGTTTCTACTATACAATCTTTTGTTGACAAATCTGTTTCATATTGGCTTAAAGTTTCTTGCAGTTGAATTATCCTAAGATTGCTAAACTCGCATTCTTGCTCTTTGCGTTTGAGTTGTTTGTAGTAGCAGTTCTGATTATTAACACTACATTTACCAGAACCACCCAATATTTCTAATTGAGCTGTACAAAATCCATACTGCGTAAAAAATAGGCACCCACTCACATCTACACCATCTATTATTATCTGTTTATCTGTCATTTATAATCTCCTCTCGCTATGGTTAATGCCTTTTCTACCTAAATATGCAGATAGTTTCATACATTGTTTTAGTGTCAAATTAGTAGCAAATATTTTATTTTTTACCATTATTGAATATTTCTGTTTATCTGTCATTGTTACCTGCTTTCTAATTGTGCTTGCAACATTCTTTCTTTAAATAATTTTAAAGAAGTATAAGCATCTTCTAACTTCTCAAAGTGCATTATTATACAAGGTTTTTCGTCCTCTTGATAATAAAATTCTAATGTTTTATATTCATTGTTTACTTTTAAATCTTTTAAAAGTTCAGTATTTACACTTAAATTTGCGTTTGTTGATAAATAACTCATCTTACCCCTCCTCAAATAGTGCTTGGATACATTCTTTATCAAAGCTAGATTGATAATATATTGAGCTTTTTAATATTGTTTTCTTTAATTCTTCTATGTTTGAATAAGGGAAGTGCTTGGCAGTGAAACAAGTAATAGTAGCTAATAATTCTAAATAAATACGCTCAGTGATTTGTGGGTAGTCTATTTTCCAAGTTTCCCAATAACCACACTCACCACAATCTATATCTACATTATGAGGGCAATCGCCACCCCAGCTACAACCTTTATGTTCTATTTTCTCAATCCCAAAGCATTGGAAAAACTGTTTTTCTAGTTCGTTAGTCATTGTTAGCCTCGCTTTCTAGTACCCATTCAAGTAGTTTTTCATTTGCTATTAACTGAATAAAACTAACAGCCGACTGCGTACAAGGATATTTAAGATTAGAAATTGATTTTTTAAGATTTCTAACTATTTCTAGTTCTTTCCTTATTTCTTCCTCTGTTCTCATTGTTCTACCATTATTAAATTTATCTAAACACATTTGATTTATTTGTTGTTCTTTTTTACTTTCTTCTATTGCTAAAGGTGTTGCTATAAGTAATGGTGCAAACAATAAAGCTATACATACTATTGGCATATTTCCTCCTTATTTCTTCATTCTCCAAAATCTTATCTTTAGTTCGTTTAGTTTTTCTATCAGGTTTTCAGGCATAGAGTGTAGCTCGATTCTGTCGTTTGTATTCAAACCGCCGAACTTGTAATATCTCTGCATATCCATTATTGGTATGTCTATGTTCTTTAAGTGCTTATTCTCTGCTCTTTTTATTAAAACGTTTATTCTGTTAATTTTCACTTTCTATACCTCTCACAAGTTGCTTCAAAGAAGCTTGCTATATCTTCGTTAAGTTTTCTTGGTTTTTTATGGTTTTTGCACTGCTTGTCGCATATTTTCCAATCTACTATGCAATACCATTGAGAAAAGAAACCCTCCTCATCTGTTATTGGGCAAGACTTGCCGTAACAAATCGGCACAATTGCTTGAAATTCTGCATCTGTACCTTCAAATTTGTATCCTGTTCTTCTGAAATATGCTTCTACCATTATTCCTCCAAATATTCTAGATTGATCTCATTTTGTTCTAATGCAATACTTAAATTTTTAGCCTCTTTATAAAAACGTTTCATCATCAAAAATGTATAAAGATTGTTAAAAAAATCTTTGCAACACAAATATTCTCGTCTATAGTAATTTTTTATCTTAACTTTTCTTTCAAAAGGTACAAACCGCCAGCTATTTAAATAGATTTCTAAAGTCTTTTTTGAAATATTACCGACTACCTTTTGAATTTGTTCTACATTTACAGTTTTTTTAGTTTTTTTTAGTATCATATCTTCGTTATACTCGGACATAATGTAAACTCCTTGATAATATCTTTGTAGTGTTTGACTATTAGCTCTTTTTGGGTAGCAACACCCCTCTTCTCACAAATTGTGTTTATTTTGGTTTCAATCGTGCGGGATGTGTAGCCTAGTTTCTTAGCTATATCTCGTGTGCGCATACCCTCATTGACTAGCAAGTCATATATCGTTTGCTCGCTCGTTGTTAGCATCGTATGCCCCCTCCCGCCATTTTTTGCGGTTAAATAATAATTTATGTTTTTCTATCCCATAGCGTTTGAAAAACGTATCCTCGCCCATAGCGTGCAGATTATAATGCGTTTTACTAGCCATATAGATTAGCTTCTGCAAATGTTCTACACGCTCATAGAACTTTGGGTTTGTTTTTTTATAGCTCTTTGGTACAAAATGGTGACATTGTAGAGCGTAGCTCCAATCTTGCGGTGTTGGGATAGGTCGGAGTGTACCAAAAGAGAAAAGATAACAAGGGTATTTGCTTAAATCGTCTTTAATGGTCATCTAAACCCCCTCGAGCTTCTTTAAAAAGTATTGCTTGTACTTAACAGTAACTTTCACTTCTTTACCTTCACCGTTGTATTCTTTTCTTACACCTGTACGCCATTCGTCTGTTATTGACTCAATACCGTATTTCTTTTTTAGCATTTCGCTATCTCGAATATCCCTAATAACAGCGTGCGGGGCAGATATGTAAAGTGTCCTACTTATATCAAGTGCGCTTGCGCCTTCTGTATCTCTTATCTTTAAGAAGTTTATAACTCTCTCTTGTTGACTCATATATCCTCCTATATTCTTTTTCTTGCTTTCTCCCTCCACCATTGGATGGCCTCTACTTCAGTTGGTAAAACTCCGTCATTTATTATTGGTTTTTCGGATTCTTGTTCAAGTTTCTTTTGTTCTAATCTTTCAAGTCTTGCTTTTTCTTTTTCCAAAATAGCAACGTGGTCCCCTTTCTCTAAAAGTGTCGCAATATAACCATCAAAATTAATTATCGGGTTCTTGGTTCTTTTGTTCTGTCGGATGAGATAATTTTTTAAAATATCTCTCTCCTCTATTGAGAGAGATATTAATTTATTAATATCTCTCTTATTTTCTTTATTTCCTTTATTTAGTTGTTGTTGTTTGTTTGTTATTTGTTTGTTATTTGTTTGTTGCAGTTTGTGGTACTTATGCCAGTTAACCACCGTTATTATTGTATTTCGGCTTGTTGATGTTCGTGTTATATTTTGCGTTTTTTCTAACTTCGTTAGTGAAGTCCTTATTTGCTGTACACTTAAGCCGAGTTCTTTTGACATATGATCCAAAGATGTAACAAATTGTCCTTTTTTAATAATCTGACCTTTCCAATTCTGGTCTTTGTAATTAGCTTTAAATAAACAATGTAAAAAAACGTCTTTAACAACGGGAGTGGAGTACCACTCCCAAGTTAAAAAACTACGATATAGAATTAAATATCCGTCCATTATTTCTCCTTCTAATAAGGAATAGTTGGGCTTTCAGCTTGCTTTTCTTCCTCTTTAGGTTTGTTGTCTTCTTCTTTTGGCTTATTGTCTTTTAATTGAGCTACTACTGTGTAATGAGGCGCGTTCTCGTGTGTTGTTGGTGTAATTTCATTAATCCATAATTGAAACGCATAATCTTTTAGCTCTGGTTTAGCGTTTAAGATAACCTCATCTAATTTAATAGCAATATAATCTTTTTGTTTGTCTTTTGTCTGTGTTCTCCAAGCACTTCCTATTTTCATTAATTTTCCTCCTCTACTATTTCTGCTTCTATTACGTTGTTTAATTTATCTTCTAAGTTTTTAGCTTTTGAATTGTCGGCAGGTGTTATATCCTGTACCTCATATTCATCGTGCATACCTAGTAATTTATCTGGGCAATAAGCTCTAGCAAAAAATGCAAAAGCTCTATATATTAACATTTGTTCAGGCATAGTTTGCCACTTAGATCCTTGCTTGTTTACCCAGCCTTCTTTTTGCGCCATTTCTAGTGTTACTACAGAACCTCTGCAGTTTTCCTCATTTTTGTTAGTAGCCGTAATATAAATACCTTGTAAGCCGCTATCAGCATTTCCCATTCTGTTTACTTTTACATTTTTGAAATTGGTATAAACTAAAGCTGAGCAGTATTGACCGCTCCAGCTTGGTTTACCTTTAACTATGTATAAGTTCTGCATAACAAATAAAGGGTTTTTAGCTCCTATTTGTCTTGCTGTGTCTATGGCTATTAAGCAATTTTCAGGTTTGTTTCTATAATTATCAGGTACTAAATCTGTTTTGCTTAATCCCTCAGCCATTTTATAAAATTGTTGATATAAGTCTACGTCTGAATAAACGCTAGGTAAGACTTGCGTTTGTTCATAAGTTATTATTTCATCCATAACAATCACCTTTCTAATATTGAGCTAATATGCTATCTATGTAATACGGTGCGTAGCATATTCCTGTTTCTTTATCAAAGTTTGTTGGTAAGTCTTCTGGTCTTGGTTCAAGACTCATTTGTATAATATGGCTTGTGTAAGTGTCCCAGAATCCTTTTTTTGTGCATTCTAAATAAGTTTCTATAGCTTTTCTAACCGCTTTATATCCGTAGGTTATAATACCTTCATCTGGTAAATATACTTGGGTTATATATGGCGGTTCTTTTTCTTGAGCTACAAAAAAGAAGCTGTCAACGTCTATCCCTGTAACAGCTTTTATACCTTCTTTGTACATTGCAGTTTGTACGTGATACCCGAACTTTATAAAGTCACCATAAAAAGTATTAGGGTTAACACTACTTGCCGTTTTATAATCTGGTACAAGTTTACAATCATACGGCAAATAATCAGGTCTACATTTAAGAAGTACTCCTGTTTCTTTGTCTTGCCAAAATATGCTTAACTCGCTTTCACCTTTTTGGCTAAAAGCTGCTAAAGCGTGTTTATTTGATTTTATCGCTCTTGCTGTTCCTATAACTTGGTTAAGTTCGTTTTTGGTAAGATGTATTTCTTTAGGTTCAATACCCTCACTAACTAATAACATTTCCATAAGATCAGTTAGTAAGTATTTTTCAATTGTGCAATCATACCCAAACTTCTCTTGTAAAATTCTTACAATCTCTTTTTTTGTATAGTCTGAATATGGGTTATGCCAGTAAGTATTTTCAAAAACCTCTTGACCTTCTAAAATGTAAGTATGGCAAGCTTTACCAATTTTAAAGCTTGGTTTTTCTTTGGCTTTATATTCGCCGGAAAGATATTTGTAATAATATCTTGCGGGGCAATCTAGTAACATTTTGAGTCCGCTGTTTGAAAGTCCTTCTATTGAGTGGTAAATATCTGACGGCATACCACGAATTATACAAGGCGGTTTAATTTTCATTCCTTCTTTGTAGTCAATAATCAAGTCTTTAATCATAATAATTTTTCCTTTAAATAATCTTTTGCGTATTCTAGTTCTTCTTTTGTTATCTGTTTTTTGTTAAACATTTTTATAACATCTGACAATGTTATGTGTGTAGAATCTAAAAACCATTCCCACTCGCTAGAATAATCATCAGCACGGCTCATAATGTCAAAGTTTAAGCACATTATTTTATTACCTCCAATGGTGGGGTGCTTGGTATCATTTCTTGGATACATATTTTCTTGTTCAATCTTTCTGACTGAATCTGCAAGCTTATAATGTCAAAGCTTGCTATGTTAAAGCAAATGAAACCTAACACCATAACTAATAAAATCTTTTTGTAATCAATTCTTTTTAAAATTTCCATAACTCTTTCTCCTTATATTGATTGTGTTTTCTAATCGTCTTTCAAGTTAGATTTGCTATTACAAGTTTAAATATCGGTCCCTGTTCTAAAAAAAATGGGGCTTGGGGAGATAAGCCCCTGTAGTGTTTAATAACTGGAATTAAATCTAAAAAAAAGAGGCTTTGAAGTAGAAAAGCCTCACATTGTCATATATATCCGTTTGGGTATAAATCAAAAAAAGAGGGCTTGAGAGATAGATAAAGCCCTCACAATATCAACCAACACGTTTATTATAAATAGTAATAAAAAGGGCGGCTGAAAAGATACTACACAGATTGAAAAGAAAGTGCCGCCCTAACTCAATATGACTACCCCAAAATTATTATTTACTTTCTTTTAAAACTCCATCTTCAAACCAATACCAAGTATTTGGTTTGATTTTTTTGTTTAAAATTTTACCACCGACTTTTGATGTATAAATATTTTGGATACATCTTTTGCCGTCATCATTGATTCGCCAATCTACAATAATTATCCAACCTTTTTTAGCTCTAGCTTTTGATTGATAACCAAATGCAAAAGCTGCGGAGTTTTCTTTTTCTACTTCGGCACTTGACCAGTTGCCTGTATTAGTTGACGCTGACCAGTCGCCTGTATTAGTTGACGCTGACCAGTCGCCTGTATTAGTTGACGCTGAGCGGTTGCCTGTATTAGTTGACGCTGAGCGGTTGCCTGTATTAGTTGTCGCTGAG
>JAZSEZ010000028.1:0-42064 GCA_045531975.1 Candidatus Egerieisoma sp. | reverse complement strand
ACAAACGGGTTCATCACATTGTTTTTTTTCTCCTTCATACACAAAAGCTGTTTAAATAGTTTCGGGCAAAACTATTTATCTAGCTCCCCAACACCAAGTAAATGCGTATAATTTACGCTGAAAATTTTTCTTAAAAAGAGCAATTTTCAAATTCTTCCCGACAGTAAAAAAAACACATCTCACACAGTATATAAGCGGATATTAGGCAACACCCCATACAAAAAACAGAGACCCGATAAGGTCCCTGCTTGGTTTGTATGGAATTTATTATTTCTCAGTCAGCATACAGAAGAGTTCTCTAACAGGAGATACAGAATGGATATTTGTATTCTTCTCTTGCAGATATTCTTCTATCAACTCCTTATGCTCTGGAAAATATTTTAACAAAGATTTTTGAGTTACAGGATATGCTTCTCCATTTACTAGTAAAAACGGTTTTTGACGATATGAGAATGCTTTCTCTTCGTTGATATCAAAATGCAATAAAGGGGTATGTCCGGAATAATAACTTGTAAGTTGTTTTGCTGCTGATGTCTGAGTTTTCAAACCGTATGCTCCAGATGCGGCATCTGTGTGAATCTCTGTAAGTTTTAGCTCACATAGAGTAACATCACCAGCTGTCTCAAGCATTTCCAAATACCCGTACTTGCTGTTTATAAATGCTCTACCCAATATATATACCCTATCTACAGATTTGTTATCCTTAATGATAACAGTATCTTTCTCATTCCGGATAAAATGGAGTTTTTGATCAACAGTACATAAATTTATGGAACCTCCGGACTGCTTGCCATCAGATGAAATCACAATACCAGGATAAAACTGTGGGTTCACATATTTCACACTATCATAAAATGCATCAGTGGAAATATCAGAATACATAAAATTTTGCCTCTGTGCATTTGATAAAACTACACAGAAAAGAAGCAATAAAACTGAAATCAGAATCTTTTTCATAAGCGTAGTGTTTAAAGTGTGGATATGCGCAATTTACAAAAAAAAGACCGGAGCATTAACTCCGGTCTTAATATCTGAAAAAAGTTATTACTTAATCTCAGGGTTGTAGTTAGTCTCATTCTGAGGAACTACTGAAGTCCAGTAGTTGGTTGCCTCATTCTGCACAGAAGTGATTGCAAATTTCATATATGAGCTACCGCCATCTTTGAAATCTTTTCTGTTGATAGGATCATTCCAGCGTTTCAAGTCACCAAAATCAAATCCCTCACCCCAAAGCTCAATACCTCTGTATTTCTTAATCTCAGCAAACAACTCCTCACCTGTTTTTGTACAAGTGTACTCTGGGTCACGGCCTGAAGATACGTTCAACTCCTCAAGTAGAGACTGAGCAGCTGACTCATTGCCCAACATATACTGGCACTCTGCCTCAATCAAATACATCTCAGATGCACGGAAGTGATTCAAGTGACCTACACCTACACCGTCCAAACTCTGGAATTTCATCTGATGCCAAGCAACAACTTTTGCAGATGATGGAACATTTGGATGCAATGCAAAGAATCTCTTGTACATAGATGAATTCTTGTTTGATACCTGACCGTTTGTCATGCTGTACTGACCCTCTTCACCTGGTTGAGGACCCAAGAACATCTCTTTTCTCAAATCTGTATCAGGAATCTGATCATACAACTCTTTAGACATATAACTTGGGTAGTTACGGCAAGCTGAAGTATTGGCCTCAAAACCCATATATGCAAAGAATGACCAGTAATACAATGTCTCTGTCTCTCCTCCGTAGCTACTCCAAATCCACTCAGAAGTAGGGGTATTGAAACCTGCCTGGTAATCTTTATTGCTCATTAGAGGGTAATCTTTTCTTGCTTTCTGAGCATACTGCGCAGATGTAGCATAATCACCTTTAATCAATGCAGCACGTGCATAAACTGCATATGCAACATCTTTATTTACTTTGTAGTTTTCAGAAGCCTGGTTTCTTGTGTATGCTTCACCCTCCAATACTGGAATTGCCTCTTTCAAATCCTTCTCAATCTGAGCATAGGTATCTGCAGCAGAAGAAAGTCCCATAGGATCTGTACTTGTATCCAAACGAAGTACAAGACCATTTCCATTCTTAACCTCTGTGCTCTTTCCTAATGACCATCTGTAATGGAATCTCTCAGAAAGACGCATATAACAGAAAGCTCTAACTACTTTTGCCTGTGCTATAAGGTAATCTCTCTTGGCGTCATCTCCAGGTACATCAGGACCATAAACTATTACAGCATTAGCATTTGCAATAACTCTGTAATAGTACCACCAAGGATAACGGCTCCAACTTGACGCTTCATTAATATGGTAACTGTTATCCATAACATAGATGTTCATACCGGTATTAAACCTGTTGAAATTGTTACTGCAGTAGTTATCCAAGAACAATTTCATTGTTCCCTCACCATTGTAGCCCTGGCCAAAGTAACTCTGCTGCTGAGTCATAATTTTGTAAACACCGTTTACTGCCATCTCCAGACCCTGTATTGACTCAAATACAGTTGTAGTACCGGTGGAAGCGGTTGGAGCGGTATTTAGATAGTCTGCAGAACAAGCGTTCATTACAAGAACACCCGCTGCCAACATAAATAATCTGAATATCTTTTTCATCTCTAAATTCCTTTAATTATAATGTAATATTAAGACCTAATGACAATGTTCTTGCTGAACCAAGGTAGTTTGCTGTTGTACCATTAAATGAGTACTGGTTGTTCATACCTTTGCGCCCATTGAACTGATATAAATTCTCAAGGCTTACACTCAAATTAATAGCAGACAAATCCATCTTCTTGCAAAGTTTCTCAGGGAATGAATAACTTGCAGAAATGTTCTTAATTGTAAGATAACTTGCATCTGTCAACATTCTGTCTGCTGTAGAGTTGTTGTAAGTAGCGTTGTAGCTGTCAATTACAGGAATAACACCCTGTTGCAAACGGTCTGGAGAAGTCTCAGTCATACCTGCAGGAACGCCATCCCAAGCATTCAACAAATCTACGTGCATAGCACCCAAACCTGGGCTCAACAAGCTGTAGTAAACGCTATCATAAATCTTACCGCCAATTGAATATGTAAACATAGCAGAGAATGAGAAGTTCTTGTAGTTGATTGCTGTATTGAAGCTACCAAACAAGTCAGGAATTGCTGAACCTTCCCAATCTTTCTTAGCATAAGAAGTTGTATTGGTATAGTGTTTACCATTAATTGTTCTTACATAGTCATCTGCAATAAGAGTCTTGCCCTCAACTTCCTCTCCAACACAATAAGTCTCATCATCAATAATGTACATTACATTACCTGTCATCATATCTACACCTGCAGTCTGGTACATCCAGAAGTCGTAGATTCCACCACCCTCAACATATTTCTTAGTACCGTTAATGATACCGTCCTTTCTGTTCTGCTCAGGCAATGTAAGAATCTTGTTCTTTAGAGTTGATGCATTGAATCCAAAAGTCCATTTGAAATCTTTTCTTCTCATCAAGTCAATATCAAAGTTAACCTCAACACCTCTGTTTGTTACATCTCCCAAGTTCTGGGTTACAGAAGCATACTGCTCATCTCTGTCTTGAGGACCTGAAGATAGAGGAAGTTTAACGTCAAACAACAAATCGTGTGAACGTTTGTCGTAGTACTCAACGCTCAAGTTGAATCTGTTGAAGAATCTACCCTCAAGGGCTACACCAAATGAGTTTGTAGACTCCCATACAATATCTCTTGCCTCATTCTGACTCTTGTATGCTGCTGGTTCCTGACCATTGAAAGTAAGTGTATACAAAGCCATATATCCATACATTCCAACTGAACCGTCATTACCTACCTCACCGTATGAAGCTCTCAGTTTTAGGTTATCTACCCAATTTACATCTTTCATCCAGTTCTCTCTTGAAATCATCCAGCTACCACCAACTGACCAGAAGTTACCCCAACGGTTGTCTTTGTGGAATCTTGATGAACCATCACGTCTGAACGAAGACTCAATGAACAATTTATTGTCATACCCATATTTTGCTCTTGCAATATAACCCTCAGTCTTGTAGTTGTTTACATAATCTGTAAGGCTTGTCATATTTGCAAAGTTTACAAGATCGTGTTTGTTTGCAAAAGTCTCACCTGTCTTGTAAGCATACAAGTAATTGTAGCTGTAGTGGTAATTCTCGTGACCAAGGAATACCTCAGCATCGTGAACATCATTGAAAGTTCTGTTCCAAGTTAGCTGTTGCTGGAAAGTATAAGTTCTGTATCTGTATATAGTTCTTGAAGCTCTACCGCCAGAACCTTTACCGTCACCTACAATAGCATTATTATAAGTTCTGCTCTCAGTATTGATAGTGTTCAAGTTTCCTTTAACGGTAAATTTAAAATCTTTAAGGAAGTTGATATCTGCGTATGCTGTACCATCCAAGGTATTTCTCCAAGTCTGGTCCAAATCCAACTCACCCTCATAGATTGCATTACGTCCGTTGTTCTGTGGACGGCTGTCGTACTGGCCATAGTCATAAATCATATCGCCGTTTGCATCAAGCACGTAGTCACCGTTTGCAGATGTAAGGTCGTGTACGTGTACAGGATAGATAGGGGCCATATTTCTGGCAAAGTAAATAGGGTTTGCATAACCTGTACTTGAAGCTTGTGAAGTATAATTTGTAACTCTATGGTTAGCGCTGATACTTGTACCAATTTTAATCCATTTTTTAGGCTGGATTGAAGCATTCAAACGACCACTGAATCTCTTCAACTCTGACTGTTTCACATAACCTTTCTCATCAAGATAGTTGGTAGAGAAGAAGAAGTTAGCTTTTTCAGTTGCACCGTTACCGCTAACATTGTACTCTTGTCTGTGACCTATTCTCTCTACTGGCTCATACCAGTCCATATCCTCAGCAATAAGAGATTTCATAGTTGTACCAGGGGTAAGTTTACCGTTGCCGTCAAATACCTGGTCGTTAGGTTTGTTATATACGTTGTAAACCACGTTGTTCCAGAAATCCTCTGTTGTAAGGGCTGCTGCCTGCTCGTGAGTATATTTGCCTTTATTAGAAGGCTGAGACTGAATTCCGTTGTAAAGATACTTCCAATAAGTCTCCATCCAGTCATCTGCACCCATTCTGTCATACTCAGGGATACCTCTTGTGTAAACACCCTGATTGGTAGTTGCTGTTACAGTAAATCTGTCTGATTTACCCTTTTTGGTAGTAATCAACACAACACCATTTGCCGCTCTACTACCATACATTGCGGCAGACGCAGCATCCTTAAGGATTGAGATAGACTCAATATCGCTGGCGTTAATATCATTGGTTGAACCAGCCATTGGAACACCATCTACAACATATAAAGGAGAGTTATCACCATTAATGGTTGAGAAACCACGGATACGGATAGTAGGGGTTGCACCTGGCTCACCGTAAGCATTGTTAATCTGCACACCTGAAGTCATACCCTCCAAACCTGCTACTGCATTGGTTACGGGGCGTTTCTCAAGGGCTTTTGAGTTTACACTGGTAATAGCACCTGTAATAGACTCTTTTTTAGCAGTACCGTAAGCAACTACAACTGTCTCGTCCAATGCCATTGCATCTGGCTCCAATACAACGTTGATAATTGCTTTACCATTTACAGGAATAACCTGTGTAGCAAAACCTACAGAAGAGAAAACAAGTTTTGCATCTTGAGGGACTGTAAGCACATAGTTACCATCCAAATCAGTGGATGTACCATTGTTTGTTCCCTCTTGTAATACATAAGCACCAATAACTGGCTGGCTGTCTTCCGCGCCAATTACTGTACCTTTAACAGTAATTGTTTGTGCAAACATTGCTGTAGAACACAATGCCATAAGCACAAATAGAATAGCTCTTTTCATAGGGTTAATATTTAGTTAGTTTTAAGTTTAAAGGACAAATTTAATAAAGTTCTGCAAAAAAACAAAAAAAACCCCTGGCGCCACACCAAAAGCCTTTCACTTTTCTACACAAACCCGTTTTTGAACTACAAATCCATATTATTGCGCTATGAATCTGTAAACGATTTCCCCAATCTGCTTTTCCGGGGCAGATGAAGAGGCCCTGAACCGGCTCCGTTTTGCCGCAGCTATTGCAGAACGCACTATACACTCATCTGAAGAGGAAACGCTCTCTATTACAGCGGCAGAAACTACATACCCCTTTCTGTTAACTGTAATCTGCACACTCACATCCCCACCTCCGTGGCACTTGTATGCAGGCACTGGCAATGACAAAGCCTTTCTGCCATCCAAAGAATATGATATTACCGAAGGTCCTTTGTATTGTTCCGCATTACTGTTTGGAAGATTGTCCTTGTTTGCAGCAGAAACATCATCATCCCCCTGCTCCCTAAGTGCTGCCGCCCTTGAGGCATCCAGCTTTCGTTGCAGTTCACGTGCTTCATCATATATCTGGTTAGGGTTCTTAAAGCGGTCATCTTTTAACGGCTGGCTACTTCTGTCTACCGCAACATTCCTGTATGCACTTGAAGTGGTTTTACCGCTCAACAAATCATCAAGCTCCTTGCTTGCCTGCTGTTTCAACTCTTCAAGCTTTTCAAGTTTCTCTATCTCCTCCAGCTTGGAAAAATCCAATACAAAAGAAGTCTCCTCATCCACAATCCTGTGGATTGCGGTGAGGAGCAATATTATAATTACCACCAGGTGGAAAATAATGGTGGAATAGAATCCTACTTTTTTCTCTTTTGAATCAAGAAAACTCATCGGGAAGAAATTACCTCTTAAAACTCTGCAGATTTAGGGGTTCTTGGGAATGGGATTACGTCTCTAATGTTCTGCATTCCGGTTACGAACAATAGAAGTCTCTCAAAACCAAGGCCAAAACCGCTATGAGGTGCAGTACCAAAACGGCGGGTATCCATATACCACCACAAGTTGGTAGTATCCATACCAAGCTCATCTATACGTGCCTGCAATTTCTCAAAGCTCTCCTCTCTCTGCGAACCTCCAATAATCTCACCAATCTTAGGGAACAGCACATCCATAGCCCTTACAGTTTTGCCGTCATCATTCTGTTTCATATAGAATGCCTTAATGTCTTTAGGGTAGTCTGTAAGAATTACAGGTTTCTTAAAGTGCTTCTCTACAAGATATCTCTCGTGCTCGCTCTGAAGGTCTACACCCCAAGCTACAGGGAACTCAAATTTCTCACCGCTCTTCAAAAGGATATCAATACCCTCTGTGTATGCAAGTCTTACAAACTCTGTATTTACAACACTCTCCAAACGGCTGATAAGCTCTTTGTCAAACATATCGTTAAGGAACTTAAGGTCATCCATACAGTTCTCAAGAGCATATTTTACACAATATTTGATGAAATCCTCTGCAAGATCCATATTGTCCTCAATCTCATAGAATGCCATCTCCGGCTCAACCATCCAGAACTCTGCCAAGTGGCGTGGAGTGTTTGAATTCTCTGCACGGAAAGTAGGACCAAATGTGTAAATCTGGCCAAGAGCCATAGCACCAAGCTCACCCTCCAACTGGCCGCTCACTGTAAGGGCTGTCTGTCTGCCAAAGAAGTCATTTGAGAAATCAACCTCGCCCCCCTCTGTTTTATGGATGTTGTTCAAATCCATAGTGGTAACCTGGAACATTGCACCTGCACCCTCACAGTCACTTGCTGTAATAAGCGGAGTATGCAAATAGCAGAAACCTCTGTCATTGAAATATTTGTGAATGGCAAATGCCATTGCGTGTCTGATTCTAAGCACACAACCAAAAGTGTTTGTACGAGGTCTTAGATGGGCAATCTCCCTAAGGAACTCCATACTGTGACCTTTTTTCTGCAAAGGATATGTCTCAACATCTGCTGTACCATAAATCTCAATCTCCTTAGCCTGAATCTCCACACTCTGTCCTTTACCCATAGACTCTACCAAAGTACCTTTTACAGCAATGCAGGCGCCGGTAGTAATGTTTTTCAAAAGCTCATCAGAAAAATTGGCAGCATCACATACCACCTGTATATTGTTTACTGTAGATCCGTCATTAAGGGCAATAAAAGCAACGTTCTTGTTACCTCTTTTGGTTCTTACCCAACCTTTAGCCAAAACCTCTACTCCTGGAGTCTCGCCAAGCAATTGGGCCACTCTCTTTCTTTTAATCTCGCTCATTGTTCTAAAAATTTAAAGCAACAAAGTTAAGAATTTTTCACATACTTCTTTAAGGCATTTGCCCAAATCTTATAAGCAGCCTGGTTAATATGAAGGCCATCCTTGGTAAACCTGCCATCCAAATGCAATGAACCCGGAGCTTTAAGAAGGTCATACAAGTAAATGTATTTTACATTATACTTGCGGGCCATCTTCTTCAAACCCTTATTCACCCTTCTTATTGTCATAGTCTTATCCTCCTTGTTCATAGTCTTGTAAATGCACTTCTCAAAATTGTAAGGCAACAGAGACTGAATGTACAATTTGGTTTTAGGGCACTGGGTTCTAATCTCCTTAACAACCTTCTCAATATCCACCAATACACTGTCTGATGTTATCTGGTGGCTTATATCATTCACACCCACAAGAAGGAAAATCTTTTTGGGATTCCCAGGCAAAATCTGATGCAGACGGTCATAAATGCCCGGCGCATCATCCCCCACAATACCCCTGTTCACCACAGAAACACCCTCAGGTAACCAATCTGCAAAATAACTCTCCCAATCTCCCCCTTCAGTAAGGCTGTCGCCCAACATTACAAAATCATTTGAATTTACAGGACGCTCCTGCTCAAACTGGGCAGTACGTTTGTAATAGTGGTCGCTGTATTTTTTTGCCTGCTGGGCAAAAGCACCTGTAGTCATAAACAAAAGTGCAATAACTAAAAATTTCTTCATATATCTGATTTTTTCTTCCCGATAAATTATAAAACTTCAATCTCTACCCCCTTGCTCTCATTCCAGCACCTGTCTACCACAGTAACAATATATTTGCCCTTCTGTGCAATAGGGAACTCAGTTGCAGGAACAAGTTTAAGTAATTCCCCATTACTGTAAACTCCATAGAACAAAGCCTTCTGCATAGGATCAGTTGTATCTTTGGCCCTCTGGTTCCAAACAAGCCTGTCACCCACAACCTTCAGGTTCTCTACAGCAGCAGGAGCCTTTTTGTCCAATTCAGAATATGCCGGAATGAGTGCCGGAGTTTTCTGGAACTGGGTTCTCATACTCTCCTGTACCCCCGCCACATTCCTTACAAGGCTCCAGGCAGGCCACCACACATTACCGTAAACATTAGGCAAATCCCTAACCAGTTTCATCTTTGCAGCAGTCTGGTTAATCTCAGGATTATCCAAATCCGGCTTGTTGAAAGATGAGATGCTCTGTCCTATATACAGATGCCCCCTCTTCCAGGTATCGTTCCACCATTCTATAAGTGTCTTGTAATCTGCCAATCTGTGCCCTATTTCCCAATAAAGCTGCGGTACGTAATAATCTATAATTCCACGCTCTGCCCAACCAGGCACATCTGCAAACAGCTGGTCATAATTTGAAAGGCCATTAGTATTGCTGCCTGAACTGTCGGGAGTATCTTTCTTGTTCCTATGAATTCCAAAAGGACTGATACCAAACCTTACCCAAGGTTTTACCGCTTTAATGGTGTCATTCAACTCTTTAATTAGCAGCTCCACATTATATCTGCGCCAGTCTCCTAAAACCTGCTTACGGCTTGCCTGGTATTGCGCCTGCCCCAAAGAATCTGTTGCATCCTTGTCCCCCTCAACTACAAATCCCTGCTGTGGGGCATATTTCTCAAATGCAAGAGTATCATTAAACTCCACACCGGTAATTGGATAAGGATAGAAATAGTCGTCAAAATGCACAGCTTCTATATCATAACGGTTCACTATATCAGCAATTGCCTTAACTGTAAGCTCCCTTGAAAGGGGTTCTGCAGGATTAAAATAGAGCTGTTTGCCGTGTTTTACAAAAATCTCCGGATATTTGAAATACACGTGGTCTGCACACAATGTATCTGTCTCCAACAATGTCACCCTATAAGGGTTGCACCACGCGTGGAACTCCATACCCCTTTTGTGGCTCTCCTCAATCATAAATTGCATAGGGTCCCACTCCTCCTGCGGAGCAACACCCTGTGTTCCGCTCAAATATCTGCTCCAAGGCTCAACCTCAGATTTATAGAACGCATCTGCACAAGGTCTCACCTGGAAAATTACCGCATTGCACCCTGCTGTTTGCATAGAATCCAGCACCTGCACAAACATATCCTGAACCTCTTGCCTGGTCATATCCTTAATTTGGGTATTTCCTACAATATGTATCCAACCGCCACGGAACTCCCTTCCCTCCAAAGATTGTTCATTTGAACAGCAGCTCTGCATCCCAAGAGCCATTTGTATTGAAACCGCTACAAATAAAATAGCGGAAAGCATCTTTCTCATACTCTGTTAATTTAAATTGTTAAAACTCAACTCCCATTGCCTTACATATCTTCTTAGGAATATCTGTATTATCCTGTCTGCCGGCAAACAACTCACTTCCGGCACCTATAGCAAATACCGGAACCGCTCCACCTGTATGCGATGTGGTTGTCCAGCCAATCTTGGCCACAACTGAAAGTGAATCTTTTGAAATGTCCTGCATATAATTTGAAACATCAGAACCCTCTCCTGCCGCTTTTGCATCTGGATTTACAACTGAAAGGTCGTACACATACCCCTTGCCGCGCCCCAAAGTAACTCCACCTGTCTCGTGGTCGGCAGTTACAACTATAAGGGTTTCATCGGGATGCTGCTGGTAAAACTTGTATGCAACTGCTATAGCCTCATCAAAATCCAAAGTTTCAAGGATAGTACCCTGCAAATCATTTGAATGGGCAGCCCAATCAATTTTTCCACCCTCTACCATAAGGAAGAACCCCTTCTCATTGTTAAGGAAATCAATTGCAGCCTCAACAACCTGAGGCAACTCCAAATCACCCTCTACTCTCTCTGCAACATATGGAAGATCATTGTTTCTCTTAGCCTCATCCTCCTGGAAAAGAACCAATTTCTCTACTCCTTGCGATTTTTTTGCCTTATAATCCTCTACACCGTATGCAAACTCATAGCCAGACTCTGAAGCAATATCATACAAAGACTTCTCCTTATGTCTCTTATCTTTTGCACCATAGAATCCGCCACCTCCAAAGAACTCAAAACCAGATGATGCCAACTGCTGTGCAATTGAGTAATAGTCACTTCTTGCAACTGAATTTGCATAGAAAGAACCCGGTGTGGCGTGGTCTATTGTAACACTTGTGGTAATGCCAACAGGGAATCCTGCATTATGAATCTTATATGAAATAGCAGTAAGATTTGAAGAATCCGGTGTAGTACCCAACATACCGTTATTGGTTTTTGTACCGGTTGCCAAAGCTGTACCTGCAGCAGATGAACAGGTTATATATCGGTTTGCTGAATAGCTGGTAGCCATACCCATAACCGGGAACTGGGTGAAACACAAAGGGTCATTCCCAATTTTACCCTCTTTAGTTGCCAAATATCCCTCAGTTAGGGAAATATGGGAGAATCCCATTCCGTCACCAATAAAATAGAATACATACTTGGCTTTCTTCTCACTATTACCACAGCAAGATGCCAACATAAGAACTGCTACAGCCAACATCAGAAGGCTTTTGAAAATCTTCTTCATATCTTTAAGTTTATAATTATTCTTTAAGTACATACAAAGATATAAAAAAAGGGTGGCAAACGCCACCCTTTTAATTTATGTATAAGCTTTAAGATTATCTTACTACATCTACAGTTCTTGCAGAGTACATAATCTTAAGAGCAGAACAACGTCTAAGCTCTTGCTTAACATCACTGATAATACCCATACGAACATTCTCGTCTGCTTTAATAACAGTTGTCATGAACTGACGGTCACCCTCACTCATAGCCTCACGCTCTACAGCAATGAAGTCACGGATGTCTGAAACGTTTCTGAAAGAATCGTTCAATTGGATACGAGCATCAGTACCATACTCAGCCTGTTTGTCTTTAACAGGGGTACCAATATTGATGTATGAAGCCAAGTCTTTACGCTCCAATTTTGCTGTCTCTGATGCCTCTGGTAGTTTTACCATAACCAACTTATCGCTCTCACGCATGGTAGTTGATACCATGAAGAAGAAGATAAGCATGAAGATAATATCAGAGGTAGATGACATAGAGAAACTAGCTAGAGTTCTCTTACCTTTCTTACTGAATTTTGCCATTTTTATATCCTCCTAATTATCTTTTCTTTGAAACATCTTTAGGCTCTGCCTCTGAGATTGACTGAGGAACAGCATCACGAACGATTCTCTGTTTCTCCTCATCCAAATCAGCATATTTAGAACCATAATTTACCATTGCAAAATCATCACGGATCTCGTTAAACGCTTTTACGATCTCATTCTGAACTCGTAGGTAAGCGCTGTAACTTGTACCACGGTCATTCTGCAAAGAAACAACACCTTTTGAAACGGCATACTGGCCAAATCCTTCAATATCCTTCATCTCTTTCTCAGGAAGAGCTTCGCTGTTGGCAGGGTTGGTGATGAACTCTTTAATCTGGTCTTTAACCTGAGTAATGTCCATTGGAGTACCACCCGCCAAAATTCTATCTTGTGCGTTAATTCTAACAACAACAATATTTCTGCGGTTAACCTTGATATCCTGCTGTTTCTGATTCTCGTCAGGCATAGGAGGTAGACGTCTCTGGATACCTTTGTCTACATCCATTGTTGTAGCCACCAAGAAGAAGATAAGCAACAAGAACGCAATGTCACCAGTTGAAGTCGTATTTAACGCTGGAAGTGGTTTTGCCATATCTTTATTTCTTAATGGTTATTATTTACTGAACATATTTTTAAGGCTACCAACGATAATTGCAACAAATGCAACAGCAATCAAAAGACCTGCTGCCATTACAGCACCGTCAGTAAACTTCAAATCTGAAGCAGAAGGCTCAACACTAGTAGTAACACCCTCTAGTGGTGCACTGCTTGAAGTAGCTACTGCCAAAACTACTACTACTGCAAAGATAGCAACTGCAATAAGGGTAGACTTCTGAGTTTTCTTACCTGATCTGAAGAATACAGGTAGAACAAGCATGCTAACAACAGCAACTCCCAAAAGGATGTAAGCCCAACCCAAAATTGTAGACACCATTGACTCTGGAGTACCCTGTGCATAGAATAGCACGATAAGTACAGCAGAAACAGCTAGTAGTAAATATGATAAATATTTAACTAGTTTCATGTTATATTAAATTATTTTTTTGCTTTTACTAAAATGTCGATCAATGATACTGAAGCATCCTCCATAGTAATAACTAGACCCTCAATTTTTGCAGTGATATAGTTGAAGAATACCTGAAGAATAAGAGCAACGATCAAACCGGCAACTGTAGTAATCAACGCAACTTTAATACCTGAAGCTACAACGATAGGTGAAATATCACCAGCAGCCTGGATAGCATCAAATGCACCGATCATACCGATAACTGTACCCAAGAAACCAAGGTTTGGAGACATTGCGATGAACAATGACAACCAAGTAAGACCAGTCTCAAGCTGAGCAGCCTGAACACCACCGTAAGAAACAACTGATTTCTCTACAGCCTCAAGACCCTGATCCATTCTGCTAAGACCCTGATAGAAGATAGAAGCTACTGGACCACGAGTGTTACGGCAAACCTCAAGAGCAGCCTCAACGCCACCGTTAGCAAGAGCATCCTCTACTTTAGCAACTAGTTTAGAAGTGTTTGTAGTTGAAAGTGAAAGGTAAATGATTCTCTCAATTGCAACTGCAAGACCAAGGATAAGACATAGAAGGATAGCAGCCATAAAGCCTACACCACCATCAATGAATTTAGCTTTGATCTGCTGGTAAACTGGTGCATCAGAAGCAGCACCTGCTAGAAGCTCCTGAGCTGCTGCATCGTTTGACTGAGCAACTACATCATTAGCAGCTAGAGCTACGAAGCCGATAACTGCCAAAAACATGAAAAATTTTTTCATAATTTTTTTTGAAATTTTTAATTAAACAATGTATTTAAATAGTTATAGTTATGTGTTTCCACTATAAATTTCCGCGCAATTTAGGTAAAATTTTCCATAAAAGTGCAATTAAATTACACTTAAATTGTTATTTCACCTCTTAAATCGCTCTCTAATAACATTTTAACTTTAGAATTTGTATCTCCATGTCCTAAAGCAAAAAACATTTTTGTTAATGCTGCCTCTGTAGTGCTGTCAAACCCGCTTATAACACCCTCTTTCTTAAGGGCAACACCTGTAGCGTAGGCATCCATATCCACTTTTCCCGCGTGGCATTGTGTTACATTTAGCACTATAAGCCCTCTGTGTACAGCATCCTTAATCCTCTTTACAAACCACTCTGCCGTAGGTGCATTTCCGGAACCGAAAGTCTCCAGCACAACACCCCTCAACCCTTCCATATTCAGAATTGCATCCACCACTGCTGGTGTAATGCCGGGGAATATTTTAAGTACCGCCACGTTTGTATCAAGTTTCTGGGATACCATCAACTCCTCACTCCATTCGCTTGGATAACGGATAAGGGATGTGTTGTATTTGATATGTATTCCCACATCTGCAAGAACAGGGTAATTTGCAGAGCGGAATGCCCTGAAGTTCTCTGCGTTGTATTTTGTTGTACGGTTTCCCCTGTATAGCTGGCTCTCAAAATAGATACACACCTCAGGAACCATAGGGTGTCCGTCTGCCCCTACAGCAGAAGCTATCTCTATTGAAGAGATAAGGTTCTCCTTTCCGTCTGTACGCAACATTCCTATAGGGAGCTGGCTTCCTGTAAGTACTACCGGCTTTGCCAGGTTCTCAAACATAAAGCTTAGGGCTGATGCTGTAAATGACATTGTATCAGTACCGTGAAGCACAACAAAGCCGTCATACTTGCTGTAATTTTCTTTAATTAAGGATGTTAGCCTTATCCAGAATGCGGGTTGCACATCTGAAGAATCAATAAGAGGATCAAAAGAGTAGGTATCTATATTGCATCCGAATTTCTTCAACTCCGGAACCTCTTCCAGAATCTGATTAAAATTGAACGGCTTTAAAGCCAAAGTCTCCGGGTCCTGTTTCATACCAATGGTACCGCCCGTATATATAAGCAGAATTGATCTGTGCATAACTGTATGTTTAATCTGTTTACAATTCAAACATTCTGTAGGCATTGGCTACAGTTGCTGCAGCCACCTCTTCCAATGTACACCCTTTTACCTGGGCTATTTTTTGGGCTATATACACCAGATAGCTGCTCTCATTCCTCTTTCCTCTGAATGGGACCGGGGTAAGATAAGGGCAATCTGTCTCCAACAATATCTTTTCCAATGGAATTTTCTCTATGCTTTTGGCTACACCTGCATTCTTGTACGTTACAACACCACCTATACCCACCATAAAATCTCCATATCCGCTTATTCTGGCGTATGTTTCATAACTCCCACTGAAGGCGTGGAAAACTCCCCTTGGCACACTCCCTTTCAAAGAATCCAATACTTCAAATATCTCCTCTGTAGCCTCCCTTACGTGTATTATTACCGGAAGATTCTTTTTGTATGCCATAAGCAGCTGCTCTCTGAACACCTCTTTCTGCTCAACAATAAACTCCTTGCTCCAATACCCGTCAATCCCTATCTCTCCAACCGCTATATATGTACCATTGTCCAATTTCTCTTTTACAAACTGAAGCTCGCTCTCCCAATTATCCCCTACTGATGTTGGATGAAGCCCAATTGCCTGTGCAACAAAATCCCCACACTTTTCTGCCGCCCTTCTCTGGCTTTCAAATGTGGTTGAATCTATAGCCGGAAAGATGCACTTTATTACACCATTCTCTTTTATTCTGGCAATTGTTTCATCAAAATCCTCCTCAAAAGCCTCATCGTAAAGATGGGCGTGAGTATCTACAAATTGTATCATCTCCTCAAATAATATTCTGTGTTGTTCTTCACCAGTATCTTCCCTTCAAGTTCCAACTGCAGCAATATTACAGATACTGTCTCCCAATCCAAACCGGTTGCCCCACATACCTGTTCTACAGCTGTTGGCTTATCGGACCTTAAATATAGCAATATTTTCTCCTTATCATCCATTTGGAATGAAAATAATTCTTGCTGGAAGTTGCTGTCGGGAATATAATCCTCTTCCCAACCAAGGGATGTTGGGATTGTAGCGGGGGAATTGTATATGGCGGCAACATTTTTTGAAATGAGGTAGTTGCACCCAAAGGAGTTGGAATCTGTAACTCTTCCCGGCACGGCAAATATATCCTTATTGAAAGTGGAGGCATATTCTGCTGTTATCATAGAGCCCCCTTTTATACGGCTCTCCACTACAACCAGCCCTTGCGAAATAGCGGCAATTATACGGTTCCTTTTTATAAAGTTCAATCTTACAGGCTCTTCTCCACGGGGAAATTCAGTTAGAATTCCTCCGTTTTCCACCATTCGGGCAGCTGTATCCCTGTGCCTGGCCGGGTATATTGAATCTATTCCGTTAGGCAGTACAGCTACTGTGGCCAGACAGGCATCCAATGCCGCTTTATGTGAAGCTATATCTATACCGTATGCCAAACCGCTTACTATTAGCGGATTATATTTCTCAGTATGGCTTATTATCCTGCCACACATCTCTTTCCCGTATGCAGATGCAAGTCTGGTTCCTACCATTGAAATGCTTCTTGGGGAATTGAGATTGGCATTACCTTTATAATAGAGCATAAACGGTGCATTAGCGCACTCCTGGAGCAATGTGGGATAATTGCTTTCCCCATTGAAAATAAGTTGCACCCCCTTTTTGCAGCACCATTCCACCTCTTCACTGGCCCAGGCCAGCCTTTCCGGTACAAATGCACGTTTGAGCATCTGTGCAACAGCTTCCGGCTCCTCCCCACCCCTCCCTAAAATCTCTTCAGCAGTGCTATATTTCTGCAATAACATATTTGCCATAGCCGGCCTGTAGAGAAACTCCTTGGCCATAGCACATCTCAATACAATCTCCTCAACCATTTTTTATGGCAAAATTACATTCTTCACACCCCAATATTTTCCTGAAAAAGAAAAAGGGACCTTACAGCCCCCTTTTTTTCTTTTTTTAGAAAAGATTATCCAATTAAATAATCAGCATTGCATCTCCGTATGTACCAAACTGGTATCCCTCTTTAAGAGCCACTTTGTATGCATTCATAACATTGTCAAAACCTCCGAATGCTGCTACAGACATAAGCATTGTTGAGAGCGGCATATGGAAATTGGTAACCAAAGCATCTGCAACACAGAACTGGTATGGAGGGAAAATGAACTTGTTGGTCCAGCCTACGTATGGTTTAACCTCAGCTTTTGTGGTAACAGGTGTCTCCAAAGCTCTTATTACAGTTATTCCAACCGCAAACACTCTCTTTCCTGCAGCTTTGGTGGCATTAATCATATCAGCAGTCTCCTCTGTTATAATCATCTGCTCCGAATCCATCTTATGTTTTGACAAATCCTCAACATCAACTTTTCTAAAATGGCCCAATCCCATATGCAAAGTAAGGAATGTGCTGTTCACATCTCTGATTTCCATTCTCTTGAACAGTTCCCTGCTGAAGTGCAATCCAGCTGCAGGTGTTGCAACAGCTCCCTCATTTTTTGCAAAAATGGTGTGGAATCTGTCGTTGTCAATCTCTTCTGCTTTTGTCCTTATCCATTTTGGAATTGGAAGTTCGCCAACTGCAAACAATGCATCACGAAACTCCTCATAACTGCCATCATAAAGGAATCTTAATGTTCTTCCTCTGGATGTTGTATTATCTATAACCTCCGCTACAAGAGAATCATCTTCGCCAAAATACAATTTGTTTCCAATCCTTATTTTTCTTGCAGGGTCTACAAGCACATCCCACAATCTCTGCTCCTTGTTAAGCTCCCTCAAAAGGAAAACCTCAATTTCAGCACCGGTTTTCTCTTTGTTTCCGTTCAATCTTGCCTTAAATACCTTTGTGTCATTGAATACAAATGTATCTCCCGAATCAACGTAGTTTATAATATCCTTAAACAACTTGTGCTCAATCTCTCCTGTATCCTTGTGCAATACAAGCATTCTAGATTCATCTCTGAACTTTGCAGGGTATTTTGCAATCTGCTCTATTGTAAGGGGGAAATTAAATTGTGATAGTTTCATATTGGTTATACTGTTTACAAAAATCAAAAGTACAAGTTATACGAAAGAAATAAGGGAATGTTTCATCATCCCTTATTTTTTTCTCATTTTTTCATTATTTCTGCCATATCATCCATTGCAAGAGCCTTCTCTATTAAAAATCTTCCCGATTTTGTCCTCACCAGCCCCGTAAGATGTCCTCCACTTTCAAGTGCCGCTCCAATATCTCTGGCCAATGAACGGATATAAGTTCCCTTGCTGCATTTTACCCTCAAGACAAGTTTTGGAAGGGCAAACTCCAAAACTTCAAGTTCATAAATCTTTATTCTCGACGGTTTCATCACAACCTCTTCTCCTGCCCTGGCCATTTCATACGCCCTGGTACCGTCAATCAGCTTTGCAGAGAATACCGGAGGTATCTGGTCCTGCTCCCCCAGGAATTTTGGAAGAATCCCCTCCACCATCTCCAAGGTTATATGCTCATACGGGTACCTTTTGTCTATCTCCTTCTCAAGGTCAAAACAAGGGGTAGTGGCACCCAGCTCTATGGTGGCAATATACTCTTTCTGCTCCGCCTGCAGCGCCTCTGCCTGCTTGGTAGCCTTTCCCAAACATACCAGAAGAATTCCGGTAGCCAATGGGTCCAGAGTTCCCGCGTGACCAACCTTAAGGTTCTTTTTATGGAAATGCTTCTGGGCAATAAATTTCACCTTCCTCACCACATCTGCTGATGTCCACCTATAAGGTTTGTCAAATGGCAGCACTATACCATTGGAATAATCATCTATATTCCCACTAAGTTGTACAAGAGAATCTTTCTCTATAATTAAAAACTGCTCTCCCATCAAAATTTATTTACAGGCAATTTTCTCAACCCTTCTCTGATGTCTGCCACCCTCAAACTCAGCTGCAAAGTATGCTTTAACAATAGCTTTTGCCTCCTCCTCTGAGATAAAACGTGCAGGCAATGAAAGGATATTGGCATCATTGTGCTGTCTTGCCAATGATGCAAGTTCAGGGTTCCAGCAGATTGCAGCTCTAATGCCCTGGTGTTTGTTCAATGTCATGCTTATTCCATTAGCTGAACCGCACATTGCAACGCCACAGCATACTTCACCTTTCTCAATTGCATCTGCAAGTGGGTGAGCTACATCTGGGTAGTCCATACTCTCTGTTGAATGTGTGCCAAAATCTTTAACTTCATAACCCAATTCATTCAATAGGGGTTTCAAAGCCTCTTTAAGATCATAACCTGCATGGTCCGCAGCCATTCCAATAATTTTTGCCATAATTCAAGTTTTTTAAGTGTTTATTTTTCTTTGTGTATCTCCTTTACTTTCTCCACCACATTGTCTATACGTAAAATATACGGATAAAACGCATTGTCATCCAACACCGTATACCTACCGAACAGTCCGCACAACTGTAACAGTATCACATCTTTAGACTCTTCCCAGTCGTTTCCTTTTGGTACAACTCCATTTTTCCTTGCAAACTCCAGAAAACCCCTCTCCAGATCAATGGTTGAAATCAGTTTTTCCAAATCCTCAAAACTCTTCACCTCTCTAAGCTCACTCCTGTACTTGTCTGCCAGTACATTGCTGTATTTTACAATCAGGCTCTTCCTGTTTGAAGCAATGAGAAAATCTGTTACTCCAACTGTATCTATAGGTACAAATTCATCGGGAATAATACCTCCTCCTCCATACACAACTTTCCCTTTTGGGGTAATGTATTTCAAAGAATCAACCCTCTTTATACTATCTGCAGACATCATCTCCCCGTGCCTGTACCTGTCTATAATATCCATCTGATAATCATCAGAATATGGTTTCTGAATACATCTTCCTGTTGGTGTATGATACCTTGCAACAGTAAGCCTTATACCAGATTTGTCTGTAAAATATATAGGCTCCTGAACAAGTCCCTTGCCGTACGAACGGCGCCCTACAATAGTTCCCCTGTCATTATCCTGTATTGCCCCTGCAAAAATCTCAGATGAAGAGGCAGAATTCTCATTTATAAGAACGTACAGCTCCATATCCTGCAACAGTCCTCTTCCGGTAGCCTTAATCTCCTGTCGTCCTCTATGCACACCCTCCATAAACACAATCATCTCCCCGCTCTGAAGAAATTCATTGCAAAGGTAGATAGCCTGGTCCAGGTATCCGCCCGTATTATCCCTCAGGTCAAATATCAGGCTCTTTACTCCTGCCTCAAGCAATGGCGCAACAGCCTCCATAAACTCAAGATAGCTGGTCTTACTGAACTTGGATAATTTTACATATCCCAATCCATCCTCCAACACCAGAGCAACATCCACACTTTTAACCGGAATCTTGTCTCGGGTAATATCAAAAGGAATCAGTTCATCCAAATTATCCCTCTTCACCTCAATATGCACCTTTGAGCCCATTGGCCCCTTAAGCATCTTTACAATAGAATCCTGATGCATCTTCACCCCGGCTATACTTTTTCCGTCCACTTTTACAATTCTGTCTCCCGACAGCAAACCGGCCTTTTCAGATGGTCCCCCAGGAATCACACTTATTACAATTACCGTATCTGCAGGAACATTGAACTGTATACCAATTCCGCTGAAATTCCCCTCCAGCGACTCATCTGCCGCCTCAAGTTCCACAGGGGGAAGGTACACAGAGTGGGGGTCAAGGTTCTCCATCAAATGAGGAAGAATTTTCTCCACAACATCCTTGTAGTCAATTGAATCCACATAGTTTTTGTCTATCTGGTCCAATACAAGGAGCAACTTGTCCCATTTATGATTATTCACTGCCAGCTCCTTCCGCCCCTTACTGCACCTGCCCACATACATACTGCACACAAGCACAAGCATAAACACCCACAAAAGGAGCATATATCTGCTTCTCTTTTTCTCGTCCATTTCAAATAATTTATTACTCCTCCAACAATGAAGCCTCTATCTGCTCAACTTTTACACCGGCACGCTCCAGCAGATCAACTCCATCAGTCACCCTATATGCATCCCTATACACTACCCTCTCAATTCCGGCCTGTATAATTAGTTTTGCACACTCCATACAAGGAGCCGCAGTAACATACAATGTTGCCCCCAAACTGCTGTTGTTTGACTTTGCCATTTTGGTTATGGCATTGGCCTCTGCGTGCAGAACGTATGGTTTTGTACACCCCTGCTCATCCTCACACACATTCTCAAAACCACATGGAGTACCATTGTATCCGTCAGAAATTATACTTCTGTCTTTAACAATAAGTGCCCCCACCTGTCTGCGCACACAATAAGAATTCTTGGCCCAAATACCGGCCATTTTAAGGTAGCTTTTGTCAAACTGCAATTGTTTGGAATCCATATCTAATTGTTTTGCTGATACATATATCGTTTAATACTCTTTTTAGGAGTCTTTTCAAACTCCTCAGGAACTACCCTTACACCTGCTATCTTGGAATAATTGGGCATATCCACATTAACTGCAGCAATATTCTCCTCCATCTTCTGCAAAATAGCCTGCTTGTCCAGCCCCTCTTTACCAGCCCTGTCCATATCGGGATACACTAAAGCCAGCAATTTGCCGTTAGATTCAACCACAAGAGACTCAATAACGTATGGCATACTGTTTATAACACTCTCTATCTCCTCAGGATAAATATTCTGTCCTGAAGGGCCAAGAATCATACTCTTGCACCTTCCTTTAATGAACAGATATCCGTCCTCATCTAAAATACCCATATCTCCGGTTCTCATCCAGCCATCAGTTGTGAACGACTCTGCAGTAGCCTCCTCATTCTTGTAATAGCCTAACATCACATTTGCACCCCTCACCTGAATCTCTCCCGGAATAGAACCGGGATCTGCAGAAGCAATCCTTATCTCCATTCTAGGGGCCGGTTTTCCACAAGAGAAAAGTTTGGTATTATTCCAAGGAGCATAAGAGATTATAGGTGCACACTCTGTCATACCGTATCCAACTGTATAAGGGAAACCAATCCTGTTGAAGAACTCATCCGCCTCTTTGTTGAAAGCTGCACCTCCAATGATAATCTCCTGGAAATTGCCTCCAAACACGTTTACAAGCTCTCCCTTTATCTTATCCTGCAACATCTGGTCTATCAACGGAAGCTTAAGAAGCACCTTCATACTGGTCTTGTTCAGAATTGGCTGCAACTTCTGCTTGTAAATCTTCTCAATGATAAGCGGCACAGAGATAATCACATCTGGTTTGATAGTTGCAAATGCCTCCATAATGATTCTTGGACTGGGAACTCTGGTCAGGAAATGCACATGAGCGCCCACAGTCATCTCAAACAGGAACTCAAACATCATTCCATACATGTGCGCTGTAGGCAACATAGAAACAATATTGGATTTGTTTCCAATTTTTGGCATAACCTCCATAGCAAACAGCACATTTGAAAGGAGTGCCCTATATGGAATCATAACACCTTTGGAGAAACCGGATGTACCGCTGGTGTAGTTGATCATTGCCAACTCCTCACCACTCTCCTCCTTATGGTAGTTTATATCGTCGGGGCCAAAACTTTTGGGATACTTTTTGCCAAACATCTCATTAAGTCTCTCCCTTGTATCTGTAATCTGCTCTCTCTTTGACATAAGAAGAGAGAAATCATTTATCTGAATGATAGCCTCAAGGTTAGGCATTTCACTTCCAGAAAGGTTCTCCCAAACCATATCACCAACAAAAAGCACCCTTGAATCTGAATGGTTTACTATATGGTGTACATTACTTGGCTTGAACTCGTGCAAAATAGGAACAGGTACAGCTCCATAAGTTAGCGAAGCCAGAAAAACAACACCCCAGTTTGCCTGGTTGCGGGAACAGATGGCAATCCTGTCCCCTTTTTCTACACCGCAAATGTTAAAAATAATATGAAGTTTCTCTATTCGCCTTGCAACATCCCTGTAATGCAATGTTATACCTTTAAAATCAGAAAGCGCAGCACAATCCCAATTCTTTCTGAAACTCTCCTCCAAAATTTTATTTAAAGATCTTTCCATAATATTTTAGGTTTTAATTATTTGACTTATTTGTAATTCTGCAGCTGGCACAGATTAGCATACATCCCCCCTGCACCAATCAATGTATCGTGAGTCCCCCTCTCAATAATCTCCCCCTCCTTCAGCACCACAATCTCATCTGCATTTCTGATGGTAGAAAGCCTGTGTGCAATAACAATTGAAGTCCTGTTCTTCATCAGATTTGTAAGAGCATCCTGCACAAGTCTCTCGCTCTCAGTATCCAGCGCAGAAGTAGCCTCATCCAATATAAGTACAGGAGGGTTCTTCAACACCGCACGGGCAATAGACAACCTTTGTCTTTGTCCTCCCGACAACTTGGCTCCCCTATCTCCAATATTGGTCTGATACCCCTGTTCCATCTGCATAATGAAATCGTGGGCATTGGCAATTCTGGCAGCCCTCTCCACATCCACTGCAGTAACATTCTCCATACCAAACGCAATATTGTTGTAAACAGTATCATTAAACAGAATAGCCTCCTGGGTAACAACCCCCAAAACAGAAATAAGGCTCTCCAATTTATAATCCTTAATATTCCTTCCATCCAACAGAATCTCCCCATCCTCAATATCATAAAACCTTGGCAAAAGATCAGCCATAGTGGATTTTCCTCCTCCCGACGGCCCAACAATTGCCACCATCTTACCCTTTCCAATCTTAAGATTTATATTTTTAAGTACAGGCTCCTGTCCATATGCAAAATTCACATTTCTGAACTCAATTCCATCATTGAACCCCTCAAGTGCAACAGCATTCCCATTCTCCTTAATAGGATTCTCCACATCCAGAATTGCAAAAAGCCTTCTGCCGGAAACCATACCCCTTTGCATACTTGCGTATGCTTTTGAAATAGCCTTGGCCGGCTCCAGAACTCTCCAGTAAAAACCAATATACACCACAAAAGCGGGCATATCCATACCCAACTGGCCATTCAACTGCAACCATCCGCCATAAAACAGCACAGACGCCGCAACAGTAATTCCCAGGAACTCCGAAAGAGGCGAAGCCATCTCCTGCCTGTTGAACATATTCTTGCTGCTTGTCTTATGCTTGCTGTTTGTATCCTCAAAACTTTCCCTAACATACTTTTGTGCATTAAAGGCCTTAATTATCCTAACACCTGATATCGCCTCCTCAAAATGGCTCACAATCCTACCCATCAGGGCCTGAGTATCAACCGCTTTCCTCTTAAGAGAACGACTTATCTTTCCAATAACCAAAGCAGAGAACGGCAATGTAAGCAAGGTAACCATTGTAAGTTTGGGTGACATATAGAACAACCCTGCCAAAAAGCCCAGAATCAGCAACGGCTCCCTGAACAACACGTGAAAACTGTCTGCCACACCATTCTGCACCTCTGTAACATCATTTGAAATTGAAGAGAGAATATCACCTTTCTTCTGGTTATGAAAATACCCCACGTGCAGACCGGAAATCTTTTTGAACAAATCTCTTCTTATATTCTGCATAATGTAGGTACGCATATCCACCAGAATCCTCTGAGATAGGTATCTGGTAATATTTGACAATAAAGAGGCCACTACAAAGAAACCGCACACAAACATAAGCCCCTTAATCATACCGCTTGATGTCATTATCTTGGCCAGATAATAGGAGAACACATCCTCAAAATATGCAGGATCCAGAGCAAATACAGGTTTTACCAGTTGCTCATCTATTGTATCGGGCTGAAACAACACTGTAAGAAGCGGATCTATCAAAGCATAGTTCACCACTCCAAAGATTACAGACAAAACAGACAATACAAGATATCCCGGCCAGAACCTCTTGTACGGTTTAGCGTATGCCAATAGTCTTTTAAAATCGTTCATTATTCCTCAAAATCTACGTATTCCCCTATCTCCTTATCTATAACTTTCTCCGTTTGGGGCACCTCTGTTATCACTACTTTTCCTTCCTCTTTTTTCCGCTCATTATGCTGCTGTGCATTTTGCGCTCCTCCAAAACCGGTTGACCAGAATCCAAAACCTCCCGGCCCTCCAAAACTTGTAAATCCTCCGTTTGCCCCACCTTTTTTAACCTGACGTTTTATAAACCAGGTAAGCAAAAGAGGGAAGATCCTCTTCATTACCCAAATAAAAAGGACAAAACAAAGCAGGAACGTTATAAACCCTTCCATCAATTATTCCATTTTTTAATTTTACCTGTCTCCAAGGTCCAATTGTACACTTTGCCATCTGTACATTTTACCCTTAAGACACCACTCTGTACATACTCAATTTCACACTCTCTCTCTATACTCTTCTTCTTGTCTGCCATTTCAAGCCTTTTACCCTCAAAAGTATAAAGCAGCAGTTGGGACGGAGCCCTCAGTACCCAATATTTCACCCCTCCTAAAACCTTAAGTTCAGGCAACTCCTTAACAAACTCCGGAGCAACAATGTCACTCCACCCATCAACAGACTTGCCTGAAATATCGTACCAGGAAATTGAATTGTCCTCATTCAGAAAAAGAACAGAGTATTTCAGACCACCAATATCCTCCATAAGCTTAGGTCCCATAACCATTCTCTTAGGAAGCTTCACCGGATATCCGTAAACAAACCTTCCAACCCTGTCTAAAAGATACATCTTGTTGCCAGATGCAAACAACATTTGCAAACGTCCGTTATTGTACAAGTCAATCTGCTCTACATAACCTCCAATAGGAGTTTCAAATGGGATAGCCCAAACACCCTTCTTGTTGGCATCCATATATCTGAGCCTCATATTAGGAAGCTGCTCAAGATAAGCCTTGCTTTTTTTGGCAACATCACGTACCTCAAACGGTCCCTGAGGCAAATTTATTGTACTGTCTATCTCAAAACTCATCTGCACACCATCTTCCCTCTCCTTAGGAACAGGCAATTGTTGCATTACAGAGGCATAGAACTCTATCTCAACTGCAGGATTCTCCTCACCTGAAACAATATCCATTGTAATGAACTCAAAGTTGTTCCTTCCCAGCTGCTGCATTATGCACTCCCTGGTATAAGGCTTGAAGACCTGAAGCAATGAGTCACCAGCCTCTTTAATGTTGGCAACCATCTTAAGGGATGCCTCTTTTCCAAGATAGGCCGAAACCGGTGTCTGTGAAAGATAATAATCCAGATTGAACCAATATGCACTCCCGCTGGCAAACTCATCCAAAATCTTCTGAGGACCTATTATACTCCAGGCACCCACTTTACATATAGCCTCCTCGTTGCAATGGGAGAAGAGCTCCCCAAAAACAGAAGCTATATAGCCTTTATATGCAAACGGGTGTGCAGTCTCAACCTTTTCCCCCTCCACAACAGATGAAATCACATTATTAAGACCGAACTGCTGTTTGCCCCTCACCAATGTAAGCCATTCACATTTCTCTCCAAATTTGCAATATGCACTCACAAGCTCCTCTATCTGCAACGAATCAATCCATTTGCGCGGCTCAACCTTGCTCTCGCCCTGAGCCATTTTCTGCTTGTACGCAAACGAACCTGTCTTCTTCTGAACCTCAAGATGCAACTGATGTCCTTTCAGATAATCCTGAATGTTTGAAACAGGCAATGAGACTGCAAACAGTGTAGAAGCGGGAAGTATCTTTCCCATTGCACTTCTTCTCAAATGTTGCGTATTGAAAATATTGGAAAATTTTGACTCATCCTCCTTATTCTCAAGCGTTCCATGCAAAACAAGTTTTCCAGCATCAGAAGTAATTCCAAACCTGCTCCAGGAGGTGAATTTCATCACAAAATCTGAGTATCCCAGAAATCCCCTCTCCACAATACCGGAGAACAATTTACCTATTTGATTATGGTTCAGATATACTCCCGATATCCCTCCATACTCTTTCAGAATCTCTGCAAAATGGGAGTTGTCCATAATGGATGCTTCATTATCGAGGTGTCGGATTGAACTCTCAAGAACGTATGAAGAGGAGCTTGCCAATAACAGATTGCCGTGCAAAGCTACTGAAACGCCGTATGGCATATTGTAAACTGCAACACCATTATAGCTTTTCTCCTTTCCACCCTTCTGAACCAATCTTAAAACATTATCCTTTTCAACCCCTTCCAAATTCATAATCTGAAGAAAAGAAACATTGTTTTTGGAAGAATAATGGAGAGAATATACAAATTGTACACTCTGCAGTTCAGGCAACTCCAGCAATTCCCTCTGCAATATTACCAACCCGCTCTTCTCATTGAATATTTTGTGAGCAAAAGACAATGTATCCTGCATTAACGGGGCATACTCGTCCAATCTCTTGAAATCCAGAACAGCTACTGCATCACTGGGGATTCCGTCATATACAGAAACCGCCCCCTCAGATACAACCAGCCCCTCATTCCTCTGGCCGGAAGAGAGATTCACAAAAAGAAACACTATAGCCGCCACAAGAACAACAACGGAAACAGATCCAAACAGCAGCAGTTTTTTATAATTATTCATTAAAACACAAAATTTCCAATTTGCAAATATAGTAAAAAAATGGTTGGCACCCCACAATAAAAAGGCCGGCTCCCGTTCTGTTACAAGAACTGGAGCCGGACCACAAACGTTATCAGTATCATTTAGAACGGAAGATCTCCTCCGTCATCCTCTGCCTGTATATTCATAAACGGATCCACTGAAGGGGCAGCAGGTGCACCCTCAACAGCTTCCCTTTGAATTCTCCAGGCTCTTACATCTGTATACCAACGGCCATTGAACTCTCTTGACTCAATATTAACCGAAACATTAAGCATTTCACCGGCGTTGTAACCAGCCAGCTCATTAACTTTATCCTGTCCCCAAACATTCATACAGATTTTTCTGGGATACTGCTCAATAGTCTCTACTATAAAGTCCTGTTTGCTCCAAGGACCTCTGGCACTTGTACCGCTCTGCACAGCAAGCTTGTCCAAAAGCTTGCATTTAATATCCATTGCCATAAGCCTGCCTTACCTTATTTGTTCTTTTTCTCTGCAGCTTTGCTTACTTTAACAAGCTCAACATCAAAAATAAGTGTAGAATAACCAGGAAGCTCAGCGCTCATCTGTCTTGGACCATAACCCAACTCGTATGGAATCCATAGGGTAAGCTTGCCACCCTCACCTACAAGCTGAAGACCCTCTGTCCAACCTGCAATAACTCTGTCAAGAGGGAATTTTGCAGTCTCACCTCTGTCGTATGATGAGTCAAATACTGTACCGTCCAATAGAGTACCTTTGTAGTGAACCTCAACTGTATCTGTTGCAGTTGCTCTAACATCGTTACCAGGGTTCTCAATTTTGTACTGCAAACCGCTCTCAGTCACCTGAACGCCCTCTTTCTCTTTATTTGCAGCAAGGAACTCTGCCTGCTCTTTCTCTTTCTGTTTGCCAATTGCAGCCTGAACCTTTGTCATATAGTTATTGATTACAAGACCTGCCTCCTGCTCATTGATAATCAATTTTTCACCATCAACAACAGCTTTCATTGCCTGCATAACTTTAGAGTAGTTAAGACCCTCAATGTTTGATCCTTTAATCATCTGGCCAAAAGATGTTCCTACTGCATAACTTACTGAATCAACCTCTGCTTTAGTGATTCCTTCATACTTAGGCTGCTGGGTAGTCTCCCCGCAAGAAGCAAACATAACGCTTGCCAAAACGCCAACTGCTAAAAATTTTAATCCTTTCATCTTTTTATAAATTTTAATGTTATCAAATTCCTTTTATTTAGTTTTTGGTGATGTTGCATAAACTGCCAGACACCCCACAACTGCCGCCACAAGAGATGTGCCTAAAATGGCTGCCTTGCCAATATTTATCAGATTTTCGTTTGTAAACGCAAGTCCATCAATGAATATTGACATTGTAAATCCTATTCCGGCTATAATGCCCAATGCAAAAATCTGTTTCCAGTTTGTCCCCTGCGGAAGTTCTGCAATGCCAAACTTCACCGCTGCAAAACTGAACAGGAATATTCCAAGCGGCTTGCCCAAAAACAGGCCAAAGAAAATTCCGGTTGCAACAGATGGTATAGGGAATGAGAACAAACCTCCGTCAAGAGCCACCCCTGCATTTGCCAATGCAAAAACCGGCATAATGAAGAATGTAACCCAAGGGTGCAACCCCGCCTCAAACTTGTGCATAAGAGGGTTTATATTCTGAACATTCTTGTTAATCTGGTGAATGATATGCTGCTGCTCAGGGTTTGCAAGCACCTCCACTTCACTATTGCTCACAGCCTTAAACTTCTCAAGCCAATATCTTATACTTACAGAGAACCTCACCTCATTTATAACAGTTTTTGACGGTATGGTAAGTGCCAGTATCACACCTGCTATTGTTGCGTGTATACCGGATTGTAATATGAAATACCACAAGAAGATTCCCGGTACAATATACAAAAGTGGAGTATTTGCCTTGCTGCGGTTAAGGGCATACAATATAAGTACAACTATGCCAGCATACAGGAGCATATCAAAATGAAGCGCGTGTGTAGGATAGAAAATTGCAAGAACAACTATAGCCCCCAAATCATCCACAATTGCCAATGCTGTAAGGAACACCTTCAACCCAAGAGGTGCCCTTTTTCCCAACAAAGAGAGAACTCCCAACGCAAAGGCAATATCTGTTGCCATTGGAATACCCCAACCCGAAACACTCTCCGGATCAGAATAGTTGAACACAGAATAGATTATTGCAGGAACTACCATTCCTCCAACTGCTGCAAGAATTGGAAGTGATGCGTGTTTGAGGGATGAAAGTTCACCAACCATCATCTCTCTCTTTATCTCAAGGCCAACCACAAAGAAAAATACTGCCATAAGGGCATCATTTATCCAATGGGCCAAAGACATATCAAGGGAAAAATTCCCTATAGTAATACCCAAATGGGTACTCCATATCTGGTGAATGAAATTAAGCTGGGGAATATTTGCACACATAAGCGCAATCACAGCACACAACATAAGAAGGATGCCGCCTATTGACTCATTATGCAAAAACGCAGCAAAGAAATTCCTGGCAGCAATACTACCAGTGAGGATTTTATTTTTCGTCGCCATCGAATAGATTATTTTGTAAAGCAGGCAAATATAGTAAAACTTTTTAAATCAGCAGTTACACTATACCTTCACGCAACACGTCGTGAATATGTATTAGTCCAACATATTTGCCTTCATCCAAAACAACTACAGATGTAATCTTGTTCTTCTCCATAATTCTGAAAGCGTTCACGGCAAGTTCACGTCTCTCAATAACTTTTGGATTGCTGCTCATAATATCCTTGGCCCTTAGTGTACCCAACGGCTCACCTTTCTCCACCATTCGTCTCACATCCCCATCTGTAATTATACCCAACAGTTCCTCTCCTCTGCCAAGTACCACTGTTGCACCAAGCCTGTTCTGGGATATGTTTATTATTGTATTCTGAATGTTTTCGTCGGGAAGAACACTTGGCCTCAGCTCCTTGTCAAACACATCATCTACTGTAAGATACAATCTTTTGCCCAAAGAGCCCCCAGGGTGATATTTTGCAAAATCTTCAGGTGAAAAGCCTCTCATCTTAAGAAGGCATATGGCAATTGCATCACCCATTACAAGCTGGGTGGTGGTGCTGGATGTTGGGGCAAGGTTGTTTGGACAAGCCTCCTCATCTACTGTTGCCCTTACTATATAATCCGAATGTTGCGCAAGATAAGAATCAACATTGGAAACCATTGCAACAAGTTTGTTTCCCATTCTGCGGATAAGTGGGACAAGCACTTTTATTTCAGGGGTATTTCCACTCTTGGAGATGCACATAACCACATCATCAGGCTGGATTATGCCCAAATCACCGTGAATGGCATCAGCTGCGTGCATAAAGATTGAAGGGGTTCCTGTAGAATTTAAAGTAGCAACAATCTTATTCCCGATAATTGCACTCTTGCCTATTCCTGTAATGATGAGACGCCCCTTTGAACTGTAAATGAGATTCAGCACCTCCACAAATTTGTCATCCACGTATGGCTTCAAATTTTCAACGGCTCTTGCCTCTTTATCAATGACACTTACAGCCAATTTCTTCAAATCCATTTGCACCATCTCCTTAAAAAAAATTTTGTAGAAAATAAACTAATAGGTAACTTAGAGCCACAAAGGTAACGAAAAAAGAGACTTCACCCTATTATTTTCTATTCGTATGCAGGTAACATCGGAAATCTTACACGGGAAACTTAAAGAATTTTTCGGTTTTGATTCCTTTAAAGGAGAACAGGAGGCTATCATCAGACATCTGATTGAAGGCAACAATACGTTTGTCCTTATGCCTACCAGTGGTGGCAAATCTTTATGCTATCAGCTGCCCGCTCTGGTAATGCCGGGTACAGCCATAGTAATTTCTCCACTTATTGCACTAATGAAGAACCAGGTAGATGCAATCCGTGGATTTGTAGCCGATAAAGATGGCATTGCCCACTTCCTTAATTCATCTCTGAACAAGGCGCAACTGCAGGAGGTGAAGGATGACTTGTTGAGTGGAGTTACCAAACTGCTGTACGTTGCCCCTGAGTCTCTTACAAAAGAGGAGAATATTCAGCTGCTCAGACAATGCAAGATATCATTCTATGCAGTGGATGAGGCCCATTGTATATCTGAATGGGGACACGATTTCCGCCCTGAATACAGAAAGATACACCCTATTGTAAATAGTATAGGGAAAGCTCCTATAATTGCACTTACCGCAACTGCAACACCTAAGGTACAATCTGATATTCAGAAAAATCTTGGAATGCAGGATGCCAAAGTATTCAAGTCTTCTTTCAACAGGGAGAACCTGTATTATGAGATAAGGCCTAAGGTAAATGCAGAGAAGGAGATTATAAAATTCATCAAGAACAATTCCGGAAAATCTGGAATCATATATTGTCTTAGCCGTAAAAAAGTGGAGGAGCTTGCAGAGTTGCTTAATGTAAACGGCATTAAGGCACGCCCTTATCACGCAGGACTGGATGCAGCCACAAGATCCACCAACCAGGATCTGTTCCTTATGGAGGAGGTTGATGTGATTGTTGCCACAATTGCATTTGGAATGGGTATAGACAAACCGGATGTAAGGTTTGTAATCCACTACAATATTCCTAAAAGTCTGGAAGGCTATTATCAGGAAACAGGCCGCGCGGGCAGAGACGGAGGCGAGGGCCAGTGCATCACATTCTACAGCTACAAAGACATTCAGAAGCTGGAGAAATTTATGCAGAGCAAACCTGTTGCAGAACAGGAGATTGGAAAACAGCTGATAAGTGACACAATTGCATACGCAGAATCAAACCAGTGCAGAAGAAAAAATCTTCTGAACTATCTTGGAGAGCAATATACCCAAGACAATTGCGGCAATTGCGACAACTGCCTTTACCCTAAAAAACAGTTTGAAGGGAAAGAGTATCTTGCAACGGTATTTGAGCTTGTTTCAGGCATTAAAGAAAACTTTAAGGCAGAGCACCTTGCAAATATACTTGGCGGAGTAAACAATTCTATTATAAAATCATATAACCACACAGACCTTGAGTGGTTTGGAATAATTCCGGGCAAAGACCACAGATTCTGGCTTGCAGTAATCAGACAGGCTCTGGTAATGCAGTTCCTATATAAGGATGTAGAGAAATACGGACTTGTTTCAATTACAGAGAAAGGACGGAAATTCCTTGCTGAACCACACTCTGTAATGCTTACAGAAGACCGCGAGTTTGTAAATACAGATGATGATGACGATGTTGTTGCAATAGGAACAACCAAACACCAGGCAGGCGGAGGAGACCCAACATTGCTGGCAATGCTTAAAGATGTAAGGCACTCTTTGTCCAAAAAGTTGAAGCTTCCTGCATTTGTAATTTTTGGAGACCCTTCTTTGGAGGATATGTCAATTATGTACCCTACAACCGTTGAAGAGTTGAAGAACTGCCAGGGTGTTGGTGAGGGAAAAGCAAGGAAATATGGTAAAGAATTCCTTGCCCTTATTGCCAAATATGTGGAGGAAAATGAGATTGAACGCCCTACAGACCTTGTAGTGAAAACAGTTGCCAACAAATCACTCAACAAGGTTTACATAATTCAGAGCGTAGACAAGAAGATTCCTTTGGATGAGATAGCAGATGCAAAAAATATGGATCTTGAACAGGTTTATGACGAGCTGGAGGCCATTGTAGGTGCCGGCACAAAAATCAACATAGACTACTACATCCGTATGATTATAGATGAGGACAAGGTTGATGACATCTATGAGTACTTTAAGGAAGAGGCCACTTCAGATTCAGTAAATGAGGCAATGAAAGCACTTGGCCCAGATTACACAGAAGAAGAGGTAAGGCTTATAAGAATCAAATTCCTTTCTGAACTTGGAAATTAAGCCACTCTATCTCCTTATCACGTCCCCAATAGGTAAGCTGCTTTTTGGCATAATGGCGGGAATTTCGCTTTACAAGCTCAACCGCTGTTTCCAAAGAGTGCTTTCCATCAAAATAATCAAAGAACTCCCTGTATCCTACAGTTTTTAGGGCAGGGAGATTTTTGTATTGTACCAATCCCTCCACCTCTGCCAGAAGCCCCTGCTCCATCATAATGTCCACCCTTCTGTTTATTCTGTCATAAAGTTCTTCCCTATTGCGGTTGATTCCAATCTTACGGATTGCAAACGGGCGCACTTTTTTTGGGGCACTCTTCCAGTCTGAGAATTTGCGTCCCGTCTGTAATGTAACCTCAAGCGCACGCACAACCCTCTGAGGGTTTGCAATATCAATGGTATCGTATGAAGCCCTGTCCACAATCCTCAGTTCATTGCGAAGAGATTCTATCCCCTCTACCTCAAGTCTTTTCATAAGCGAATCCCTCAGCTGCAGGTCTGCAGGTGGAAAATCATCCAGTCCATTGCACAAGGCATCTATATACATTCCGCTGCCACCCACCATTACCAGCCTGTCATGCTCCTTGAACAGTTCTTCCAGCAATGCCATTGCCTCCAATTCGTAAAGCCCTGCTGTGTAGTATTGGGTTACGCTGTGGGTGTGTATAAAATAATGCCGCACCGTCTCCAGCTGCTGGGCTGTAGGCGATGCGGTACCTATATTCATCTCTTTGTATATTTGTCGGGAGTCACAATTTATTATTGGAGAACCATATTCCAATGCCAAATCAATGGAATAATCGGTTTTTCCCACCCCTGTGGGTCCAAGAATTATTGTGAGTTCCTTCTGCATAATCTATGCTACTCCTCACCCTCAGGCAGTTCATCATCCATGAATGACGAATCCTCATCTGCAGAGTCATTCATCGGTTCTGAATACTGGTCCAAATCATCATATTTGCTTGCAAACTGCTCCGGATTGCGGCCTTTCTCTGCAACAAGTCTGGGATAAGACGCCCTTCTTGATTCTTCCACCTCGCCCATCAAGGTAAGTTTTATAACTCTATCTTTCCTCAAATCAAAGACATACAAGAGACTCACCTCTCCTTTCTTAATGGTTTTCTCTATGGTAACCATATCCATAGAGCCGTCTCCCATATCAAAGAGTCCGTACTCGCTTCTAAGATTCTCTCCCTCATCCAATCCCCTGAATGCAACCATCTGGTCTGGAGAAAATTCCAAATCATTTACAAGAAAATCGTGGAGCTTGTACAAGGTTGTTTCCCCCTTTATCTCATACTCCCTCATAAAAACTTTGCTTCCTGGAATTGAAGCCTTATACTTGTATACCATCTTGTATCTATTAAAAAGTGTTTGCTGAACTCAAAGATACAATATTTTTGAGAAAATTCCACAATATTCCTGCATCAGAAAGAATATGAAAAAAGGAGAACAAATTAGTGTCCAAAAGATAGTTTTCATTGGATTTTTTGTGTATCTTTACGTTTTAGTATGGATACTAAGAAATCACCCGTCTCTGATTGTTTCAAAAGCATTTCACAGCTTTCAACCGGCCTGTTCAAGGACAATGGAAGCAAGTTCCTTGCTTTTGCTTATCCCGTAACCACAGAAGAGGAGATAAAATCCATTATACAGGATCTTAAGAAAGAATATTATGATGCCCGCCACCATTGCTATGCCTACAGATTGGGGCATACCGGAAGCGTATGGAGAATGAATGATGACGGGGAACCTTCATCTACAGCAGGAAGGCCTATCTACGGGCAGATTCTCTCTGCAGAACTCAGCGACATACTGGTTGTGGTTGTACGTTACTTTGGTGGAATAAAACTTGGTGTACCAGGGCTGATAAGGGCCTACAAAACCTCCACAGCAGATGCAATTGCCAACGCCACAATCATAGAGAAGATTGCAACTGAACCATACAACATAATTTTTGACTACCTGCAGATGAATGCGGTAATGAAGCGGTTGAAAGATTTGGGTCTCACCCCAACAAACCAGCAGTTTGACCTTAACTGCTCTTTAAGGGTTGATGTGAGACTTGCAATGATAGAGACCTTCCTGGAAAGTTTTGACAAACTGGAAGGGTGCAGAATTGAGAAGATTGAGCCGCAGCAGGATGATAACGGGGAAAACATTTAAATTTTACAAGATATGCCTAAAAGTCTAATTTCCATCCACGATTTCACAAAGGAAGAGATGCTGCACATTTTGGATGTAGCACAGGATTTTGAAAAGAACAAAGTTCAGAGAATCCTGCAGGACAAGGTTATAGCAACCCTTTTCTTTGAGCCTTCCACCAGAACACGTTTAAGTTTTGAGACTGCATCAAACAGACTTGGCGCCAGAGTAATAGGATTCTCCGATGCCGGAAACACAAGCGTAAGCAAAGGAGAAACCCTTAAGGATACCATAAAAATGGTTTCCAACTATGTAGATCTTATTGTAATGAGACACCCGCTGGAGGGAGCTGCCAGATATGCATCTGAAGTTGCATCCGTTCCGGTAATAAATGCAGGAGACGGAGCCAACCAGCACCCGTCACAAACAATGCTTGACCTTTACACAATCCAGCAGACCCAAGGCAAACTTACAGACTTGAGGATAAATATGGTGGGAGACCTAAAATACGGCAGAACAGTACACTCACTGCTGCAGGCAATGTCACACTTCAACCCACATTTTACCTTTACTGCTCCCGACGAACTTAAGATGCCTCAGGAATACAAGGATTTCCTTAATGCAAAAGGGATTCCATACACAGAAACCAGGGAGCTTGAAGGAAATATAAACGACTGCGACATCCTGTATATGACCCGCGTACAGCAGGAGCGCTTTACAGACCCTATGGAGTACGAGAAAGTTAAAAACACATACAACCTTAACGCAGCAATGCTTGCCGGGGCAAAAGACAATATGAAGATTCTCCATCCGCTTCCTAGAGTTACAGAAATTGCCCAGGATGTGGATGACACAAAACACGCATACTATTTCAAACAGGCTGAGAACGGCGTTTATGTTAGAATGGCTATCATCTCATATCTGTTGGGTTACAGATAATTATTGGCAATTTAAAAAATACGGATTATGGAAAAAGGAGGAAAAGAATTGAAAGTAAGTGCCATTAAGAACGGCACTGTTCTGGATCACATTCCGGCAAACCAGCTTTTTAAAGTTATCAGCATTTTGGGACTGAAAGATTGCCAGAACCAGATTACATTCGGCACAAACCTTGACAGCAAACTGCTTGGCAAAAAGGCAATCATCAAAGTATCAGACAGATTCTTTGAAGAGACCGAGATAAACAAGGTTGCACTTGTGGCACCGGATGCAAAAATCAACATAATAAAAGATTTTGAGGTTATAGAGAAAAAGGTTCTCCGTGTTCCCGACGAAATTAAGGGAATTGTAAAATGTGCAAATCCAAAATGCATTACAAACCACCAGCCTATAACCACAAAATTCACCACCACATACGAAGATTCTGTACTTAAACTTCATTGCCATTACTGCGAGAAGAATACAAGTTCAGACAATTTAAAGATTATAACTGAGAATTAGGATTTTTATTTCTATTTGTTAGCGGAAATTTCATATCTTTGACTGATTATCGAACAACACTAAAATTTTAATAAATATACAATACAATGAAAGCATACAACTTTAACGCAGGTCCTTGCGTTCTTCCTAAACAGGCTATTGAGTCTGCAATTGAGGCTATCAAAGATTTTGACAACACCGGTATCGGTATCCTTGAGATTTCTCACCGTACTCCAGGTTGGGAGAGAATTATGGCTGAGACAGAGCAGCTATGGAGAGAGCTTCTTAACATCCCAGAAGATTATGCTGTAATGTTCCTTGGTGGTGGTGCTTCAACCCAGTTCTTTGAAGTTCCTGCAAACCTTCTAAAAACTAAAGCAGCTTACCTTCAGACAGGTGTTTGGGCTAAAAAAGCTGTAAAAGAGGCTAAATTCTACGGAGAGGTTGAGGTAGTTGCATCTTCAGAGGATAAAACTTACTCTTACATTCCAAAAGGATACACTATCCCTACAGATGTAGACTATTTCCACATCACTACAAACAACACTATTTACGGTACAGAGATTCATGAGGATATGGATTCTCCTGTAACTTTGGTTGCTGATATGTCATCAGACATTATGAGCCGTCCTGTAGATGTTAAGAAATACGGTATGATCTACGGTGGTGCACAGAAAAACGTTGGTCCTGCTGGTGTAACTTTCGTTATCGTTCGCAAAGACCTTCTAGGTAAAGTTGACCGTCCTATCCAAACAATGGTTGACTACCGTACACACTACACAGATGAGGTTAGAAACCGCTCTATGTTCAACACTCCTCCTGTATTCCCTATCTTCGTTATGCACGAGACCCTTAAATGGGTTAAAGAGATGGGTGGTGTAGAGGCTATGTACAAAATCAACAAAGAGAAAGCAGAGCTTCTTTACAACGAGATTGACAGAAACCCATTGTTCGTAGGTACTGCAGCTAAAGAGGACCGTTCACTAATGAACGTATGTTTCGTAATGGCTCCTGGTAAAGAGGAGTTGCAGGATGAGTTCTTCAAATTCGCTAAAGAGCGCGGTATGGTTGGTATCAAAGGCCACCGTTCAGTAGGCGGTTTCAGAGCTTCTATCTACAATGCTTGTCCAAAAGAGGCTGTTGAGGCTTTGGTTGCTTGCATGCAGGAGTTTGAGCAGTTGCATAAATAATTTGAACCTTAATATGGGAGTAATTGCACCTTGTTGCAGTTACCCCCATATTTTTTATATGTCCGACATATCAAAAATAATTGTCGGGAAGAATAATTGAAATAACTTTTAAATACACACATACATCATTATGAAAGTTTTGGTAGCAACCGAGAAGCCATTCTCTAAAGTGGCTGTTGACGGTATCAAAAAAATAGTTGAGGCTGCAGGCTATGAGTTTGCAACACTAGAGAAATACACTTCTGCAGATGAGCTTTTGGCTGCTGTTGCAGATGTTGATGCACTTATTGTTCGTTCAGACAAAGTTACCAGAGAGGTAGTTGAGGCTGCTAAGAATCTTAAAATTGTAGTTAGAGCAGGTGCTGGTTTTGACAATCTTGACCTTGCTGCTTGTACAGAGAAAGGTATTGTTGCAATGAACACTCCTGGCCAGAACTCAAACGCAGTTGCTGAGTTGGCTCTTTGCTTTATGATTTATATGAGCAGAAACCAGCTTACTGCAGGTACTGGTTCAGAGCTTAAAGGCAAAACTTTGGGTATCCAGGCTTACGGTAACGTAGGACGCCTTGTTGCAAGCCATGCAAGAGGTTTTGGTATGAACATTATGGCATTTGACCCATTCGTTCCTGCTGAGGCAATGGAGGCTGAGGGTGTGATTGTTGCAAAATCTTTGGAGGACCTATACGAGAACTCTCACTTTGTATCTCTTCACATTCCTGCAACTGAGCAGACCAAGAACTCTATCGGATACAACCTTCTTTCAAGAATGCCTAAAGGCGGATGTCTTGTTAACACTGCAAGAAAAGAGGTTATCAACGAGGAGGAGCTTATTAAAGTTCTTAGAGAGAGAGAAGACCTTAAATACATTACAGACGTTGCAACTGCAAACCACGCTGCTATTGCAGAGGAGTTTGGCAAACGTGTATACGGTACTCCTAAAAAGATGGGTGCAGAGACAGCTGAGGCTAACGTAAACGCAGGTCTTGCTGCTGCTAACCAGATTGTAGACTTCTTCACTACAGGTAACAAGAGATTCCAGGTAAACAAATAGAAAACACTTAAAAACTGATATAAACTATGGTAAAAGTAAAACCATTTGCAGCTATCCGCCCACCTAAAGCAATTGCAGCAGAGGTAGCTTCACGTCCTTACGATGTACTTAACTCTGTAGAGGCAAAAGCTGAGGCTGGTGAGAAATCACTACTTCACATTATCAAACCAGAGATTGATTTTGATCCTATAGCTGATGAGCATGGCCAGGAGGCTTATGACAAGGCTGTTGAGAACTTCAAACTATGGCAAGAGAGAGGATGGCTTGTTCAGGATGCTAAGGAGAACTACTATGTTTATGCTCAGACTATGGACGGCAGAACCCAGTACGGTCTTGTAGTTTGTGCAAACGTAGAGGATTATATGACCGGTAAGATTAAGAAACACGAGCTTACCCGTAAAGACAAAGAGGAAGACAGAATGATTCACGTTAGAAATCAGAATGCCAATATTGAGCCTGTTTTCTTTGCTTATCCCGACAACGCACAGATTAACGAGATTGTTGAGCGTACTATCAAAACTAAAGAGATTGAGTACGATTATATTGCCCCTGTAGATGGTTTCGGCCACAAATTCTGGGTAATTGACAACGAGGAGGATATTGCAGCAATCACAAACATCTTTGCTGAGATTCCTGCATTCTATGTTGCTGACGGTCACCACAGAACTGCTGCTGCAGCTCTTGTAGGCGAGGAGAAAAAACGCAACAACCCTAACCATACCGGCGAAGAGGAGTACAACTACTTTATGGCTGTAGTATTCCCAGAGAGCCATCTTAAAATCATTGACTACAACCGCGTAGTTAAAGATCTTAACGGTATGACTCCTGAGCAGTTCATTGAGAAATTGAACGAGGACTTTGTAGTAGAGAAAAAAGGTACTGAGATTTACACTCCTTCAGGACTTCACAACTTCTCTATGTACATTGGCGGCGAGTGGTACTCATTGCAGGCTAAAGAGGGTACTTATGATGATGCAGACCCAATTGGTGTACTTGACGTTACTGTATGCTCAAATCTTGTATTTGACAAACTATTGGATATCAAAGACCTTAGAACTTCAAAGAGAATTGATTTCGTAGGTGGTATCCGTGGCTTGGGCGAGCTTAAGAAGAGAGTTGATTCAGGCGAGATGGTAGCAGCATTTGCATTGTATCCAGTATCAATGAAACAGCTTATTGACATTGCAGATACAGGCAACATTATGCCTCCAAAAACCACCTGGTTTGAGCCTAAACTTCAGAGTGGTTTGGCTATCCACAAATTGGAGAAATAATACACACTCCTTATATAACAGAAACTGTCGGGAATAAAATTTTCTTCCCGACAGTTTTTTTATGCCTCATCCCTAAATTCCTAGAAGAACATCAAATACTCCAAAGAAAGTTTGTTCTCAGTATCTCTTGCATTCTTGAACAGTTTTGACATATCCATTTTAGATTTGAAATACTGCTCATAATTCAGCCTTAACATAGTTGTACAAGCACCTGTGTTGAAAAGCACATTAACACCGGCAGTAATCCTGTTCACTCCAAAACCTCTATCCATTACATCATATCCCATTGCATCCCATCGTAAAACAGGTTCAACCCTCTTAACAGTACTGTTGTTAGTCTTAACTTTTAACATACCTTCTACATATGCTGCGCCCAAATGAGACGGACTATATACACCCTCCAATAACTCCCCATACTTCTTGGACATATACTCAGCTTCTACCTTAAATTTTGGATTCTCGTATCTTATATCTGCTCCGGCATATAAATCTGTATAGCCATCATTCCTCTGGTTATAGAATTTTCCTGATGCCCTGAATCCCTCTTTTGAAGAACCGAACTCAAGACGTCCACCGGTAGCAAGAGATTTGTCCCAGGTAGGATTATTGATTCCTGAGCCGTTATAAACGCCCAATTCTGCATTTATAGGGAAACCCTCCTTCTTAATGGCATACTTCATAGAAACTCCAATATCACGGCTTGAAATGAAATATTTTCCTATAAATGGTCTGTTTACATAATCCAATGAGTTTGGAGAAACTGTCCAGGAGTTATACAAGGAAAGACCTTGTTGGCCAATGGTAAAAGAGAGCCTTTTGCCAGGTTTTACAACTGCATAAAGATCCAATACACTAAATTTGTTTTCCGCACAGAAATCAAACATAAAGCGGTAAGAAAAAATCTTTGAAACGTCTCCCTGTACTCCCAATCTGGCATTCTTTACAGAAAATTTTGAGTATCCCTTTTCTGTCACCTCATATCTGGACTTTAATACCATTATAGGCTTAATGACATTATACTGCGCAACTTCATCATCCTGCTCAACAGTTTTAACTACCCCTTTACTGGTAATCTTATAGGAAGTCCCATCTTGTGCAAACACAGGCAATATTGCAAACAGCAACAAAAGAACTGATGCTATAAATCTTATTTTCTTCATAAGTAAAAATCTTAAGTCTATTACAAAGTTAATAAATAAAGGTACTAATAAAACAATCTGCTATAAACAATGTTTAACTGCACAAGACTGGAGAGACGAAAAATCCAATACTATAGAAATGCTGCCGTAGAGTAGGTAGCAAAAAAAAAGACCTCCAGAATTTCTTCTGAAGGTCCTAAAAGTTGGCGGCTACCTACTCTCCCACTTGGTATAGCAGTACCATCGGCGCTAACGGGCTTAACTTCTCTGTTCGGTATGGG
>JAZSEZ010000103.1:0-13265 GCA_045531975.1 Candidatus Egerieisoma sp. | reverse complement strand
TGTTGGTTACCGTTTAGAAACAGGGAACTAACATGTTATAACTCAAAAAAAGATGCCGGTACTAACCGGCATCTTTAAATAAATTTGTTTTCTCTATTAAATGAACCTATGTAGACTTTCTAATAACAATCTTGAGTAATAGTAATATATCCACCTAACCGACCCGAGATTCCTATAACGATAGGCGAATCTGTGGTATTTGTATCTACTTCAATAAATAATTCATTATTACCAAGTGTATAAGCATATAAAAAATCAATATCATTAGATTCAAAATAAGAATTGATCTGATTAACATCTGCAGTACCTGTAAAATATACAGAAACAGTACCACCAGCTGCATTAACATCAAAATTCCCAACTGTTGTAATCTCAATTCCAGGAATAGTCACATTTATATCAGCAACTGAAGCACTTTTAAAAGATGTTAAAACACTAAGGAACAGCACACTAGCAACGATAATTACAAAAAAGGAATTTATTTTTTTCATAGAATGTCTGTACTATAAAATATCATATTAATATCCAGGATTCTGCTGGGTAGCCAAGTTAGGTGATGAGTTGATATCATCAATTGAGATAGGAAGAACTACCTTGTGGTAAGTCTTAGTATCAATAATCTTATCTCTATGAGGACAATCAATACCCATAATCTCATCATTGAACTCAATTGTCTCACCGTGACGAAGTCTGTCAAAATATCTTAGACCCTCACTGAAGAACTCTTTTGATTTCTCATTAAGAATCATCTCAAGAGTTACAGTCTCAGCAGTTGCGGGCTCCAAATTTGGAGAGCGTTTTCTAATAGCATTCAAGTACTCAGCAGCAGCAGCAGCATCGCCAGTTGCATGAGCAGCCTCAGCAGCTATCAAGTACATCTCTGAAAGACGGAATACTTTAACATTACAAGCAGCCTCATCATCTTTACCGTCACCTTGCATATCTACACCTCCGAAGTATTTGTAGCAACAAGCAAGTCTGTCACCCTGACCAGCAAACTCATCATCATCATAAGACTCACTGTTCTCATCATATGACATAACACTCCATCTGATATCATCTGGATCCTCTGCCATCCTCTCCAACCAATAGTCAGAAGCGCCAAAATAACCACCTACTTTAGAACTGTAATGTTTGATACGGCTGTACATAGCTCCGATAGAACTTGTACCAAGGTTAGCCTCGTTAACCAAAACAAACAACTCAAAAATAGACTCTGATGCAAATTGTTTAGACCAAGAATCTGCCCAGTCATCATTTGAATAAAGTTTGAATTTACCACTCTCCATTACCTCTTTAGCTGCAGCCAAAGCATTTGCATAATCACCCATTGTAAGGTAAACTCTTGCAGCAAGAGCTCTGTTAGCCCAATACGTAGGGTAACCATTAGTTGATGTACCAACTTTATCGGTAATTGTTGCAGCACCAGCAGTAAGGTCTTTTAGGATCTGTGCATAGTTCTCAGCAACAGTTGCTCTATCTGGCTGAGCAGAAGCATCCAAAACCTCCAATACATTTGGAACACCCAATGAACTTGATGGATTATGAAGAGTATATGGCAAACCATACAATCTTACCAAATCAAAATACAACAATGCTCTAAGTGTATAAGCCTGTCCTTTCATATTACCAAAATCCTCGGTATTCTCAGGATCAGCCTCCATCTTCTCAATATTACTCAACAAGTTGTTCAACTGAAGAATAATATCATAGCCTGTAGACCAGAAGCCTGAACCAGAACCACTTGAAGGTGTATGGTTGAAAGAATACAGATAATCATAACCTCTACCTTGTGAATAAATGGTAAGATCACCACCTTTTGCATCACCGTATAGGAACATATTTCTACCGTAGTAGTTACCACTAGTCAAACGGCTCATAACGCCTGTCATGAACACCTCCGCATCAGCAGCAGTCTTGATAGACTCACTGAACTCCAATTGATTTGTAGGCTTCATATCTAAGAAATCCTCACAAGAAGAGAACGCAAAGATTCCTAGAACTGCAATTAGAATTATAGATAATTTTTTCATTGTATTAACCATATTTAAAATTAGAATGATAGCTCAAGACCAAATGTGTAAGTCTTACCGTATGGGGTCTCCCAACCTCTTGTTCCGTAAGCATTAACCTCAGGGTCTGCCATTGTATAGTTAGCCCAAGTTAGTAGGTTTGTACCACTGAAATATACACGTGCACTGCTCAAACCAGCTTTCTTAACAATATTCTGAGGAATTGAGTAACCTACAGATACAGTTTTTAATCTTAGGAAACTTGCATCGTACATCATACGGTTAGAAGACTCCATTGCATCAGTAAGGTCTGTACCTCTAACCTGTGCAACCAAAGTTACATCACCTGGCTGTTTCCATCTGTTATCAATTGCATACTGAGATCTTGTTCTCTCCCAGTAGTAACCGTCATCATTGATATCTTTCTGAGCACCGTCATATAGGTAACCGCCAATCTTATAGATAAAGTTCAAACCAACGCTCAAACCTTTCCAAGAAATGCTTGTATTAACACCACCATATACTTTTGGAGTTACATCACCAAGGATTACCTCAGTTGCATCATCATAATCATAAACTACATTTCTACCGTTTAGAGTAGCATCTGAGTTATCATTGTTTGAGTAGTACCAGTTTTTACCGTTCTCTGGATTAACACCTGCCCACTCATAACCGAACAATGCCAACATACTCTCGCCCTCTCTATAAATATACTGAGCTCTTGAGTCTCCTCCTGTTGGGTCCCACCATCTGATATCCTGGCCACCGTAAAGTTTGGTAACCTTAGATTTCATCATAGTTGCAGTAATGCTTGCATCCCAAGTGAAGTCTTTCTTTCTAATGATGTCACCACCCAACTCAATCTCTACACCGTGGTTGTTAACCTCTCCAACGTTTCTTAGAGTTGAAGAGAAACCAGTTGCTGTTGCAATTGGAACATCCTGCAACAAATCTTTAGAATCTCTGTTGAAGTACTCAATTGTAGTGTACAATCTCTGATCCCAGAAACCTGCCTCAACGGCAACGTTAGTGTTGTAAGAAGTCTCCCAAGTTAGATTTGGATCTGCGATAGTACTGATGATTGCACCTGGAACCTCGTTGTAAGCAGCGTTATAAGCTGCCAAAGATCTCCAACCATAGTTACCTGAAGGAAGGGTACCATTGATACCGTAAGAAGCTCTGATACGCAAATTAGAAACTGCCTCAACATCTTTAAGGAAAGCCTCGTTGTTGATTTTCCAAGAACCTGCTACCGACCAGAAGTTACCCCAACGCTGATTCTCTGAAAGTCTTGAAGAACCGTCACGTCTGAATGAACCAGAAATGTAATATCTTCCATCATAGTTATACTCTGCTTTAGAAAGAACTGAAACCAATGAGTTACCCCAGCTGTATGCAGAAGCATCAAGAACACCTGCAGTAGCTACAGTAGGAAGTGAAGATGAAGGAAGGTTTGTACCTGTTGATCTCTGGAACATAGTCTCATTTTTCTCTGCCTCAAAACCAGCCAATATGTTCAAGCTATGTTTCTCACCAAAATCTTTAACATAGTTCAAAGTAGTTGAAGATACCAATTTATAGGTATTTGTAGCCATCTCGTGAACTTTACCATTATCTGAAGACCCATTGAAGTGGTTTGCACTATAATAGATATGGTCTTTAGTATCGGTATAGTCGTATGAGAAAATAGATTTGGCTGTCAATTCAGGAAGGATATGAACTGTTAGAGTCTCGCTACCCTGGAATTTGAAAGTCTTAGCGTAGTTATCCCACTCGTTGGTGTAGTACAATGCGTTATAAGCGTATGAACCATAACGTGCAGTCCAAGGCTCACCTGTTTTGTAATCAGTTGGCCAGTAAACACCCCACAACAAGTTTCTTGTCTGTAGATAGTAGTTTGAACCCAAGTTACGGGTATCATTGAAACCAGATCTGTCTGTATGTGCAATATTCATATTTGTAGCAAACTCTACTACATTACCAATTTTCTGGTTCAAGTTAACACGTGCAGAAATACGATCAAATGTGTTCTCCTGAACTCTACCTTTATCTTTGGTGTAAGACAATGAAGAGTAGTAAGAAGTTTTCTCAGAACCACCACTTACTGATAGGTCATAAGTCTGGAATACAGCAGTTTTTAGCAATGCATCCTCCCAGTCAAAGAATTTACCGTCACGATTCTCAATACCGTCAGTTTTACCAGTAATAACTAGCTCATCATATCTGCCAGTACCATTAGAAGTAATAGTATAACCGTGTTTTCCAAATCTGTTGTTCAACTGTTTTAGAGCGTAAGCATTTCTTGCAGCATCATCAGAACCTCCTATATCGTGGAATACCTCGTACAAGTAACCCATATTACCATATACATCACCTACCTCGTAGTTATCTGTAGCAAATGAAGGAGTGAAACCCCAAGAAGCTTTTAGAGTAACGGTTGGTTTACCAATTTTACCTCTCTTGGTAGTAATCATCACAACACCATTAGCAGCACGTGAACCGTAAAGTGAAGAAGCAGCAGCATCTTTCAATACTGTAATACTCTCAATGTCACTTGGGTTCAAAGTACTCATAACGTTGTTTGTAGAGTAAGTGTAAGAACTTGACTGTCCAACATCACCTGAAGTTACAGGAACACCGTCAATAACGTACAAAGGCTCGTTTGATGCATTCATTGAACCGATACCGCGGATACGGATCTCAGCTGCAGAACCTGCCTGACCAGATGACTGGGTAATCTGCAAACCTGCAACTTTACCGTTCAATGCATTCTCAAATGATACTGAAGGAACGTCTTTGATAGCGTCAGCTTTTACCAAAGAAGCAGCACCAGTATAAGTACCTTTCTTAGCTGTACCGTAAGCAACAACCATTACGTCATCCAACATAACAGCATCTGCTTTAAGCATAACATCAAGCTGTGCTCTACCGTTTACTACCAAACTCTGGGTTGTAAAACCGATAGATGAGAAAATAAGTGTTGCGTCAGCGGGAACCTCAATAACATAATTACCGTCAACGTCTGTTGAAGTACCATTATTAGTTCCTTGTTGCAATACATAGGCACCAATAATCGGCATTCCGTCTTCCGAGCCAATTACAGTACCTTTAACTGTAATTGTTTGCGCCAGCATCATAGTAGAGCATAATGCAAAAAGCGCAAATAGAATAACTTTTTTCATTAGATTATTTTTTAAGTGTGTTAATTGTGTTTTGGATTTGTTCAATCTAAGGTATACAACTAGGTATACTTTACAAATGTAATACTTTTTTTTGCATTAAGAAGCATCTCCTAAGCTATTTTACTCAAATCTTAACAAAATTATATTACAATCTGCAAAAATTGTATCTGTTTTTAAACAGAAAATGGAGAATCATTGCTGATTCTCCATCCAATCCTCTTCAGGCTCCCTAACATATCTCTTCATATCCAACACTTTCTCTCTGTATTCCATAACTGGCGGCATTATATTGGGGAAATATTTATGGGTAAACTCAAACTCAGGCATCTCCCTGGCAGATATCTCCTCCCTGAAACTCTTTCTTATCTTACGGTCTGTAACCTCAAATCTTGTTTTGGGCCTCTCACTGCCCCGCCACTCAAAACCTTTCAGCCTCTGATTCTCCGCAGAGAGGTTGAACACCGGATAAACATCCTGTTTCAGTTCCTCAATTGAACGGGTTCTCTTTATCTCATTGTTTACAATTCTTGCCGTAAGCATTTTACACTCCTCCCTATCCATAAGGGTAAGCAAACTGTCTTCCCTCATATAGAAAATGGCAGAAACTCCACCCAAAGCATCAAATCGCCTCAACTCACCATTAGCAAAATAAGCAGCCATTTCTGAACTCTTAATCTGGTTATAATGCAAAGAATCCTCCTGAACTGCAATAAATGCATTTGCCAGAAGATTGATTTTATCCAACTTCTTATTTTTTATAACTCCCTGAATACTGTCTGCCGTAAACTGGTTAATCTCCTCCTGCCACATTACCGGCCTTATGTAAAATCTGGCCATTGAATCCAACCCGGTATAAACAAGGCTGTCGCACAACCCCTGAATATCCGAACGGTAAAATTTAACCTTATGGAAAGCATCAATAAAGATCACCTCAGTTGTATCTTTCTGTACCGGTTTTACTCCCGACGAATCTGCAGCCACACCTGCCTGCACCCCTAAAGAATCGGGCAAACCAGCCTTAACCTGCCCCCCGGCATCCGATATAGCCCCCACAGCTCCCGTTGGGTTCTCTTGCACCCCTTCTGAAGAATCAACTGCCTTCAAATCTCCCTTTTGCAAAGGACCTCCAGGCTGCTGCGAAGATTTTTTACTTTTAGCAGCCTTACGCTCTTCATCGTGAATAGCAATAGGATCTATCTCAGAAAGTTTCACCCTCTCAGCAGCCTGGGCTACAGATGCACTGTCAACCTGATACATAAATTTGGATTGGTACAAAATTGTATCAGCCGCAAGAAATAGTGTATCCCTAACATCATTCTCTACAGAATACATTCCAACTGCCGGTTTTTCCGTAAGCTCTATTCTCCTTAAAGACGGGCGGTAAGATATCCTGTCTGCCAAACATATTGATGATTGTACAGTATCCAGTATCTGAACATTCCTGTACAAATCTGCATCACCTGAATTCCTGTAATATTTCAACAGGTCCGCCCACAGCTCCTGATCCTTGGTAAGAACGTATCCGTCTTTATCAAAGGTAAAAATATTTAAGGGCCTGTTGAAATCACCTGAATTTGCAAAAAGCATATTCTCATCTTTCCAGGCAACAGTATTCTCATTGAATACAACCACATCCCTATCTGTATGGTAATCTACCTGGGTAGAGACAATAAACACGGAATCTGTAAAAATCTGCACATTATCCTCAAAACTGAACCTCTTTGCCTTTGAATCATACGTTCCGTTTACACTCTCAATGATATTCCCATCCTTTCCCCTCATTGACGCTCCGGAGAAGAAAGTGGCAACACTGTCTTTTGTGTTGTAATTGAGGTAATTGGTATTAAGCACATTGCCATCGCGGTCCATAAGTTCCACCAATGAGCCTCTGAACTTTGCAAGATCCTCAGCTATCACATACTCTATTCTGTCGCTGGTAAGGGAGGTGTTTTCCTGCAAAATCTCCACATTACCTATTGCATCAATAATATTGGTGTTTACATTCCAAAGTGCAGTATCACATTTAAGGTATGTATTGTTATGCAAAAATGTGGCAGGACCTATAATCTTCCTGTATGAAACCCCATCCTCCTCTATCAGATGTGCAGAAACCGCCTCTACAAGACGCACTAAAGAATCTGCACTCTCCTTATTCTGTGCATAAGACAGAACAGAAAAGTGCAATATCAATGTTATTATAAATATAAATCTACTTAACCCAGCCTTCACGTTCAAAATTGCATTGTTTGAAAAGGTCATCAAGCCTGATGTATGTTATAGCCTGCTTCTCCTTAATGAATTTGTCTATAGCATTCTGCCTCCTCTCATTGTTGGCAATGTTCTGGATAACAAGAAAATCATCCTTGTATGTGGCAGTATGCGAAGGGACAATCTTCTCCAGCCTCAAAATCTTGTAGATAGTGTTACCACTTCTTCCCTCATTGTCTGTAGACTCAAACGGTTCAGAGATTTCTCCCTCTTTCATATCCTTTATGACTGCATAGTCTGCAGGTTTGAGCAAATCTTTTTCAAACAATGTTGAACCGGTATTCTCCTCTGCCACCAAACCTCCACTTACTGCAGATTTTGGATCCTGCGAATATATTCTTGCAGCAAGCTCAAATGTTATGCTGTCTGCTGTAATCTGGCGTTTCAAACTGTCCAGTTTCTGGAACGCTTTGATCCTGTCATCAGAAGTATATCTTGGTTTCAAAAGGATATGTCTTGCATTGAACATCTCTCCATCTTTTGTTATCATCTGAATAAGATGCAATCCGTCGGGAGTCTCAACTATTTGGGAAATCTGCCCCTCTTTAAGTGCCATAGCTGCATCTGAGAATTGCGGCCAGAAAATATTTTTGGATGCCATTCCCAACTCTCCACCTTTAATTGCACTGCCCGGATCCTCTGAGTACAATGTTGCCAGAGTACTGAATCTCTCTCCTTTGAGAATTCTGTCCCTGAATCCCAACAGCCTCTCTTTTGCTGCAAGTTTTGCCGCCTCCTGATCTGGGTAAACTACAATATGGCTAATCTTGTATTGGGTAGAAATGATTGGAAGATCACTTTCATCTGCCTCTTTATAATACTTCTCCACCTCTGCCGGAGTTGCACTGCCCGCACTTCCCATAACATCTCCCTGCATCTGCTGAATAAGGCTCTGCTCCCTAAGCATCTCTCTCCACTCATCTTTAAGTTTGTGCATTGGTTTCTTGAAATACTCCTCCACAGCTTTCTCTCCGCCCAACTGTGTTAATACATTACTTATCCTCTGCTGCATATCAAACTCCACATTATCCTCATTCACAACAAGACTGTCCAAATGGGCCTGGTTTAAGAAAAGCTTGTTTACCATCATATTTTCAAGCACCGTACACCTTGAATTTTTATCTGTACCCATTCCCTGAGCCGCCATCATCTGAATTTCAGCCTCCAGCTGCGACAGGAAAATAGCTTCATTTCCAATAAGTGCTATTGTCTTGTCTGCCAAACCGTTTTCATATCTCTGCGCACTCATTGTCACAGGGATAAATAAAAGAGCCGCCACTATGACTTTACTTAGAAACCTTGTCATCTTCTATAATTTTTAATTTATTGTTGTTAAGTGCATCATTCAGGATATCACGCTGCAAATTTGCAAGTAGCTCCTGTTTCCTTCTGCTTATGATAATTTCTTTAATTTTCTCACTATTGTACTCAAACGGGGTAATTTCACCCGGAGCAATATACTCCAGAACCTGCAACAGATTGGTATATACCGTATCCTTTACCTCTGCAACAACGTTCTGTTTTGCCAATACCTGCTGAAGCTCCATTATGGAAACACCAACCTCCCTGGCAACAACCCCAAGATCTACCCAGTTATTATTGTAATTGCTGTATTTGTATGCAGAATTATACGCAAGTTGCTCCAATGCTTCCAAATCATCAATCTCCCTCCCTTGCGCCAGCTTTCTCATAACCTGCAAATTTGGGGAACTGTTCTGCATTTTTACAAGCCTCCCCTTAAACACACCGTTCTTCCCCTCAAAACTGCTCTGATGAGCATTATAATACTCTTCCCTCTCTGCAACAGATACTATTGTATCAAGCCTCTCCTCTATGAATTTGTTCTCATAACGGAAAACCAGCAGCTGCATCCTGTAGTCTTCCAATAGTTGTGCCACATCTTTGTCCCCCTTTGGCAACTGCTCTTCCGCCTTTTGCAGCATAAGCTGCTTAATTGCCCAAGAATCAACATATTGCTTTACAAGTGCCACACTGTCTTGAGAACTTATACCCTTAGGAATAATTTTCTCTATATCTGTTTTATATAATGCAGCTCTCCCAATCTGCGCAACCTTCTCCCCTTTTGTAACTGATTCAAAAAGAGTGCAGGAGCAAACCAAAAGAGCTGCAATTATTATAGAAACAAATTTATTCATCCAAATGTATAGGATTACTTAGAAAGTGCGCTCAATCTTACAAATAGAGCATCAACACCCTCAAGAAGTTTCTGATTCAAAGCCTTGAAGTGTTTCTTGGCGTCATCTTTAGGATAATGGTTAATCTGCTCAAAGATATTGTCACCCAACTCTACAGCATCAGCTACAATCTTCTGAGCCTCCTCTCTGTTTTTCTCACCATTGAAGTACATATATACCCAACAGTCAGAAATTATCTCATTAACAAGGAAAATAACATCTTTTTTAATTACTCTTAAATTTGCCATTTCTATTAAGTTTTAAAATGTTCAACAATAAAGGATTATAGAACAGGTTTGCCAAGATGCTCTAGACCAAGACCCGGTTTGTCGTGCAAAGTAATCTTACCGTCTACAATTGTCATACCTTTGTAGCAGTCATTTGCAATAAGCAAGTTACCGTCAAGGTCTGCCCACTCTGTCTTAGGAGCAATCTGAGCACCTGCTGTAATTGCACAAGAGGTCTCTGTCATACAGCCAATCATAAGTCTCATATCCAATGACTGTGCAAGGCTCACCATCTCACGTGCCTCACGCAAACCGGTACACTTCATAAGTTTGATATTGATACCGTGGTATGCACCGTGAAGTTTCTTAATGTCTGTAAGTCTCTGACAAGCCTCATCTGCAATAATTGGAAGCGGTGATCTCTCAGAAAGCCAAGCAGTCTGATCTAAAGCATATTTGCTCATAGGCTGCTCAATCATATTAACATTACGCTCGTTCAACCAGTTGATCATATCCAAAGCATAATATTTGTCTTTCCAACCCTGGTTTGCATCAACACAAATAACTGTATCAGTTACCGAACGGATGGTATTGATCATCATCTTGTCCTCAGCCTCAGTTCTTCCCAATTTAACTTTAATCACTTTATAAGGAGATGCCTCCCTGGTTTTCTCTCTTACAACCTCCTCTGTATCCAAACCAACAGTAAATGAAGTGTTAGGACAAGTTGTAGGATCCCAACCCCAAATCTTCCACCAAGGCTGGCCCATCATTTTACCTACAAGGTCGTGCAAAGCAATATCAATTGCAGCTTTTGCCGCACAGTTGTTGATTGCAATGGAATCAACATATTTCATAATGTCCTCAATAAGGAAAGGAGATGCAAACTTGCTTAGATCCACCTTCTTAAGGAACTCCATAACAGAAGCCTGAGTCTCACCCAAATAAGGTGGCATAGCAGCCTCACCATATCCGGTATATCCATCCCAGGTTATCTTGGTAAGAACAATAGGGGTAGTTGTTCTTGAAGAGTTTGCAATTGTAAACACGTGTCTCATCTGAGCATCGTATGGAATCCAAGAAAGCTCCATCTTTTTGCTTCCCGATGATTTTTTACCTCTCTCTGCCTGAGCAAAAATAGTTGCTGGATTAAGAACTGCAGCAGCTGCTGTAAGCAAACCTGCCGATTTCAAAAAGGAACGTCTGTCTGTTTTCATATTGTGTCTCTTGTGTTTCAATTATTTATAAAATGTTTGGATAGACCAGATATCTTTACCTGCATCAACATTACCCAAAATGCGCTGAGCACGTACTAGACGTTTTGAACCGTCATAATAGTTGGCATCAGTAGGGATAAGGCTGTTGATTCTCACTTTAGTAGCAGAGTGGATAAAGATACCGTCCCCAATATATATACCTACGTGGGTAATTCTCTCTTTTTTCTCAGGAGTAGCTTTAGTACCAAAGAAGATAAGGTCACCTTTCTTAAGGTTAGCCAACGCCTCTTTTGTATACTCACCGTCATTCACATATTTTGAAATATCAACGCCATCACCTGTCAAACACTGCTGAGACGCATCTCTTGCAAGAACTATACCATTAAGGAAATAAGTGGATTTACAGAAACCGCTGCAGTCTACAGCCTTAATTGAAGTACCGCCCCACATATAAGGAACACCAATGAACTGTTTTGCAGTAGCAATGATATTGTCTGCTGTAGGGTTACGGCTATCCAACCATTTGTTGAAATCTGTTACATCAGCTTTTGGAAGGTAACCCTCACGGCCATCAGAAATGGCAACTTTCTGCCAAGCACCCTGAGTACCCAAATCCAAAAGGATATTACCCCATACAACATCACTAACCATCTGGCTCATCTCAGAAGGACCCTCATACATAGTGGTATACTTGGTTGTAACAATCACCTTCTTTGCAGCCTGATAAGCATCAAACTCCTCTTTGTTCATATAAGTTATGCTTCCCGACGAAACCCAAGAAATATAACCCTCTGGAGTAATTGCTCTTGTCCAGCCACCTTTTTTCTCAAGAACCTGAAGAGGTGTACCCATCATAACCTGGGTTGCCGACTCAGCGCTATATTTTCCACTTGTACGGAAGTTGATTACCGACTGGTTTGACACACCATAAATCTTCCCTTCCAACTCTGCAGCAGGAAGAAGAGCAATACTGTCAAGAACTGCAATACCCTTATCCTCAAAAGCTTTTACGTAAGCTGCTTTTGCCTCAGGCTGGTTGGTAACACCTTTAAGGGCATAGCCGTTAGCTGTATTCTCCAATTTTACTTCCAGAGTTTTGCTTCTTCCATCCGGAGCATATTGTGCTTTCATCTCTTTAGAGATTGTTTCAAATGCAGCAGCCTCTTTAGTTACTTTTTCACCGCCACAGCATCCGTAAAGGGCAACGATAGGCAATGTTGCCAACAGAATCAGTTTTTTCATAAGTGCGTTATTAGTCTTAGTGTAATGAATATAATTGACAAATATAATAAAAATTACTTAATCCTGCGCCCCAAAAGCGCAACTTGCCCATATAAATAAGCAACCCCTGCTACTTTCCGTAACAGGGGCTGTATCAAACTTATGCAAGTTCCTACTTGTCTTTAAGAATTACATCGTGGGCACCACCCTCAACAATTGAAGTTGAAGAAACCAAAGTAATTTTTGCACTCTTCTGGAACTGAGGTATAGTAATTGAACCACAGCTGCACATTGTAGAGATAATCTTGCCAAGAGTAACCTCAAGATTGTCTTTCATCTTGCCGGCGTAAGGAACATAGCTGTCTACACCCTCTTCAAATTTCATTGCGCCGCCTTTGCCGCCCATATCATAACGCTGCCAGTTGCGGGCACGGCTTGAGCCCTCGCCCCAATACTCTTTAACATAGTTTCCGTTAATGTAAAGCTTCTTGGTTGGAGACTCATCAAATCTTGCAAAATAACGTCCCATCATAAGGAAATCTGCACCCATTGCAAGAGCCAATGACATATGATAATCGTGTACAAGACCTCCATCACTGCAAATTGGAACATAAATTCCGGTATTCTCAAAATGCTCATCTCTTGCAGCAGCAACATCAAGAATAGCTGTAGCCTGGCCACGGCCAATACCTTTCTGCTCACGGGTAATACAGATAGAACCTCCGCCAATACCAACTTTAACAAAGTCAGCACCACATTCTGCAAGGAAACGGAAACCATCTTCATCTACAACGTTACCAGCTCCTACTTTTACTGTATCGCCGTAATGTTCTCTGATCCATTCGATTGTGATCTTTTGCCATTCGCTGAAGCCTTCACTTGAATCGATACATAAGATATCAACACCTGCTTCTACCAATGCAGGAACACGTTCTGCAAAGTC
>JAZSEZ010000003.1:0-4269 GCA_045531975.1 Candidatus Egerieisoma sp. | reverse complement strand
ATATAATAATCTGGCAGTTTTATATACCAACCTAGGAAAATTTGACAAAGCTACTGCATTTCTTAATAAAACCCTATCTATATACACTACTTTCTATGGGAACCAGCATCCAAACGTAGCTCTATGTCTGAATAATATTGGTACAATATATGAAGATTTTGGCAATTACAAAAAAGCTCTGGAATACTACACTAAAAGCTTGGAAATATATAGTTCCATTTACGGTCTAAAGCACCCATCTGTAGCACTGTGCTACAACAATATCGGTATGGTATACAGCAAACAGGGACAAAAAGATATTGCTTTAGAATATTACAACAAGACCTTGGATATATTTTTGACAACTTATGGAGAGAATCATCCTCAAGTTGCTGTTTGCTACAATAATATGAGTACGATTTATGATTCATTAGGCAATCTTGATGAATCTCTGAAATACAATAAGAAAAGTTTTGAGATTCTGAAATCTTTCTATGGTGACAATCATCCTGAAACAGCTGCATCTTATTGCAATTTGGGAGTTATATTCAATAAACAGGGAAAAAATAAAGAAGCATTGGAGATGTTTGAAAAATTCCTGGAGATATGTATCCAAACGTACGGAGAAAACCATCCGGATGTAGCTTTGGGCTATAATAACATTGCCAAAACAATTGCTGATGAACAAAAATATGAAGAAGCAATTGAAATATTTAAAAAAAGCATTGATATATACATAAAATCTTACGGAGAAAATAATCCTGTACTAATATCAGTATACAACAGCATTGCCAGTTGTTATAAAGAAATTGGGAACAATGCTGAAGCTGACATATATACTCAAAAAGCTGCCAATATTAAGAATGGTGCTAAATAAAAATACGGTATAATTGTCAAAAGCAGTTGGCAAAAAGCTGATAACGTATTAATAAATAATAAAATAGAATAACTTTGATGAAATAAGTTTCATCAAAGTTATTCTATTTTATGACTAAAACAAGGGGAGCAAAATCTCCACAATGTGTTTTTAGAATGTAATTAAATGGGAAAAAGAGAGGTAGATTACTTTAGGATATGCTTCTTGGCAATCTTTCGCGCCACTCCCATTAGCAGGAACAGGAATGTAAGGAACCTGCTCAGGCGGCCTATTATATCTCCGTGAACTGTAAAGATTGTTTTCTCTTCATTAAGATTAAGGGTTCCTATAAGGTATCCCCTCTCCCACCAGCCGGTTTGCTCTACAATATCTCCCCTCTGATTGATAAATGCACTGATGCCGGTGTTGGCACTGCGGGCAATGCTGCGACGGTTCTCAATGGCTCTCAGACGGGCATAATTCAAATGCTGCTTGTGGCCTGGGGTGTCTCTCCACCAGCCGTCATTGGTGATGATGGTCATAACATTTGCCCCGTTATTTGCCCATTCGCGGTAGAAATCAGGGAAAACTGACTCATAACAGATTGCTGTTCCAATTTTAACCCCGTGTGGTGTTTCAAATATGCTTCTGTAAGGCTGGGTACCAAAATCACCTATACCGCCGGCCATACCGCTTACCAGCTTGTCTATAAACTTGAATGGCCCGTTCTTGAACGGATTGCTCTCAGCCAGTACCACAAGTTTGGACTTATGGTAGTATTCAGGTTGTACTGTTATTGTTGAATCTCCCTGAGGGGACATAAATACGGCTGTATTAAAATACTCATCCTTACCCCTGTAGCTTACTGCCCCCACTATCATATCAAGCTCTTTTCCATTCTGGTTCTCATCCTGCACCCAAGTGCTTATCTCCCTGTATGATGGGTTTAGCCAAGGTTTCTCCTCCTGAAGTCTTGTATTCCACCTCTCAGTAAAAATAAAGGTTTCAGGGGCTACAATTATCTGTTCCCCCTCCCCTATGTGAAATGTTGCCTCTCTTGCCAGATTCATCAGAACTTCAGTTTGCTGCATCTGGTTCATACCGCCGAATTTGTCTTTGTAAGGATCAATATTGGGCTGAAGCACTGCAAACTGTGCGGGGTTCTCCACTTCCTTGTAGTTTGAATATTGGATATGGGAAAAAATTGTCGGGAATAAAATAATTACAGCCAGAGCACCAACTGAAACTCTGATTGGCTTTTTTCTGTTTATTAAAAGTATTATTCTGAGGATTAGCATATTGGTAAGGAGAATCCAGAGGGAACCTCCTAACGCGCCTATGTACTCATACCACTGTATATGTTTGATTGAGGTGGCAAAACTGTTTCCAAGGGTTAGCCAGGGCCAGTTTATCTGCCACCTCTGGTATGAATGTTCCCAGGCCAGCCAGATGATGCAGAAAAAGATATACGGCAGAAAACCATTGGTAAATTTGCGCATCCAGCGGAAAAGGGTGAACAGAATTGCCATCTGGAGCGTATTGAGGATGAACGCTGCAGCAGCCCCTCCAGGGGTGGCAAACCATACCCAGTAAGTGGTTATGAGATTCCACACCAGGAATGATGTGTAGGCTATATGGAAAAAGTATTTTCTGCCACTGTTATGGGAAAGTTGCTCAGCAAGGAATAACGGTACAAGTGCAACAAGAGCTACAAGTCCTGTATGTGGAATTATATATGGGATTGAAAGCAGAACTGATGACAGCAGTGAGAGCATCCAAATCTGCAGAGTTATTTTTTTGTTTTTGGACATCCCTATTTTAATTTAAAAGGTAAATGACTATTTTTGCCCGCTGTAGCGGTTTTTTGATTAACGCAAATATACTAAATATCCCTCATTTATGATTACTGCACTTGCTAAAGGATTTATTGTTGGACTTGGAGCTTCTATACCTCTTGGCCCGTTGGGTGTCCTTTGTGTGCAGAAAACTTTGGGCAAAGGGAGAAATGCCGGCTTCATTACCGGTTTGGGAGCCTCTGTTTCAGATACTTTCTACGCTGCAATATCCCTTATGGGTTTGGCGTTCATTCAGAACCTCATTGATGAAAACCTTGATTGGGTAATGCTTTTTGGCGGTCTGGTAATTATGTATATTGGTGTGAAAATATACCTTACCAACCCCATCAAACAGATCAGACAGAAACACAAGAACAAGAAACACGTAGAAGATTTCTTTGAGGGGCTTTTTATGACAATAACCAATCCTGGGGCAATTTTCCTTATTCTTGGCCTTTTTGCCGCTGTAGGGATTGAACTTGGTGAAGGAGTTACCAAAGGTAATATGTTTACAACCCTTTGGGGAGTATTTGCAGGTACCGCTACCTGGTGGTTTACCTTAAGTACCGGAATTAACGTCTTCCGCAAAAAATTCCGCATCAAACAGCTTATGATGATAAACCGAATCTCCGGCATCATAATCTTTGTCTTGGGCCTCATCTCTATGTTCAACGGATTGTTTGAACTGGTTTTAAAAGCGTTGAAGTAATTTTTGCTTCCAGAACTTAAACTTTGATTGGAAAAATTTGTTAATTTTGCAGTTCATACAAATTATGGGGATGTTTTGGTTTTGACATCAGATTAATTGGTATGTAAGCATGCAGAGCATTGGCAGCCAAGCTCTTTAATCTCCAACTGCACGCCTATAACTGGCAACAATTCTTATGCACTTGCTGCGTAATCAGCCAAGCTATTACGCTTAATCCGCCCCGCCCAGGTTGCCGGGTGGACAAGTATCCCGCCAACCCTTTAATCCTGCTATGGGTCTGGCATATGGGGTATCATTCCAAGCGGGATGCCGGTGCGGACTCCTTTAAAGCACCCCAAGCCCCAAAGGATAAGTTGCAGGTGGCCTGTCTTTCGGCAGCCTGCTCCCGACAACTAAAGAAAGAATAAGCATGTAGAAAGCATATTGATGGTTTGGTTGGACGGCGGTTCGAGTCCGCCCATCTCCACAATATAGGTTGATTTACAGCAACTTACAAGGATTACGCAGAGATTTACGCAGAAAAATAGCAAAATCTCTGCGTAAATTTTATTTTATGCCTATATACTCCGTTATACTGAATTTCTTTTCAGTTTATAGAAACTGCACAGCACAATGGCTGCTGTTATCAACGTTGTTATTACTCCCACCCACATCAACCCTTTCTGCCACCACTTGAGAATGTTTACTTCTTTTTCTATGATAGTTTCTGTGATTTGGGTTTGGATGGTTTGTTTGTAGCGTTCTTTATAGGTGAGGTAAATACCCATTGAATCTACAACGGTAGTTATGGTGATCGGGGTTGGTTTGTGCGGCTGAGGATCTTTGGCAATGGATATTGTCTGTTGTGTACGGACAGATTGTTTTAGTGTATTGATTTCCTCCAGGCGGGC
>JAZSEZ010000074.1:0-16465 GCA_045531975.1 Candidatus Egerieisoma sp. | reverse complement strand
CAAGCGGTCTTAGGAAGACAACTTAGTAATTCAACTCCTTGGCTCACAGAACGACATGGCTACGATCCGACTTCATCCCATGCAATTGCTCCTTCGTGTTGAGGTGCGTAGAAGTTGTCACATTTGTATTGGAAGATTACTTCATCTGTAAGGACTACAAATCCATGGGCAAAACCTCTTGGGATGAAGAATTGTTTATGATTATCTTCTGTAAGTTCTACAGCCACATGTTGGCCGAAAGTAGGTGAGCCTTTTCGTATATCTACTGCCACATCAAGTACTGCTCCTTTTACTACTCTAACCAGTTTGCTTTGTGCGTGAGGAGGCTTTTGAAAGTGAAGGCCGCGGAGAACTCCATAGCATGATTTGCTTTCGTTGTCTTGCACAAATTTCACTTCTTTTACCTGTGAGTTGAAATCTCTTTCTGAAAAAGATTCAAAGAAGTAGCCTCGGTGGTCGCCAAAGACTTTAGGTTCAATGATTACCACACCATCTATGTTAGTTTTTATTACCTCCATAAAACTAATTTATTGATATACGTGAATGTGTTTCTGGGGAATTTTTGTAGTCCGTGGCGGACTAATTGTCTTTTCTTTGTTTTCCTGAACTAAGTTGCCTTGTTTACATTGGATAATTTCAGGAAAGTGTTATCCTTATTATTATTTATATTTTCACTGTATGAACTCTCTCATGTAGTGAGAGTTTTGCATTAAACTCCTTTTTGAATCTAGCTTTTGCCAGTTGAATTTTAGGCGAAACCTTAGGACTCATGTTGGAAAATATAATAAATCCCCCTATAGGAGATTTATCATTGTGAAGTATTTTGATGGAATTACATATTTGGTCAACTGCATGGAGTACATCAGTGCCCTTTAATTCAACATAGTACTCTTTTCCTTCCTTATTCAAATCGCCAACCTTTAGTAGGTTATCACATCTGACCCCACTTCTGATTGCACAACCGTCAACTTGAATTTTATAGCAAATTTTATTGTCAGAGTTAACAAAAATTATCTTCTTGCCATTTTCTTCAAATTTAATATTTGAATCTGTTGTTCTTTGGATGCAGTTCTCATCAATTACCCTCATAATTCAAAAGCCTTTCAAAGTCAGAACTAATGACATCCGATGCCATATCTAAAGAATCGGCAGATATCAATTTATATTCATCACAACTAATTGACTCTATGTATCCACTCTTTAGAGAATACGCGCAAACCTCCTCGTAGCTGAATTTAGGGACATAATGCAAAATATCTTCTATGTATGCAACAGCATTTTCATCTTTGCTTATAATATTGCACGCTTGAATAAGATTATTTACAGATGACATTATATATGGACTGTGTGTTGTTATTACCAATGTATTGTCACGTCCATTATCTAGAGTTTTAAATATATGCTTAACTAAATTATATTGGGTAATAGGAAATAAATTTTCCTCAGGTTCTTCTATAATAAACGTAGAATAGTGTGGTTGGCTAACATTAATGATAAATTGAGAAAATTCACCTAAGTCTGATAAATCCTCATTATTATTAGTTAAAACACTAATTTTATCTACTATAGATTTCAAATTATCTCTAATTGTCTTATTTTTCAGAGTTTCTTCCTCTTGAGACTGATCAAAGCCTTTAAATATATATCTGAAAATTGCTCTTTGCAATTGATCATGTTTCTCAAAAGACAAATCTTGCTGGTTATGAAAAATCCACTCTGCTCCGTATGAAAGGAAAACCAAAAGTGGGATAGCTGCCTGCAAGCCACTAGACGCTTCTTCCAGTGTTATTTCTTTTCCATCACCTATGATTACTCTGTCTCCCCTATTTTTATCGTAATAATATTTTACGAGTCCCAGTATATCAATAGGCGCTTCTTTAGTAAATTTTGTGTGTATCAATAGCCAATCAAAAATAAAGTCTCTTATATAGTTGCTTTCCATATTAAGAGTTGCAATATTGCTGATTGCCACATAATTCCTTTCCGAGGGTATATAATTGATTTTTCCAACTTTTGATTCCCTAACATTTCCAATAATCTCTACACGGGGTATACTTTCATTGTGATGATACGAGAACTTTACTAAGTCACTACTATAAGTAAAGGATGAATCTTCTGTAAAATATGATCCAATTTTATGATATACGAATAAATTGGTTTTTATATACTCAAAATCAATATGACTTGCACTTTGATGTATAATTATATCCTTCTCCAACCATTTGCAAAAACTGATTAGCTTGGCAATAGTACTTTTCCCAGAGCTTTGTGGTCCAATAAACAAGTTAATCTTATTGATTTCCAAATCAACTGATTTAATTGGTCCTATGTTCTTGATTGTAAGAAGTGATCTCATATTCACTAAAATAACTTCTCTACTTAACAAATTTATCCAACTACTAGTTTTCTACCCCTTACTCATTGGAACAGTCAACACCAAGGTATTGGTTTGTATTAAAATTTTCAGTTAGGGTAAAATAATGGAGTATTGAAACACGTATAATATCCAGTGTTTCAATTATTTACAATTTTTTGAATCTTTTTTTCTTTGTGATGTGCTGGACATCACATACAAATATACGCAAAATTTCTTTTAGATTGTCTCTAAAAGATCAACATTCTCTATTATTGTACTTACAGCCACCAGGCCGTCTATCTCTATAAAGAATTGTTTTTTTCGCTTTCCTTTAATTTTCACAAGAGTCCCCTCCGTTCCGTCAAAGGCTCCTCCGTGAATTCTCACTTTTTTTCCCTCTTTCAGATTAATTTCGTCGGGAGTAAAATAGGTTTTATCTATTGTATCATCTTGTACTATTTGAATGAACTGCTCCATTTGTCTGTTTGGGACAATGATTGGAACATTTCTTCCGTCTTCTTTTTTTGTTATGTACTGAAGGTAATCTATTCCAAATTTTACCTCCTGCAACACCTCTTTCTGGGCTTTTACAAAGATAAGGCTGTTTATGGCAGGTACAGTTACCTTTCTCTTTATTCCGCGTATTACTTTAACTTCTCTTTTTAGCGGAACAAATACCTCTATTCCTTTGCTTTGCAGGTAATCTCTGGCTATAAGTTCTCTTTTATAGGTTGCCCTCATTGCAAACCACTGGTAGGAAGATTCCATCTGCTACTCCTTATCCAATTTTTCGTATATAGAGTTCTTGCTCTTGAACTCCGGTACAATTGCCTTCATCTGCCTAACAGTCCCCTCTTTATCCATACTAATCACACGTTCTTTCAGTAGTGCATAATCTTTAAGTACATCTTTAAAGTCGTAAGCCCTTACTTTTGCAACAGATATCTTTTTATGCCCGGTTGGGATAGTGTTTTCTGCACTGTTCAACAATTCTTCGTATAATTTTTCACCAGGACGCAAACCTGTATATACTATTTTTATGTCTTTATCTGGCTCAAAGCCGGCAAGGGAAATCATATTTCGTGCCAAATCTGCAATCTTAACCGGTTTGCCCATATCAAATACAAATATCTCGTACCCCTCTCCCATTGTGGCTGCCTCCAATACCAGTCTGCAGGCTTCCGGTATTGTCATAAAGAATCTTATGATGTCTTTGTGGGTTACCGTTACAGGACCGCCTTTTATTATCTGCTCTCTAAAACGCGGAATTACTGATCCGTTGGAACCCAATACGTTTCCAAAGCGGGTGGTAATGAATTTGGTATTTCCTTCTACCTCTCCCGATATTATTGCGCGGCTGAATGTTTGAACATATATCTCTGCAAGTCTCTTTGAACATCCCATTACGTTTGTTGGATTTACAGCTTTATCTGTAGAGACCATTACCATCTTTTCTACCCCATATTTAACTGCCATATCTGCCACATTACGGCTACCCATTACGTTTACATTTATGGCTTCACAAGGGTTTGATTCCATCAATGGCACATGTTTGTATGCAGCTGCATGGAATACTATCTGAGGGTGATATGCATCAAATACCCTATCCATTCTGGCAACATCCCTTACATCTGCAATTACAAATTTGAAATGATTAGAGAATACCTCCAAATCCCAATTTTTTCCAGCTTTGTTTTTCTCTCTGTCTGTAAGTTCAAGCTGTATATTGTGAAGAGGGGTTTCTGCATTATCCAAAACTATAATCTGCTCTATTGGGAAAGTGCTGATAAGCCTTGCAAGCTCACTACCAATACTTCCTGCGCCACCAGTTACCATTACTCTTTTTCCTGAAAGGAAATTGCTTATCTCATTCATATTAATGGTAATTTCATCACGTCCCAAAAGATCTTCAATCTTAATCTCTCTAATCATATTCTGCATATTTCCATCTTTTGGCATCTCATTTATCTGAGGCAATACAAAAACTTTTATATGCTTTCTTATACACCACTCTATAAGCCTGTCCTTCTCTTCCAGTGCTGTTTGCTGGGATGGAAATACAATTGCATTTACCCCTTTACGGTCTACAATTTCACTGAAATAGTCAAACTCGTCTAAGGTATAGATTGTAAGGCCTTGCAGTTTTAGTTTTGTTCTTCTCTCCTGCATTTTTACGTATCCTACAATCCTGTATTCTGCGTGAAGTTCCCTTGAAAGGAATGTTGATAGTGATACAGATTTGGAGTCATCTCCGTATATGAACACTCTCATGGATATCTTGTTTTTACTTGCCAGAACCAACTCATAAATGTATATGAGAAACATTCTGAGTATAAGCAACAATGCTAATGAACATAGACAATCTACAGCCTGAGCCAAAACTATATTTACAGGTTTGAATGTGAAACCCATAAAATTCCTTAGTGCAAGAAATATTATTAAGAGTACTGCACTTTTAATGATTACAGCAAATCCAATTCTTATAATTTCCTGAATGGTAGTATGTCTCATAATTCCCCTGTTAATACCAAGCATCTGGAAAATTACAGATGTTACTATTAGTGCACTTGCACCAATTAGTGCATAGCGGGAGAATATAGGTTCGCTGTTAAAGAAGAAGCCAAGTACCAGATATACAGACAAGGTAGCAAATGTTGCAACTAATGAGTCTATTATAAGCACACTCCACCTGCTCAAATATTGGGAGTTGACAATCTTATCGGAAATCTTTGTAAAAACTGACTTCATTTCAATGTAATTTATTTAGCTGAACTATTTAAGATTAAGAAAGCATTGTCTTAAAACTATGTACACTTTACCATTTTAACCATAAAGTATAGTTTTACAAATTTAGAAATAATTTTTTGGAAAATAAAAAAAATATATGGGGGGGGTAATTTATTGATTTTAAACATATTACCCACAGAGAGTAAAATAAGGAAGGCGTGAACACCCATTTCTGGGATATTCCCGCCTTCGCAACAAACACTTTTTAAAATTAACACACACGATTACCGCAATGCGGCTGCAAATAATCGTACTGCAAAAGTATTGTTGGTTTTACGGGTTACCAAATTTTCTCACCTTACAGCCGGGTGTTTTTTCTTTTCTTGTAATTTGGATTTTTAAATTTGTGCACAAGTAGGTTTTATGTGGTTTTGAGCGGGATTTTTTGCTTTTCTTAAGATTGTTTATGGGGATAAATTTTTTCTTTTTTTGAGAGTTATTTATCAGAGTTTTTGCAGATCACACCGCTCATGTAATGAATAAATACCTCCAAAAATAAAAAAAAGAGCCCTGCACCAAATTGTGCAGACCTCCAAAACACTTAAAATACACTATGAAAAACTTATTTTGACTTCTCAAAATTGTGGGAGCAACAGGATTCGAACCTGTGACCCCCTGCTTGTAAGGCAGGTGCTCTAAACCAGCTGAGCTATGCTCCCATTATCTTTAAGAACTGTGGCGGTTGTGGCGCCGTTTCCGTTTCGGGTTGCAAAGGTAGACATTATTTTTTATTCTGCAAATTTTTTTGAAGAAATATTAATATTTTTTTGGTACCCGGGGCCCGGGTATACCTGTACCCGGTCTTCGAGTGTAGCTGTACTCGAGGACCGAGTGACATATTATAAAGCTGATAATCAACCAACAATGCATTTTGGGCACTACCTTGCCTTCCTGTATAATTGGGCAACAAAATTTTTATCTTCGTCCAATAACATTACCACTTGCATAATTGTGGCTTTTGAATGAGCAAACAGATCCATTATTAGAGATTCTTTTTCAGAAGATGAGAGAGATTCATATGTAATATCTCCCAGAAACACCTCTAATAGGGTTGAGAGCCTGGTGATTGCTTCCTTATTGTTTTTCAAATACTGTCTTACTTTTGCAGCTCTTTCTGTATAATATTCCTCTTTGGCCGATACTATTGATTTTTGAACCAGTATTTCAAATTCTTTTTTTGTGTACAAACAGTCAAGTTCAGCAGTTGAAACTTCCAGAAAGTCTGATAATTTTATATCCGGCCACTCAAAACCGCTTCTGAGCATAGGGCATTTGTTTCTGAGTTTGCTTCTACTGTTATTTATTATATCAAACATAACATTAGATTTTGCAACTTCGTTGAAATGCTTTACCATCAGCCTCACATTTTTATTGAAATCATAGTGATAATGATAACTGCTCCATTTGTAATCTTTTGGATGCGGATAATCTTTCGGACAGGCTGCCATTGGGTTCTGGAGAATATAGAATGAACATTTTAGAACAGCCTCTTCTGTAAATTTTGGAAATACTTTTGCCGGTACAAACAATTTGTCTTTTGATGAATGGAATCTGTTGTACCAGAATGAAAAATTTTGCTGCAGTTCACCTATGAAATAGAGGGCCTGATTGTAAGATTCAGCTGTATGCAGAATATGGATATGGTTGTCCATAAGTACAAACTCTTTCACTTGAATATTATACTTATCTGCAAATCTTCTGAAAATATTAAGGAACAACAGACGGTCCGAATCTTTATAAAAGATTACTTTGCCTCTTATTGATTTGATGATTGAATGGTAATGAAATCTGCCCTGCATATCTCCCCCCTCCTTTTTATTAGTGAATAAATAAATTTCAACAAGTTTTCAACCGTTGAGAACTGTTTGTACAAATGTAGTGAAAAAATCTAAATAGTTCAAAATAAAATAATTGATATGTAACTCGGTCACCGAGTACAGCTACACTCGAGGACCGAGTACAGCGGCACCCGAGGACCGGGTACGGGGCCACCCGGGGACCGGGTAGCGTAGACGTTTTGGCCATTTCCGGTTTTTTTTGTAGATTAGCACGATATTATGTGCGCAAATGAAACTTTAAATACTATATACTTATGATTCTGTTCTTTAGTACCAATAATGGTACAGTTATAGCTGTTAAGGCTAAAGAAATGATTTCTCAGGAGAATGTGAACGCACTGCAGTGGCTGTTTGGCAATGCCACCCTTATGAAAGAGGAAAGTGTGGGCGGTAAATTTGTTGGTCCACGACGTGAGATGATTACTCCGTGGAGTACTACGGCGGTGGAGATTACACAGAATATGAATATCTGTGGAATTGAGCGTATTGAGGAGTTTTTCAGCACTCAGGAGGAGGAGCCGCAGTATGACAAGATGTTGCAGCGTCTTTATAATGGACTTAACCAGGAAATCTTTACAGTAAACAATCAGCCTGAACCGGTTATTTATATAGAGAATTTTGAGGAGTACAACAAACAGGAGGGTCTTGCCCTTAACCCTGAGGAGATTGAGTACTTGAAGGGGTTGAGCAAGAAGCTTGGCCGCGGTCTTACAGACAGTGAGGTGTTCGGTTTCTCTCAGGTGAACAGTGAGCACTGCCGTCATAAAATCTTTAATGGTGTGTTCATCATTGATGGCAAGGAGATGGAAAGTTCTCTGTTTAAGATGATTAAGAAAACTTCTCAGGAGAATCCTAATCTTATAGTTAGTGCATACAAAGACAACTGTGCTTTCCTTGAGGGTCCTAAGGTGGCTATGTTCCACCCAACCAGCGGAAGCCAGCCTTCTGAGTTTGTGGCAAAAGAGGCTGAGACAGTTATTTCACTTAAGGCTGAAACACACAACTTCCCAACCACAGTTGAGCCGTTCAACGGTGCAGCAACAGGTAGCGGTGGAGAGATCAGAGACCGTATTGCAGGTGGTAAGGGCAGCTTCCCGATAGCTGGTACCGCTTGTTATATGACTTCATACCCAAGATTCAACGAGGGTGTGGAGGAGACTCCAGGTGTGAATCCTCATTTGAGCACAGAGAAAGGCCAGGGAGCAGCTGACCTTGCAGATGCATCTTGTGCAGCAGCAATGGCTGTGGAGCGTGATTGGGAGAAAACCCCTGCCCGTCCTTGGTTGTACCAGAGCCCTCAGGAGATCCTTACAAAGGCTTCTAATGGTGCTTCAGATTTCGGTAACAAATTCGGCCAGTGTATCATTTGCGGAAGTTTGCTTACTGCAGAGTATGATGGCACTGCGGCTGCCGGTGCAGAAGGTGCTCAGGCAGGTAACTGCACTAATCCGTCGGGAACATGTGCTGCAGCTCCTGCGAGGAAATTTGGTTTTGACAAGGTTATTATGTTGGCTGGTGGTGTTGGTTATGCAAAGAAACGCGATGCCCTTAAGGAGAAACCTGCTGTGGGTGATAAAGTGGTTCTACTTGGTGGCGACAACTACCGTATTGGTATGGGTGGTGGCGCTGTAAGTAGCGTTGATACAGGCCAATATGCCAATGCAATTGAGTTGAATGCTATTCAGCGTTCAAACCCTGAGATGCAGAAGAGAGCTTATAATGCAATCCGTGCGGTTGCCGAGAGCGATTATAACTCTATTATTAGTGTTCACGACCACGGTGCCGGCGGTCACTTGAACTGTTTGTCGGAGCTTGTGGAGGAGACCGGTGGTAATATTGATATCAGCAAACTTCCTGTGGGCGACCCTACCCTATCTCTTAAGGAGATTATTGGCAACGAGAGCCAGGAGAGAATGGGTTTGGTTATGCAGGAGAAAGATATTGAGGAGCTTAAGGCTATTGCAGACCGCGAGCGCTCTCCTATGTATGTGATTGGTGAGACTACCGGCAAACATAACTTTACCCTTAAGAATGAGAAGACCGGCGAGGCTGCAATTGACCTTGCTATGGAGGATATGTTTGGCAGCGCACCTAAGACTTATATGAAAGATGTTACAGCTGATTACTCTTTTGCGCCGCTTGCATATGATCCTGCAAAATTTGAGTATTATGTAGGTCAGGTGCTTCAGCTTGAGAGTGTTGCTTGTAAAGATTGGTTGACAAATAAGGTTGACCGTTCAGTAACAGGTCTTATTGCAGGCCAGCAGACTTGCGGTGAGATTCAGTTGCCTTTGAATAACTTGGGCGTTACTGCAATTGGTTATAATAATAAGGAGGGTATTGCAACCTCTATGGGTCACGCCCCTATGGTGGCTATGGTTGACAGTGCTGCAGGTTCGCGTATGGCTATTTCCGAGGCTCTTACCAATGTGGTTTGGGCTCCTTTGAAAGATGGCATTAAAGGTATCTCCCTAAGTGCCAACTGGATGTGGCCTTGCCGCAATGAGGGTGAGGATACCCGTCTGTTCAAGGCAGTTAAGGGTGCCAGTGATTTTGCGTGTGCTCTTGGCATAAATATCCCTACTGGTAAGGACAGTATGAGTATGACCCAGAAATATCCGTCGGGAGAAAAAGTACTTTCCCCTGGTACAGTAATTATTTCTACCGTAGCACCTGTGGAGGATATAAATAAGGTTGTGCATCCAAATCTTCAGAATAATCCCGACAGTGCATTGATGTATATCCCATTTGTGGAGAGTGCTGCTTCGGCAGGTTCGGCCAAAGAGGCATTCCCTCTTGGAGGTTCTGCATTTGCACAGATTGTTGGTCAGGTGGGTAATGTGGCTCCTGATGTGGTTAATCCTGAGTATTTTGGTGCTGCTTTTGCTGCTGTTCAGAAACTTGTTGCTGAGGGGCTTGTGCTTGCTGGACACGATATTTCTGCGGGTGGTATGATTACTACTGCTCTTGAGATGTGTTTTGCTAATGTGAACGGAGGTTTGGCTATCAATGCCCGTGCTCTTGAGATGATTGCTAAGGAGTGGGGTTATGAGGGTGATTCTGCTGTTATCTTTAAGGCGTTGTTCTCTGAGACTCCTGGTGTTTTGGTTCAGGTTGCTAATGAGTCTATGGATGCTGTTGTTGCAGCTCTTGAGGGTTGTGGTGCCAAAGGTTATATTATTGGTAATTATCTTCCTGCACGTAAAGTGGTTCTTACCGGTTTTGGTGCTGCTGGCGCAGTTTCTTTGGATATTGATGCTTTGAGGGATGTTTGGTTCAAGACCTCTTACTTGTTTGATATCAGACAGGTTGGCGAGACTTGCGCTAAAGAGAGATTTGTAAATTATAAGGCTCAGCCTCTTGTTTATAAATTCCCTGAGGGCTTTACAGGTTCTCTTTCTGCGTACTCTGGCGTGGCTAGTCCTGTTGCTGGTGGTTCTGGCGCTGCTTTGGCTCCTGCTGCTGATGCCCCTATGGCTGCTATTATCCGTGAGAAAGGTTCTAACGGTGACCGCGAGATGGCTTGGGCTCTTCACCTTGCAGGTTTCAGAGTTAAGGATGTGCATATGACCGACTTGATTTCTGGTCGTGAGACTTTGGAGGAGGTTAAGATGATTGTGTTTGTGGGTGGTTTCTCTAATGCCGATACTCTTGGTTCTGCTAAGGGTTGGGCTGGTGCGTTCTTGTATAATGCAAAAGCTAAGGCTGCCCTTGATGAATTCTATGCACGTGAGGATACAATGAGTTTAGGTATTTGTAACGGTTGTCAGCTGATGGCTGAGCTTGGCCTGATTACCCCTACTGCACGTGAGCTTTCTCCTAAGATGATTCATAACAATTCTCATAAATATGAGAGTGCGTTTGTGGGTGTTACTATTGAGGAGAGCCCTTCAATTATGTTGCGCAGCTTGTCTGGCAGCAAATTGGGTATCTGGGTTGCCCACGGAGAGGGTAAGTTCTCATTCCCTGCAGGTATGGAGAATTTCAACGTGGCTGCACGCTACAACTATAATGCTTATCCTGCTAACCCTAACGGTTCTCCTGAGGGTATTGCCGGTGTTTGTAGCTTGGATGGCCGCCACTTGGCTATGATGCCTCACCCAGAGCGCTGCTTGCGTCCTTGGAACTGGGCCCACTACCCTGCTTCGTTACGTTCGCAGGAGATTACCCCTTGGATTGAGATGTTTATCAATGCCCGCAAATGGTGCGAGAATAAATAATTGAATGAATGAAACACCCGCTCAAAAATTTTGGGCGGGTGTTTTTTTATTTTTAAAATTGTGACGTTGTCCTAATTTGTAATTAATTGATACCCAGAGGGTATCAAAAAACGGGGTATTAAACCCCGTTTTTATAAGTATCTAATACTTAGTAAATTACAAATTAGGACAACGTCACAATTTTTTACCTGCAAGCTCGCTGAGTTCGCTGCGCTCCCCTTTTACAAGGTTTATGTGGGCGAAGAGGTTTTCGCCGTAGAGCTTTTCGCTCAGGTGGGTGAGGCCGTTGGACCATTTGTCAAGGTATGGTTGGTCTATCTGGTTTACGTCGCCTGTGAAGACTATTTTGGTTCCTTCACCTGCACGGGTAATAATGGTTTTCACTTCGTGCGGGGTGAGGTTCTGGGCTTCGTCTATTATAAAGAACGTGTTTGAGAGAGAGCGTCCGCGGATGTAGGCAAGTGGCGAGATAAGCAGCTGCTCGCGACGGAGCATCTCTTCTATTTTTATGTTTTCTTTGCTGGTGTCCCGGAAGTTTTTCTTTATTACTGCCAGGTTATCGTATAGAGGAAGCATATAAGGGCCTATCTTTTCTTTTGCATCGCCTGGTAGGAAACCTATTTCCTGATTCTTAAGAGGGATTACCGGACGGGAAAGGAGTATCTGGTCGTATAGGTGGGTTTGTGCCAAAGCTCCCGCCAGGGCAAGGAGGGTTTTTCCTGTGCCAGCTGTTCCGGTAATGGAAACAAGTTTTATGTCGGGATTAAGAATTGCATCCAATGCAAATGCCTGCTCCTCGTTGCGGGGAGAGATGCCATATGCGGTTTGTGGCTCCACCAGCACTATGTTGCCGGTGTTGTGGTTGTAGCGGGCAAGGATGCTCTCTCCGTCGGGATGCTTAAAATTATATAATTGGTTGCAAGGCGGGGTTTTGTATCTGAATGATGCAATTGGCACACCTTGTTCCTGGTCCAACAGCTGCTCTAAAAGATGAGGGGCAGCCCCCTTTACATAAATTATCCTCTTTTCATTCTGGTTTACACGCTCCTCTTTTATATGGTCTGTGAGGTAATCCTGCACAAACATTCCCACAGCTTTTGCCTTCATTCTAAGGTTTACATCCTTGGTTACCAATGCAACAACCCGGTTACCGTAATTGTGCTTGTACCAGATTGCTGTTGCCAGAATGCGGTGGTCCTGGGAATCGTCTTTAAATGTATTCTGGAGGTCTTTTGGGAATTCTTTATTGGTGGTAACAGTGAGCGTTCCCCGTTTCTTTCCAAGCGGGTAGCCGTGCCCATTGAACAGCCGCGGGTCTGAGATTTCATCTATTGTTCTTACAAACTCACGAGCGTTGTAGTTAATGATGTCGTTCCCGTACTTGAACTTGTCTACCTCCTCCAGAACGGCTAAAGGTATTACCAAATCGTTTTCCTGAAAGTTATAAATTGCACGATGATCATGCAAAATCACATTTGTGTCCAGCACAAAAATCTTAGGTAATTTTTGCATAGCGGGTGGGTTTTTGTAAAGTTAACAAATTAAATTGTTAAAAAGTAGCGTAAACTTGGATAAATTATACGTTTAAGTTTCTATATGAGGATACCATGTATTATATTGGGCAAAATTTTGTGGAGTATGAATAAAAGGGAAAGAGAACAGGAAGGAATTATTCATGTGTACTTTAGAGCAAATGGCAGGTACACTGTTTTTTATGATGATGAGGATAATCTTGAACTTTTGAGGAGAATGGACAAGATGGCCAAAAAGTACGAAAGCAAAGTACTGGAGTTTGCTCTGATGGGGAATCATGCTCATTTTCTTATTGAAACGCTATGTGTTACCGAGTTGATGAGGGAGACATTGAAGAGTTATTCCCGTTGGTATAACAGGAAATACAAGAACAGCAACAAGGTTTTTGCTACACCTTTTTCGAGTGCTTGTAAAAGGAGTGATGAATGGGTATTGAGTTCTGGTGTGTATATTCTACAGAATCCTGTTGTAGCTGGGATGTGTTCAAAAATTGAGAATTACAGATGGTCATCTGCTTCTATGCATTTTAAAGAAGAGAATAAGTTTATACCTATTGGGTATAGATGGCATTTGCAGTTGTGCAGCGTTATTGAAGTTGATACCAGTTATATGGACAGGTGTTTTAACAATTATGATGAGTTTTTGAGTTATACAAACTTGACTCCTATTCTGAAATCTGCAGTTATACCAAAACATTCCAAATGGGAAACTTGTACAATTGAGAAACTTACTGCAGAAGTGAGCAGGATATTGAATGGACGCCTTTTAAATAATTTGACGAAGGAAGAAATTAAAGAGTTGATTTTGAGACTTGGTTCTGAGACTAATGCAAGAATGATGCATATTGCTTCTGTTCTTCATATTGATTATAGTTTTGTACGACAATGCTTAACTGAAGCACCGCAGCCGGAATAAAGCATCTCCGGCTGCTACAGACAACAAAAAAAGAGATGAGAGTTTTATGGCTCTCATCTCTTTTTTGTTGCTGTTGCTTTTAAAATTGTGACGTTGTCCTAATTTGTAATTTATTGATACCCAACAGGGTAGCAAAAACGGGGTTAACAACCCCGTTTTTATAAGTATTTAATACTTAACAAATTACAAATTAGGACAACGTCACAAAATAGGGGTATAAAAAAACCCACCATTAAGGTGGGTCTTTTTATATATAATCGTTAATGATTATTTCTGAGCGTTGTGTTTAATTGCAGCCTGTGCAGCAGCCAAACGTGCAATTGGAACGCGGAATGGAGAACATGAAACGTAGTTCATTCCAGCCAAGTGGCAGAACTCTACTGAGTCTGGATCACCACCGTGCTCACCGCAGATACCAACTTTAAGTTTAGCGTTAGTTGCTCTACCGCCTTTGATACCCATCTCAACAAGTTTACCAACTGAAGATCTGTCCAAAGTCTGGAATGGATCTGCAGGAAGGATCTTCTTAGTTAGGTAGTCACCCATGAAGCCGCCGATATCATCGCGAGAGAAACCGAAGGTCATCTGAGTAAGGTCGTTAGTACCAAATGAGAAGAACTGTGCAGTTTTAGCCATCTCGTCAGCAAGGATAGCAGCTCTAGGGATCTCAATCATTGTACCGTATAGGTAAACAATCTTAACGCCCTGCTCAGCCTCAACCTCTGCGTGAACTCTGTCGCAAAGCTCTTTCTGGAAATCAAGCTCTTTAACTGAAACAGTTACTGGAACCATAATCTCAGGTTGTGGAGTGAAGCCCTCTTTAATCAACTCTGCAGTAGCAGTGAAGATTGCGTGGAACTGCATCTCAGAAATCTCTGGATAAGTTACACCAAGACGTACACCACGGTGACCCATCATAGGGTTAACCTCGTGCAAAGCCTCACCACGTTTTCTGATATCCTCTGGAGTGATACCGAACTCTGTAGCCATCTCCACAATTTTCTCTTTAGTCTGAGGAACAAACTCATGCAAAGGTGGGTCAAGTAGACGGAATGTTACAGGCATACCGTTAAGAACCTTCATAGTACCTTTAACTGCCTCTTTAACGTATGGCTCAAGCTCAGCAAGTGCCTGACGTCTCTCAGCCTCAGAGTTAGAAAGGATCATCTTACGAAGTTTTGATAGAGGAGCCTCTGAATTCTCACCGTAGAACATATGCTCAATACGGAACAGACCAATACCCTCAGCACCAAAGTTAATTGCAGTCTGAGCATCCTGTGGGTTATCAGCATTTGTGCGGACACCTAGAACACGGTATTTGTCTACAATCTTCATGTACTCTACAAAACGTGGATTCTCAGAAGCATCCATAGTGTCAATAGCAACGTCATATACATAACCTTTGCTACCGTTCAAGCTGAAGATGTCACCCTCGTTGTATACTTTATTCCCGATAGTTAGAGTCTTGTTCAACATATTGATATGAAGAGCATCGCAACCTACGATACAGCATTTACCCCAACCACGTGCAACTAGAGCAGCGTGAGAAGTCATACCACCACGAGCAGTCAAAAGACCGTCAGCAGCACGCATACCCTCTACGTCCTCTGGGTTAGTCTCCTCACGAACAAGGATAACTTTCTCTTTTCTTGCAGCGCACTCAACAGCCTCCTCTGCAGTGAAAACGATTTTACCTACAGCACCACCAGGACCAGCTGGAAGACCCTGTGCAATTACAGTACCTTTCTTCTCAGCAGCTGGGTTAAGGATTGGGTGTAGAAGCTCGTCCAACTGAGCAGGAGCAACGCGCATTACAGCAGTCTTCTCATCAATTAGACCCTCTGCAAGCATATCCATTGCCATATTCAAAGCAGCAAGACCGGTTCTCTTACCAACACGGCACTGAAGCATCCAAAGTTTGCCATCCTGAATAGTGAACTCAATATCCTGCATATCGTGGAAGTGAGCCTCAAGGTTCTGCTGGATCTCATCCAACTCTTTGTATACTGCAGGCATTGCAGTCTCCAAAGATGCAAGCTCTTTGTTGTGCTCGTTTTTAGTAGCCTCGTTCAATGGGTTAGGAGTTCTGATACCAGCTACTACGTCCTCTCCCTGAGCGTTAATCAACCACTCACCATAGAATTTGTTCTCACCGGTAGCAGGGTTTCTTGAGAATGCAACACCTGTAGCAGAGTTGTCACCCATGTTACCGAATACCATTGACTGAACGTTTACTGCAGTACCCCACTCATCTGGAATACCCTCAATTCTTCTGTATGCAATAGCTCTCTTACCGTTCCAAGATTTGAAAACGGCACCAATACCGCCCCAAAGCTGCTCGTAAGCATCATCTGGGAATGGTTTGCCTAGCTCTTGTTTTACTCTAATTTTGAAATCCTCGCAAAGCTGCTGCAAATCCTCAGTAGTAAGGTCTGTATCTGAAGCATAACCTTTCTCTTTCTTAACTTTTGCAAGCATTCTGTCCAACTGAACTCTGATTCCGTTACCCTCCTCTGGCTCAATACCCTCAGCTTTCTCCATTACAACGTCTGAGTACATCATAATCAAACGTCTGTAAGCATCATAAACAAAACGAGGATTACCTGTTTTAGCAATAAGACCAGGGATAGTTGCAGAACATAGACCAATGTTAAGAACGGTCTCCATCATACCTGGCATAGAACTTCTGGCACCTGAACGGCAAGAAACAAGAAGCGGAGCGTTAGGATCTCCAAATTTCATTCCCATAATCTCCTCAGTAGCAGCCATTGCAGCATTAACCTCAGCCTCAAGCTCTTTAGGATAGTTACAACCGT
>JAZSEZ010000076.1:0-11264 GCA_045531975.1 Candidatus Egerieisoma sp. | reverse complement strand
CTCGTGGTGAGCTCCAATTGCATTGCAAATCTCAGGTTTCTCCTTATACTTCTCGGCCAATTTCATACCAAGAATAGCGTGTGGTAACTCTGGATCCTCATCAGATACCTTTCCTATATCGTGCAAAAGACCTGCTCTCTTGGCTGCTTTAGGGTTAAGGCCCAACTCAGAAGCCATAGTGGCACAGATGTTTGCAACCTCACGTGCGTGCTGCAACAGGTTCTGGCCGTATGAAGAACGGTATTTCATTCTACCAATAAGCTTGATAAGCTCTATGTGCAGACCGTGAATGCCCAAATCAATACAAGTTCTTTTACCGGTCTCAAGAATCTCTTCCTCAAGCTGTTTCTGTACTTTTGCAACAACTTCTTCAATTCTTGCAGGGTGGATACGGCCATCTGTAACAAGCTGGTGAAGAGCAAGTCTTGCCACCTCTCTTCTTACAGGGTCAAAAGCAGAAAGCAATATTGCCTCCGGTGTATCATCAACTACAATTTCAACTCCGGTAGCTGCCTCCAAAGCTCTGATATTTCTACCCTCACGGCCAATGATTCTACCTTTAATCTCATCACTCTCAATGTTGAATACGGTAACGGCATTCTCAATTGCTGTTTCAGGGGCTGTTCTCTGGATAGTGTTTATTACAATTCTTTTAGCCTCTTTTGATGCTGTAAGTCTTGCCTCATCCATTACATCGTTAATGTAAGACATAGCCTGTGTTTTGGCCTCATCTTTCATTGTCTCAATCAGCTGGGCCTTAGCCTCTGCAGCTGTCATACCTGCAATGCTCTCAATCTTCTCTATAGCCTCCTGTTTCAATTTTTCGTACTCTTCGCTCTTTCTGTTTACTATTTCAACCTGATTCTTAAGGTTTTCCTTAATCAAGTCAACCTCTTTCTGTTTTTTTGCAAGCTCAGAATTCTGCTGGTTAATTACAATCTCTTTTTGTTTAACCTTGTTCTCAATCTGCTGAATTTGGTTGTTCTTCTCATTTATAAACTGCTCGTGCTCACTTTTAAGTTGTAGGAACTTCTCCTTTGCCTGGAAGATTTTCTCTTTTTTAATATTTTCACCTTCAGTCTCAGCCTCTTTAAGAATCTGCTCCTTCTTTTTCTTCAAAACCACGTTATTTACTATATAGTAAGCAGCCAGGCAGCCACCAATAGCACCGCAAATTGATAAAACTACGATAATTAAAATTTCCATCTCTACTCTCTTTAGTTTTTTATGTGTTATTTAAGTTTTTTAGTCAGGTTCAAACATAATAAAAGCCGCTGGACCCGCTGTTTTCAGAAAAATCTTAAAAATAAGATTTGAGCTCCAATGATAGACGCAAACTTCCAACGTCCCGTAAAAACGGAATCCCCCTAAGGGTCACCCAGGCCTGTTTTTGTCTGTTGGTTAACTCGGTTCTGTTAAATAGTGTTGATTTTCGCAAAGAGCTGTGATCCAACGGCTAAAAGTTAATTTTTGCCAATATGCAGTATGTCAAATATAATCTAGTTGTTACCGGTTATGTATTCGTCCAATTGTTTATCCAAAATTTTCAAGTCCTCAACCAAACCCTCAAACTCTTTGTTTTGTTCCAATCTCACAACCTTAACAGCAAATTGCAGTACCGACATAGATAATGCATCCTGCAAATCCCTGTCCTTGAACTTGCTTTTATAAAACTCCACCATCTCTCTAATCTTTCCCACTGCTATACGCAAACTCTCTTCTTCAGACGGTTGTATGGTGAGCGGATATTGCCTTTCGGCAATCGTTACCTTTATCCTGAGTTTTTCGTCTTCCATTATCAGTCGTTTAACATTGAAATACACTTGTCAATCTCACGCACAATCTTCCCAATCTTCTTCTTTGCCTCTTTCACATCTTCGGCAGAAGCTTTAAAAGCTTCTCCCAATTGCATCAACTCAATCTTTTGCTCTAATTCTTTTATTCTGTCATTCCTGTTCTCCAAATCAGTTCTGTATTTCTCCAGTTCATCTCTCAGTGAGATGTTTTCAGAAAGTGCAAGCTCATATTTTGAGATTATCTGCTCAATATGACCTTTAAGCTTTTCAACTACTATTTGACTTTCTGCACTCATTTGGGGAAAATTTCAATAGCAAATTTAATAATTATTTTTGATTATAAAATAAAAATGAAACCGGACCTGATTTAACAGGGCCGGTTTCATAATATTCTGGTACGGGTCTGGTGCTATAACGTATTGATGTCAACAATTTTATCCATACCTACTTTAATTGCCTCCTCATTCATTGGAATAAGGTGATGGTGTCTCTCAGGCAAAGATTTTTTAAGACCTTTTACCACACTTTCCAATGATACCACCGGTTTTTTCTTAAGGAATGCACCTAATACAATCATATTGAAAGCCTTAAGATTACCCATTCTGGCACTCTCCTCAGCTGCCTCAATGGAGCAGATGTTTATATCTTTTCTCTCAGGGTGTCTGGTGATTCCGTTGGGATCATAGATAAGCAGTCCGCCAGGTTTTACATAGCTTTCAAACTTATCCATAGATTGCTGGTTAAGGATAATTACTGTGTCACATTTGCCAAGGATAGGGGAACCAATCTTCTTGTCGCTTAAGATTACAGTAACGTTTGCTGTACCGCCACGCATCTCCGGACCGTAAGACGGCATCCAAGTTACCTCCTTATCCTGCATTATTCCGGAATAGGCCAATATTTTACCCATTGACAAAACTCCCTGACCTCCGAAACCTGCTATAATCAATTCTTCTTTCATAATTTCAATTTTTATGCGTTAACGGTTTACCTGTCTTTCATATCTCCAAGAGGATAGAATGGGAACATATTCTCTTCCATCCATTTGTTGGCCTGTACAGGTGAAATTTTCCAGCCTGAGTTACAAGTTCCAACTACCTCTACAAATGAGGTTCCTTTATCCATCATTGAGTTCTCAAAAGCTTTTCTGATGGCCTTTTTAAGCTTGCGTACAGATGCAGGGTTTTGTGCGGATTGTCTTGTTACATAACAAGTACCCTCCAATTGTGCCAGAAGCTCTGTAATCTTCATAGGGTAGCCGTTCAGTTTTGCATCCCTGCCGTATGGTGTTGTGGCGGTTTTCTGTCCCAATAGGGTAGTAGGGGCCATCTGTCCGCCTGTCATACCATAAATAGCATTGTTTATGAAGATTATTACAATGTTCTCTCCTCTGTTGCAGGCATGCATTACCTCTGCAGTTCCAATTGATGCCAAGTCTCCGTCACCCTGGTATGTGAAGACATATTTGTCGGGATTAAGACGTTTTGTTGCAGTTGCAAGTGCCGGTGCTCTACCGTGGGCAGACTGCTCCCAGTCTATATCTATATAGTTGTATGCAAGAACCGCACATCCTACAGGTGAGATACCTATTGCCTTGTCCTGTATACCCATCTCCTCAATAACCTCTGCAATCACTTTGTGAACCACACCGTGAGTACAACCCGGACAATAGTGCATTACAGCATCAGTAAGAACAGGAGTTTTGGTATATACCATATTCTCCGGTCTGATAATATCTTTTATATCCATAACTCTCTACTTGTTGAAATATTTTACAAATGCATCATATACTTCTTCCGGTGCAGGGATGATTCCACCCATTCTGCCGTAGAATTCTACAGGTACTTTGCCGTTAACAGCAAGTTTTACATCTTCAACCATCTGGCCGGCACTCATCTCAACTGTAAGGATTCCTTTCAGCTGAGGTATCATCTCCTGAATCTGTTTTGTAGGGAATGGGAACAGGGTGATTGGTCTTAGAAGGCCAACTTTGAATCCTGCCTCGCGTGCCTGGTCTACAACAGCCTCACATATACGTGACATACTGCCGTATGCAACAAACAGATACTCTGCATCTTCTGCCAAATATGTGCTGTATCTTACCTCATTCTCCTCAATCTCTTTGTATTTTGCCTGAAGTTTGATGTTCACTTTCTCCTGTACATTAGGGTCAAGTGCCAATGAAGTTACAATGTTTCTCTTTCTGTCTGCAGTTTTGCCGGTAAGGGCCCAAGGGCACTGTGCAGCAATTTCCTCTGCAGTTCTTCTTGGTTTCATTTCACCCAATTCAACTTTCTCCATCATCTGGCCTATAACTCCATCTGAAAGAATCATTGCAGGGATACGGTATTTGAATGCAAGGTCAAAGCCCAAACCAACATAATCATACATATCCTGTGCAGAAGCCGGTGCAAGCACAATCATTCTGTAATCTCCGTGTCCGCCACCTTTTACTGCCTGGAAATAGTCTGCCTGGCTTGGCTGGATAGTTCCAAGTCCCGGACCTCCACGCATTACGTTTACAACAACGCAAGGAAGCTCGGCACCTGCAAGGTAGCTCAATCCCTCAGCCATAAGACTGATACCCAAGCTGCTTGATGATGTCATTACTTTTTTGCCGGTAGTTGCTCCGCCATACACCATATTGATTGAAGAGGTCTCACTTTCAGCCTGAAGAACAACCATTCCGGTAGTTTCCCAAGGCTTCTCCTCCATAAGGGTCTCCATAACCTCTGATTGTGGAGTGATAGGGTATCCAAAGTAGCCGTCTGCACCGCAACGGATAGCTCCGTGGGCAATAGCCTCGTTACCCTTCATAAGTATCTTTTCAGCCATATCCTATATTTTTATATTTTCACTCTATATACTGTAATTACTGCATCAGGGCAAACTGTTGCGCAGTTTGTACAACCTGTACAATTATCGGGGTTCTCCATATATGCATAGTTGTAACCCTTGCCGTTTACCTGTTTGGACAATGCAATGGTTTGTGTAGGACAGTTTGCAATGCATACACTGCAACCCTTGCATTTCTCGGTATCAATCACTATAGCTCCTTTTACTGCCATATCTTTAATATTTTAAATGTTTATAATTCTAATTTCCACTGAAGAATCCGAATCCTCTCTTTATCCCCTCAATAGTAGCGTCCCATCTTATGATGATTCCTATGATAAGCAGAATGCACAAAACCACCATACTCTTTCCAGTTGGTGTCAATTTTTTGTATTCAGCCACTAATTTAGTAAAAAGTCCCATAATCTTAATCAATATTTTTCTCAATTCTCACTCTTGCATCTACCGCAGTAACGGTTTTGGAGTTTCCAAGAAGAGGATTTATATCCATCTCTGCTATTTCAGGTGCAACCATACACAATTGGGAAACTCTTGAAACCATTTCTGCAAAAATAACTTCATTTACCCCTTCTTGTCCTCTTATCCCCTTAATTATTGCATGTCCTTTAAGACTTTTTATCATTTCAAGGGCATTTTGGGGAGAAACCGGGGCCAGCCGGGCAGCCACATCCTTCAATGCTTCAATGAATATGCCGCCAAGTCCTGCCATTACCATAGTGCCAAAATTTTTCTCCCTTTTACTCCCGACAAATATCTCTTTTCCCTGTAACATAGGCTGCAACAGTATTGCGGAGGTCTGGGGTATCTGCATCATCCTTTCAAACTCTGCAACAAGAGTTTCTTCATCCTTAACATCCAGCACTACACCACCTACATCTGTTTTGTGTACCGGACCAATCACCTTCATTGCAAGAGGGTAACCTGTATCTTTTGCAGCGGCCACCGCATCCTGCAGTGTGCCGGCAACAGCCTCTTTTGCCCTATTGATTCCGGCTGCATCAAGGAGTTTCTGAACAGAAGAGGGATGCAAATAACCGTCGGGAGAAGAATCTATAATATCCCTTATTGCCTGTACGTTCACCTGAGGAAGGTTTTGCTCTTCCTGCTGCTCCGGTTTCAGTGATTTTGCCAGTTGCACAAAAGCGTGTCCGAATGCAACCTCTTCGTTGAAGCATATGCCCCCCATCTTTTGGAAAGTCTCTATTGCCTGCTGGGCGTTTACAATGGAGGTGAGAATGGGATATATTGGTTTTGGAGAGGTGGCTATCTTCTCCAATATCACTTTGTACAAACCTGTTACATCACCAAGCCCCGGGCTGCCGATAATTACAGCCATTGCATCTACCTGGTTGAAATCATTGTTGCAGGCATCAATTATCTGCCCCAGCTGCTCTGCTGTGCCTGTTGCCAGAAAATCTATTGGGTTGGCCACTGATGAGCCGTGGAACAGCTTGCCAAGGAGTTTCTTTGCTTTTTCACCCTCTATTTGAGGTATATTTATGCCGTTGCTCCCAAGAATGTCTGTAAGCATTACTGCCGGACCGCCTGCGTGTGTGATTATGGCAATGTTTTTCCCTTTTGGTTTTGGCATAGAGAGGATCATAGCCATATTTACAAGCTCTGTACGGCTGTATACCCTAATTATTCCAGCTTTGCGGAAAAGAGCGTTTACTGCCGCATCAGGTGATGCCCACGCTCCGGTATGTGATGAGGCCGCCCTGCTGCCGGCCTCGCTGTATCCGGCCTTTATGGCTGCAATATGGGCACCTTTCTTTATTAGGGAGCGGGCGTGCTTGAGGAGCATCTGCGGGTTGTTGATGCTCTCTATATACATCAGTTTTACGGGAGAACTGATTCCTGGCTGATAAGTTTCATCAAGATATTTCAGAACATCTTCAACCCCAATTTGTGCACTGTTGCCAACTGAAAAAACGTGTGAGAAATTTACACCGTGTTTGAGGGCGGTTTCCATAATGAACACAACGGTTGCACCAGAGCCTGAGATTATATCCACCCCTTTAGGTGAAAGGTTTGTTACAGGTTTTGTAAATACTCCGGCGTAATTGTTGGTAATCACCCCAATACAGTTTGGTCCAATAAGGGCAGCACCATATTTGTTCACAATATCAACTACCTGTTTCTGAAGTTCAGCCCCCTGGTGGCTCTCTTCCTGGAACCCGGCAGAGAAAATGATTACCGCCTTGCAACCTTTCTCCTTGCAAAGAGTTTCAACTGTTGCCGGGCACATTTTTGCAGGTATTGCCAGAATAGCACAATCTGTCTGTGGAAGTTCTTGGGCAGTCTTATATGCTTTTATCCCCTGAATGAACTCACTCTTTGGGTTTACAACGCGCAACTCGCCCTTGTAACCGGTATCTATAAGATTTTTAAGTGCATTTCCTCCAGGTTTTGTAGTATCATCCGAACCACCTACAACTACAATGCTCCGCGGAGATATCAATTCTTTTGTAATCATTGCTTTTCTGGTGTTTGTGCGTTTTTTTATTTATACGTTTTTGAGTGGTTTAGCATACTTTTATACGCATTTATGGTGCTTTCGTTTAACAAATATAAGCAATTTGTGGTAATATTTGTTCAGTTTGTAAGTTTTTAGGTGTTTTTTTGACTTCTATGTTGGAGGATTTGCTTTCCGCGCAAGAAATGGGACCTTTGGATGCTTGGCAATATTGATTATCTTTGTAAAAAGTACAGTTATGAAATATTTTACAGTTGATGCGTTTACAGATATGCCGTTTGGGGGAAATCCTGCGGGGGTTGTTCTATTGGGAAAGAATGAAAGTTTTCCGGAAAAATCTCTGATGATTAAAGTTGCAGCGGAGTTGCGTTATTCTGAGACTGCGTTTGTGCAGCAGAATGCCCCTGCAGAGTTCACTGTAAGGTATTTTACCCCTGTAGAGGAGGTGGATTTGTGCGGCCACGCAACTATAGCATCTTTTTGTGTTTTAAGGGATGAGGGGATTGTTCCAAAAGGGGCCGTCTGTATGAACCACACCCTTGCCGGGGACCTTGAAGTTATTGTAGGGGAGGAGGTTATGATGCAGATGGCAACACCAAAGGTTATAGATAAAGAGGTGGATGGGGAGCAGCTGTTGAAGATAATGCGGGGAACAAAGAATACCCTTCAGCCACAAATTGTTTCCACTGGTCTTCCCGATATAATTATGCCTGTAGGGAGCATAGAGGAACTGAACTCCCTCAAACCTGATATGGATGCCTTGGCATCCTTGAGTTCGCAATTGCAGGTGGTTGGGGTACACGCATTTGCCCTTTCGGAAGATGGTTATACTGCACACGTGAGAAATTTTGCACCTCTGTATGGGATAGATGAAGAGGCTGCAACAGGAACGGCTAATGCTGCGCTTACATATTATTTGTACCATAATGGAGTAGTACAATTGGGAAGCAGGTGCAGTTATCTGCAGGGGGAGGCTATGCAGCGTCCGTCTGTGGTTTCTACCGAGATACGCTCCAACGGTACTGTATACGTTGGTGGAAACAGCTGTATTCTTGTAAAAGGGGAGTTGTTTATTTGATAAATTTTATTTTGAATAAATATAAATAATGATTACATTCGCGTAGCATTTGGTGATGCACATAATTCTTAATGTGCAGAGAGGGAATCCGGTTAGAATCCGGGACAATGCCCGTTGCTGTGTGCCTGTTTATATCAGATACTTTCTGAGCCACTGTAAAAGGGAAGGCGTATCTGAATGGCGAGTCAGAAAACCTGCCAGATGAAGTTGATACAACGAAACCTCGGGGACAAGGTAGAGTTGTTAACCTTTGTTATTTCATTTTTTATGAAAATTTTTGTGGCGGGAATTGGTCCCGGCAGCCGTGAGGATATTACTCCGGCGGTGATTGATGCTGTATCTGCAAGTGATGTTATTGTAGGTTACAAGTATTATTTTCAGTTTATTATACCATATCTTACCGCTGATGCCATATGTGTGGATTCTGGGATGCGCAAGGAGCGGGAGAGGGCCAGACAGGCTTTTGAATATGCTCTTGAGGGAAAAACTGTATGCGTAATCAGCTCAGGTGATGCCGGAATTTATGGTATGGCTCCCCTTATTTGGGAGATGTATCTTCATCTTAAGCAGCAGGGTACTGTAGATGAGCTGGACCTTAGGGTTATTCCAGGTATAAGCGCCTTTCAGAAAGCTGCTTCGGTGCTTGGTGCTCCTATAGGTCATGATATATGCATCATATCACTGTCTGATCTTATGACCCCTTGGGAAAAGATTGAGAAGAGGATTAAGGCTGCTGCATATGCAGATTTCATTACAGCTATATATAACCCCAAAAGCAATGGCCGCTATTGGCAGCTTTACAGGCTTAAAGAGCTTTTCCTTAAAGAGAGGAGCGGCAATACCCCTGTGGGGTTTGTAAGGCAGGCCGGACGTGAAGACCAGAAGGTGACTGTCACCACTTTGGCTGAGTTCAATCCTGAGGATATTGATATGTTTACTGTGGTAATTATTGGAAACTCCCAGTCATATATATCGGGAGGAAAATTCATAACTCCGCGCGGATATTACAGGGAAACCTCTGAAGGGGACGTTAATGTGGGGCAAAGTATAATGATGGAGAGCTTCCGCACCATTGAGGGGGAATTGAAAAACAGGGATATACCTACAGACAGAAAATGGACACTTCTGCACGCAATCCACACTACAGCTGATTTTGATATGGAGAATATCCTCTACACTACACCAGGGGCCGTGGAGAAGATGTATAATGCAATCAGCTCAGATGAGTGGCAGGAGCGGACAATAATTACAGATGTAACAATGGCGGCATCCGGAATAAGGAAAGGGGCATTGCAAAGATTGGGGATAGAGGTGAAATGTTACCTGAATGATCCACGTACTGAGGCCCTTGCTGCAGAGAAGGGGATTACCCGTACACAGGCGGGGATAAGGCTGGCGGTTCAGGAGCATCCGAATGCACTATATGTGTTTGGAAACGCCCCAACTGCACTTATGGAACTGTGTACACTTATTAAGAGAGGGGTGGCATCACCTCTTGGTGTGGTTGCAGCTCCAGTGGGATTTGTACACGTGGAGGAGTCAAAACATATGGTAAAACCTTTTGCCCATATCCCGCAGGTTATAGTGGAGGGACGCAAAGGTGGAAGCAATCTGGCAGCCACAATAGTGAACTCCATATTATGTTATAATGATGCGGAACAATTGCGTCCGGGTAGGGATGTGTAGCATATAATTTACAGGAGAGATGTACAAGTTTACCATTATAGGAATAGATGACAACCCCCTTTCGGTGGAGAGGAACCTTCATTTTGTGCAGGATGTGCTTCGCCGTGCAAAGGTGTTTTCCGGAGGTAAAAGGCATTATGAGCTTGTAAAGGATTATCTTCCTTGCAGGCACACTTGGATAGATATAACTGTACCCCTTGATGATGTTTTTGCCAAATATCAGGCCGTTGCCAAAGGGGAATTTCCGCTGGGAATACAGGGGAAATGTGATGGGGAATATGTGGCAGCGGGGGAGGAGATAGTAGTGTTTGCATCTGGAGACCCCCTCTTTTACGGGTTTGCCGTAACCATACAAAAGAGACTTCCGCACGCACAGATTAAAGTGTATCCGGTGTTCAATTCATTGCAGAGCCTTGCCCACAGATTGGCCCTGCAGTATGATGATATGATAATGGTTTCCCTTACCGGGAGACCGTGGCACGGGTTTGACCAGGCTCTTATTGAGCGCCGCCACAAGATAGGAATCCTTACAGACAAAGTGCACACCCCGGAGGCTATAGCCCAAAGGGCACTCCATTACGGCTACTGCAACTACAGGATGCACGTGGGAGAGGCTCTTGGGGGAGAGAGGGAGAGGGTTTCAACCCTTACCCTGCAACAGGCGGCACAGATGAGTTTTGCTGTCCCAAACTGTGTGATTATGGAGCGGCAGAATGGTGTGGGGGAGTTCAGGGAGCATCACAGCAGGGTTTTTGGAATTCCACATTCAGAATTTGCCTTGTTGGACGGAAGGGAAAATATGATTACAAAAATGCCTATCCGCCTTCTTAGCCTGAGTATGCTTGATTTGCACAATAGAACCGCATTGTGGGATATAGGATTCTGTACAGGTTCGGTTTCCATAGAGGCCAAAATGCAGTTCCCCCATCTGCACATAGATTCATTTGAGGTAAGGGAGCAGTGTGCAGCCATCCTCCAGGAGAATTGTCGTAAAATGGGAGTGCCGGGGATAGAACCCCACATAGGGGATTTCACTATCCTGAATCTTCCCCAAATGGTTCAGAACAAGGAGGTTCATCTTCCCGACAGTATATTCATAGGGGGACACGGAGGAAAAATTGCACTAATAATGGCAATGCTCTCTAAGATTGTAAAACAGGAGTGCATTGTAGTGTACAACTCTGTGAGGGATTCGGCCCCATTTGAGGAGGCAGCCCTTGCAAACGGTTTCAGCCGTGCTGAAAAAACAGAAATAACAATAGACAATTACAATAAGATAACCTGCTGCAAGGTTGTAAAATTATAGAATTATGGAAAGATTGCTTATAGTTGGAAAGGGAGATATAATTGAAGTTTTAAAGAGAGAGTATCA
>JAZSEZ010000092.1:0-8466 GCA_045531975.1 Candidatus Egerieisoma sp. | reverse complement strand
CGCATTGGAACAGAACATTACAGGTAAAGTACCGGTCAGATTTACTATAACCAAGGAAGGCACCGTGGCAAATATAGAAATTACAGAACACGCAGACCCTGTATTGGAAAAAGAGGTTATGCGGCTAATCTCAAAAGCCCCAAAATGGACCCCTGGCAAATCTGTCGGCAAACGTGTAGATGTAAAATATATCTTCCCGATAGTTTTTGACAATAAAAAAGCCATTGTACCGGAAACAGACTCAACTGTAGAGCCGGCAGTATTTGTCTCTCCCGATTCAGGCAAGAGTGGCAATGTGGAGTTTACAAAGTGGTTTTTTTACAGAGTGGAATATCCGCTGGAAGCCAGAAAAGAGGGAATTATGGGTAGAGGCAAGTTAGCCTTTGAAATAACAGAAACAGGAGAACTGGAGCATATAAGGGTTGTACAGGGTGCCCATCCGTTGCTGGATTCTGCAGCAATAAAGGTTGTAAGGGAGTCTCCAAAATGGAAACCTGCCACCAAAGATGGTATTCCAATAAAAACAACCTATATATTCCCATATGTATTCCAATTGAGATAATATTTGAAAAATCACTTGCTGTGAAAAAGAACATTTTCCTCCCTGTAAGCATATTGTTTGCATTGTTGTGCAGCATAAATTTGTCGGGATGCAAATCTCCAGAAAAGCCTGCAGACCTTATTGTTGTAGACTTTTCGCAGGAATACCCTTTGCTGGATTGGAAACTCTCAGATATTGCAGAGATTTCATATATACCGTTGCAGGGTGGGGATTCTGCCAAATTGCTCTCTTATGCAGCTTCATTTGCAAATCAGATACACATAGATGATGAACGTATTTTTATTGGAGACTTTTCGCCATATAGAAAAGATGGCGAGTGGCACAGATTCAGCCCTCAAGAAGGAAAACTTGAGCTGTTTGATACTGAAGGGAAACATTTGAAAACAGTTTTCAAATCAAAAGAAGAAAATGAAGAAATATTGTTTGGGCTTGACTGTTCTTATGAAATAGATGATGAGAAAAAAGAGATATATGCATTTTCCGCATATGGCAAATTTATACGCACATTCAACTATAACGGAGAGATCCTTGCCAATAGCAGCACCATTGTAGAAGAAAAATTTAAAGATACAAAACTCTTTGGCGATACACTTGTGCTGTTGAACCTGTATTCCCAACTTATAAACGACTATGGAGAACTGCGGAACAATGGTGCAACAACGAAATTATACAATACCCGTACCGGCCAAATCATTCCACACAAAGGATTTCAATTTGCCAAACCGTATGGACTTAATGACATCTATATGTCATCCATTGTAACACATACTGCCAACGGTATATACATAATAACCCAAAGAACGGATACAGTATACTACTTAAACAGGAAACTGGAGATGACTCCAAAATTCCTTAGTGTGCAACAGAGTGAGGATGCGGTAAATCTGGTTTGCCCTTTAGTTGAAACAGAAGATTATATCCTTTTCTGCAACAGTCAGGACAGTAAGGCGAATAGGGAGAAAAGATTCAAAAATGCAAACTACATTTATCTTAAAGGGGAAAAACAGATATACCAGCTCCCTTGCAGCAACCACTTCCCGGAGGATAAAGAAGAGATTCTATGGAAAGATGAATTCCTGTTAAGCTGTTACAATCTTACCAAAACCCCAAACACGCTGGCAGCCGTATTGCCAATCCCATTCCTTAAAGAAAACTACAACCTTCTTCCCAGTGATCTGAAGCAAATAGCCGCTTCCGCCTCAGAAGAAGACAACCCTGTTCTGATGGTGATGAGGTTTAAATGATATAAATATTCAGTATTGCACAATTATTAGCTAAATTTGTTTTAACTTTGCAAAAATGCAAAATAATATTTGAATAAAGGTTAGGACGAAGATATGTGGCAGGAAATGACAAACGGAGCTATTCTTCAAACTTTAGGGGAAAGGCTTAAGGAATACCGTATAAGACGCAATATCCAGCAGGCAGAACTGGCTGAAATGGCAGGTGTAAACATCAGTACTATTGTGCGTATGGAGAAAGGATGTAACATTATGATAGACAGTTATATCAGAGTATTGAGAGTTTTGGATATGCTTGATAATCTTAATGAGTTCATACCTGAGCCTCCAAGAAGCCCGTTGCTTATGAAAAAATTGATGGGTAAAAAGAAGCAGAGAATAAAGAAAACGAAGAATGACCATGAATGAACTTATAGTAGATGTAAAGTTATATGGTAAGAAAGTAGGTCTTCTTTCTTGGAATGAAAAGAGGGGACTTGCAGAATTTCAGTATTACCCGGAATTTTTCAAAAGTGGATTGGATGTTTCCCCAATAATTATGCCTTTGAAAAGTTCAATGCGTGATTTTGTCTACACCTTTCCAAATAACAGAAACAATTGTTTCCACGGACTGCCTGGAATGATAGCAGATTCTCTTCCCGATAAATACGGAAATGAAATAATTGATTCTTGGTTTGCTGCCCATGGAATAGCAGAAACTAATGTAACGCCATTGGACCGACTTTGTTATGTGGGAGAAAGGGCAATGGGAGCATTGGAGTTTTACCCAAGCAAGGATATAAAGGAGTTGAACGAATCAACTATTCTAAGAATGGACAGTCTGGTTCAGTTGGCAGATAAAGTCTTTAAGGATAGGGCAGCTTTCAGGGAAAGCATAATACAGGAGGATAAAAATATTTTGGACATTCTTAAGATAGGAACATCTGCTGGTGGTGCAAAACCGAAAGCAATTGTTGCAATCAATGAACAGACAAATGAAATAAGATCTGGGCAGGTAAAAGCTCCAAAAGGGTTTACTTATTGGCTGCTGAAGTTTGATGGTACCACTTTCAATGAGAATGGATCAAAAATATATCATCCCAAAGGTATTGGCAATATTGAATATGCTTACTATAAAATGGCTACCCATTGTGGAATAAAAATGACGGAAAGCAAGTTGCTGGAGGAGGGAGATTCATTCCATTTTATGACAAAAAGGTTTGACCGTACGGATAATGGAGATAAAATACATATGCAGACTTTGGCTGCCATAGCCCATTATGATAGGGATTCACTGCACTCCTATGAGTCAGCATTTCGTATTATGAGAAAAATAGGTCTGAACTACAATGAAATGGAACAATTCTTCCGTAGGATGGTGTTTAATGTGGTGGCAAGGAATCATGATGATCATACAAAGAATCACAGTTTTCTGATGGACAGCAGCGGCAGTTGGAAACTTGCTCCTGCTTACGATTTGTGTTATTCATATTCTCCAACAGGAAAATGGACTGCAGTACACCAGATGTCCATTAATGGTAAACAAGATGAATTTACCAGGAATGATTTGTCTTTGGTAGGAAAGATGATGGATATAAAAAATGCTGATTCAATAATTGGGGAAATAGTTGATACGATAAGTCAGTGGAGCAAATATGCCAAGGAGTGTGGAGTACGGTCTGAACATACGGCAATTATAGAAAAGAACCTTCGCTTATTGAGATAACTGCTTGGAACAAATTGGATGAGAAGGTATAGCTTTGGTTTAGTATAGTAATTCTTAACTTTAAAGTTAAGGATTTTTTATGTAAATATTTGGTTATTATTATAATATAAGTAACTTTGTGAAAATAAGTTGCCGTATGAGAAAAGTAGAGTTTGAACCATTTGCATTAGGAATTGAGGCAGATATTTTTGCAATAAAGTATTCTGATGAGAAAGAAACGGAGGTACGTAAATTCTTAATAATGTATAAAGATGTAGAGTTATTGAAGGTTAAAAATGATTTTAAAACCATTTATCTTACATTGGAAAATATTTTGACTAAAGGGGCGTTAGAGAGTTACTTTAGGAATGAAGGTAAGATGGAAGATAGAGTTTGCGCAATACCTGTGTTTTCTTCTCGGTTGGGAAGGAATACAAATCGGGGAACTTTACGGTTATATTGTATTAGAGTTTCAGAAAAGTTATTGATTTTAGGAGGAGGTGGTGAAAAGTTTACAAGAACATATCAGGAGGATAATACTTTGAAGTTTCACGTAGAGTCTCTACAATCAATCGATAGGAAGTTAAGGGAATTGGAGCACTTAGGTGTTGAATTAGAAACTGAATTATGCAATTTAAATCTTGAAATATGATAACAGACTGGTCAAAAATCAGATATGCAGATCCGCTATTTAAGGAATATTTGGAAAAAATTCCAACCGAAGAGAGAAGAGAGACTGATTTGTCATTTGACATTGCCAAAAGGATATATGATATCCTTAAGCGTAAAGGGTGGTCGCAGGCAGATTTTGCAAAAGCGGCAGGTAAAAAGGAGGCAGAGATAAGCAAGTGGCTGAGCGGGCAGCATAATTTTACTATCCGTACCATTGCCTTTATAGAAACGGTGCTTGGTGAGGGGATTGTTTCTGTAAGGAAGTATAGAACCTCATCTGTTGAGTCTAAAAATGCAGAGATAAAGGGAAATACTTCGTATACCCGCACTAAAAGGCACTCTTCTTATGCTCCGGGTCTTCTAAATGATGAAGGTGGTGGTAGGTATTCTTCTAAAAAGAAGAAATAATTTATGAAAAACATAAAATTATACATATATGGTATTCTTGCTGCTATAACAGTTTCCTGTTCTGGCAACGGAGAAGTGTCAGGCAATTATTTGAAGGTGGAGCTAAATGTAGAGAGGCTTCTTAAAAATGAGGTGTCGGTTTTTGATGTTGTGTCTCAAGTGGATGTGGTATGCTTGGATGATACTGTTCCACTTACGTATTCAGTTTTTAATGGCAGCCCGTGGGTTGATTGTAGTGAGGATAATCTTTTTGTTTTGGACCCCCAGACTTTTTCTGTTCACGTTTATGATATGAAGGGTGGGTTTGTTGAAAAGGCAGATTTGTATGGTCGTGGAGCAGGGGAGTACGTTATGGCTCAAATGCTCCGTTATAATAGGGCTGAAAAGTTGCTGGAGGTATTGGATCCCACAGGCAAAATATACAGATACACTACATCTCCAATTAAATTTCACTCTTTGGTGGATTGTACAGGAAAAGGTTTGTTGTCTGTTCATTATTATCTTTTTGATGGTGAGAATTATATTCTCTATTCTCATCGGGAAGAAGAAAAGTTATGGGTTTTTAGAGGTGGGGATGATACATTGCAGCAGTTGGGATACAGGCTTCCCAATTACTTGAGGCTTTATACTTACCTGCAGAGACCTGTTTTTGAGAAGGATGGGAGGAGTTATGTTTATAACTCGTATGATGGTGCGGTGGATTGTATAAATATTGAGGATGGAAAATTGGAAAGGGCATTTGAGTGGGATTTTGGAAAGTATCAGGCTCAATTGGCGGATATTCCGGAATTTGATTCTGCTGGGGATTATGTGGATTTCATAAAATACTTTTCAAACAAGAAGGTTTCACCATTCATAGATATGAAAATAGCTGGTGATAAGATTTTTGCCAATGTGATATTTGAAGGTGGAAAAATATATTCGCTTATATATGATTTAAGCAATTCCAATTCTTTCTTTCTTGAAAAGACAAAGGATGGGATGAAGTTTTTCCACGGAAATGTGTTGGGTAATAAAATGTATATGCTTGTAGAGAGTGGAGAGCTGCCGGAGTTTGTAAACAGGGATATCCTGGATGAGACTTCCCAAAAGGAATATGATAAGGTGATGGATACAGAGGGTATTGCAGTGGTGTGGTATAAACTATAAAATTGAGATGAATGAAAGTAATAGATATTTGAGTAACTGAATAAGACATACAATCCTGTTTGGATATTAAATGTTTTCTTTATATGTTTGTGATATCAAAATGATATTATAGGGTGTTAAAGGTGTTATTTATGTCTAAATACTTGAGAAATGAAAACATTTAATAGATTCTGTTTGATATTCAGCTTGTTAATGTTGTGCGTCCAATTTGGCTGCAATTCTGGTGCAAATTCTGTTTCAAATAGCTCTTATGATTATTCAAAAATGAAGAAATCTCGGGAGCTTACAATGGAAGATGCATGTGGACACTTCAGGTTTATTGCATTGGATGATGATAGCCTCAGAGCCTGTATTCCTGATGTTTGGAATGTAAAATTTACAAAGGATTACATATTTGTTTTGTCAGCTAATGATGGTGTGTTCCAATTTAATGCTGAGGGTAACTTTATAAGAAAAATATCATCAAAAGGTAATGGCCCGGGAGAGTGGATTTTACTGGTTGATGTAGCCGCAGATGAATCTGCAAAAAGAATCTTTTTGTATGATTATGCTGGAAAACTTATGGAATTTTCAACAGAAGATGGAGAGTATATAAGAAAGTATGATGTTGCTGGCAGAACTTTTTCAAAAATTCATATATCGGGGAATAATTATATAGAGGCTCCATTCAATGCATTGGGCAATAAGGAGGCTATGGTGTATTGTGCAGATTTGGATGGCGGTGAGGGTGAGACAAAGTCGGCTGGCCAACTTCCACGATTTGTGCTTTCAGATTACAATTCTATGATATATTCTTTTACTAAAGGTGTAGTTGAATATGACGGCAGAATATTGTTACATCCCAATTTGGGTAATATCATTTATGAGTATTCCACTACTGAGAATATGCTGACAGAAAGATTGCAAATCAATTTTGAAGAACCCCACACTCCGCTACATTTTGAGAAAGGACTACAGGGGATAAAGGAATCACAATCATTGATGGACTTTGCAGAAAACAGCCGGGATTTCTTTGTAAAAATTTGTGATTACACAACAGCTGGCAAGTGGTATGCATTGGATAAAACCAATGGCAGCACATATCAGCTGAATCTTACTTATACACCAGAGCTTGATTTGCAGTTTACCCCAAGATACCAGTGTGGAGAAATCTTGGGAGATATAATATACCCCAATACATTTGAAGAAGATTCTCCACAACTGCAATATATGAGCAAAAAGAGTGGTAAAAATATTACTCCCAGCAGCAATCCGGTTATAGTTTTATGGTAATAAAACATCGCAACCGAAGTGTAGAAACCCACTGTAAACCAGTAGAATCACCTTGTTGCGGGCGCAACCGGCTGGAGGAGAGTGTTTTTACCGGCAGTTTTTGGTAAATTTGAGATATGGAAAACAAGAGGATAACATTATTAATTTTCATTTTATTGGTGTTTGCTACAGCAGTAAATGGGCAACAGCGCCATAATCTTACTATGAGCCTTCAGGAGGTGATTGAGACAGCACACAGCCAGTCTCCTTCAGCCATTTTGGCCCGTCATAATTTTGTGGTAGATTATTGGCAGTACAGAACCTACAAGGCGCAGTTCCTGCCATCACTTAATCTGCAGGGAACACTGGGAAATTATAACCGTTCATTGGTTTCATTGCAGGATGCCCAAACTGGTGAGATTGGTTATATAGAGAATAACAACCTTACCAATTCGTTGGGGCTTTCCATAGACCAGAACATTCCGTTTACAGGTGGTTCAGTCTCTGTTGTAACATCGCTCAACCGCCTGGACCAGTTCTCCCCAACAGACAAGATAACCTACAACTCCCAACCGGTAAAGGTAACTCTCAGCCAAACTATAAATGCATACGACTCCTCAAAAGGGAAAAGAAAATAGAGCCCAAAAAGTTTGAACAGGCAGAGCTCAATTATCTCAATACAATGGAAATAAATTAGTTTGACATCTGATATTTTTTCTTAACTTACGCAAAACCATAAAATTCATAGGTATTATGAAAAAACTATCTTTATCTAATCTATCCAAAATAAGTCTTTCAAAAATGCAGGAACAGGCAATAATTGGAGGCACGTCTGATTATTGTGTTTGTGCTGCATTGTGTACAAGTTGTTCTTGTGAAGGAATTGATGATGCAGAGGGAATTACTGAAAAGAGTATGAATCCTGAAGTGGAATCGAATACTGATGACATGGTTAAAGGTGATATTATGTAGCGTATTGATTTAGTAAAATGCAAAGACGTTTTTAATATTTCATTGGTATTTGCCAAAATGAAAATGGGCGAAACGTCTTTTGTAATTTGTGGAATATGAAAAGGAATGTGATTATTTTATTATTATTTCTTTGTTTTGTGAGCTGTACAGGTCATAAAAATAATGATGTTGTAGATGGTGTTATACAGTTTGACCCAACTCGTGAATATCCTTTAATTGATTTGAACTTGTCAGATATTGCAGATGTGGAATTTGTACAATTGAAAGACCGTGATTCTGCGTTTATATTTCAGCCTTATTTCAATCATAATACTTATATAGGTGACAGCTGTATTATTGTTGGAAACTATACACCTAGTGACTTTTCTTCATTTGGGATTTATAGATTTGATAGACAGGGTAATTTCCTTAATAAAATTTCAGGATATGGAAGAGGCCCTGGAGAATTTGCATCACTTGCATATATGTCAGTAGAGTCAGATTCCAGTATATTGTTATTCAGTTTGTTCGAACACAAAATAGTTAAA